>CAXTCD010000177.1:0-10737 GCA_964242145.1 uncultured Rhizobacter sp.
TGTTCATGGACGAGCCCGCCGCAGGCCTGAGCGAGACCGAGAAGTCGGTGATGGTGGAGGTCATCCGCCGCATCCACGAGATCCGGGGACTGGCGCAACTGCTCGTCGATCACGACATCGACTTCGTGAAAGATGCTGACCAAGCGCAGGCCTTGCTGGAACTCGACATGGCCGGTGCTGCGCACGCGCAGCGAGTCATAGGCGAACTTGTTGCGCGTCAGCGTGATGCCCAGCGTGATCGACATGCAGGTGGCGGCTGCCGAGACCAGCAGGTCTTCGGTATTGGTGCCGACGCCGCGGCCCGACATGCTTGCCGGAACCGAGATTTCGTTGCGGAAGCTGGCGGCTTCGATGGTGCCGATGCCGGAGAGATCGCCGCTCCATTGAGCGACGGCGGTGGTGCTTTGTGTTGCCATGATGTTCAGACTGCGACTGCGATATTGCCTGGGAGCTTCTGACGCGACGAAGCGTCGGTCAGGACGGTTTTATAGGTTTCGCGCACTTGGCGCTTCAGGATCTTGCCGGTGGTACCGACAGGGATCTGCTCGATCGGCACGACGACGACGGCGCTCAGGAAATGATCGCGCGTCGGGGTACGGTATTTGTCGTTCAGCGTCTTGAGGATCGTCGCGGCGTCCAGCGTTTTGCCTTCCACCGGCCAGACGAAAGCGACCGGGGCGCTGCCACCGTCGCCAGCGTCAAAGCCCATCACCGACGCGTCCATCGCATCGTCGAACTCAAGCTGGACCTTCTCTTCGATGCGCAGCGTATAGACCGGGCCCTTGCTGCTGTGGATCACGTCGACGGCGCGGTCCAGGTGATAGAACCAGCCTTCTTCGTCGTAGTAGCCGACGTCGCCGACAAAGAAGTAGCCACGGCGCTGGAAGCGATAGGTGAGCACCGAATCGTTCCAGTAGCCCGGCGTGATCGACGGTGACTTCAGCACGATGGAGCCGATCTGGTTCGGGCCGAGTTCGTTGTCGTTGTCGTCGAGGATCGCGGCCTTCACGAAGCCATAAGGCTTGCCGATGCAGCGGTCGTACTTCTCGTTGCCGACGGATTGCTCTTTGTGGAACATCGAGTAGCCGAGTTCTGACGAGCCGAGCGTGTCCATGAACACCGAGCCTTCGACGCGCTTGCCGCCGACGAGGCGGCTGCCGACGCGGATCAGCTTGCTCACATGGGCTTCGTGTGCGCTGTCGCCGGTGTTGCCCCAATGCGCCACGGTGCTCAGGTCATAGCGGCCGAGGTCGGCCTTGGAAAGCTTGGCATAGACGGCAGAGAAGGCGCCGACCGTGGTCGCGCGGAACTTCTCGATGTTGCGCAGCACGTTGTCGGGCGTGACATCGGAGACCACCATCGTCGGCAGGCCGAGGAGGACCGAGCGCAGCAGGTAAGAGACGCCCACCGAATGGGTGTGCGGGAAGGCGCTCAGGACGCGCTGCGGCGAAGTCATCGGCACCTTCAGGCGGCTGCGCGGGCCGACGAAGTACTGGTGGTGATGGTTGATCACGCCCTTCGGAATGCCGGTGGTGCCCGACGAATGGCACACCAGCGTCGGGTCGTTCGGCGTGTGCTGGAACGGGTACCAGGCCGGCAGAGGCTTGGTCGGTGCCTTGATCTGCGAGTCGGCCACGACGAAGCGGATCGCATGGCGGCGGTTCTGCAGGTGCGGCTGCATCGCATCGAAGTGCGAGGGGTCAGTGACCAAGCCGACCGGCTCGACCTTGTCCAGGAACAGGCCGTTGATCTCGGGCTTCAGGTTGCCGTTGATCAGGATCGGCACAGCACCCAGGCCCGTCAGTGCGTTGTAGTGGATGAAGTTCTTGAAGTTGTTATCCAGGTAGATAGCAACCGGCGCCTTCGGGCCCACGCCCTGTTCGTTGTACCAGGCCGCGTACTGGTCGACGATTCGCTTGAGCGAACGCAGGCTGAACGAGATGTGCTTCTCGCCGAACAGCTCGATTTCCTTGTCGAGCCAGATCAGGTTTTCATCGAGGTTCGGGTTCTCGCGCACGGCCACATGCAGCACATTGCCGCTGCCAAGTGCGGGGTCGTCGTGCAGGCGATCCAGAATGTCCTGCGAGAGATAGGTGGTGGCTTGCGTACTCAAGGTGATGTCCTCTTGAAATGGGGTATGGCTGACGAAATTGAGAGCTTGGAAAGGATCTTGGTAACGATTACCAGGCACTACCAGGGGTACTCGGTGGCCCAGGGCTCGTCATCGGCGAACACGTACTTGGGTTTGAGTGGCGTGGCTTGATGGGCGAGCGTTGACAGCGGCACGATCGTGCCGGGCGCAACCGGTGCCACGTCGGCCTGCACGCCGAGCTGCTGTTGCACCAGATCGGCCAGTGCCTGCTTGGCGCGAGCCTGCAGATGCGGCTCGCATTCGATCTCGATGCGCAGCCCGTAGCTGCCATGGCGCGCACGCCAGAACAGCACGCCGAGGTCGGTCGGCAACGAGAACACGGCTTCTTCCAGCTGCACCGGGAACAGCGTGCGGCCTTGCACTTCGAACTGGTTGACCGTGCGGCCATGCACGCGAATGGTCGGTAGGTGCCAGCCGCAGGCGCAGTGCTCATGCGAGATGTCGACGGTGTCGCCCAGGAAGTAACGCAAGAGCGGCATGGCCTTGCGGTACAGCGGCGTGATTACCAATTGGCCGGTGCCTTCTCGCGAGCATTGGCCGGTCGCCGGGTCATAGACTTCGCACAGCAGGCGGTCGGCCCAGATGTGAAGCTTCTTGTGCGAGCACTCGCCGGCGATGCTGCCGGTCTCGGTCGAGCCGTAGTCTTGGTAGACATCGATGCCGCCCCACAGGCGCTCGATGTACGAACGCTTGACCTCGCTCAGGAACTCACCGGCCACCACCAGCGAGCGCAGCGACGGGAAGTCGCGCTCGGGTGCATAACCGGCCTGGCGAGCGGCGGCCGCGGTGACGAGCGAATTCGTCGGAATCCACCAGGCCACGGTGATCGGCAGGTCGTGCATCAGCCGCGCCACTTTGGCGTGCGGCATGATCCATGAGCGGTTATCGGCCGGTACCACGACGGCTTCGCGCAGTTCGGCTGCACGGTGCATCTGAAGTGCGGTAGTCAGCATCGAATACGGCGAACGCACGATCACCATGTCGCCACGTTGCACGTTCACTGCATTGCGGTTGAAGCGGGTGCAGATGTCGTACCAGTCGTCTTCGGTGAGGTAAGACGGCGTCGGGTCACCGGTCGTGCCGCTGGACTCGTGGTACGTCGCCAGCTCGGCAGTTTCCACGCCCAGCATGCCGAACGGATAAGCCTCGCGCAGATCTTCCTTGGTCGTGAACGGCACCGCGCTCCAGTCGGCTGCGGTGTGCCCGTTGCCGAGGCGAGCGCCATAAAACGGGGTGGCGCGGGCGCGCGCCAGCACCGCAGGCAGCTGCGTACGCTGAAGCGCGTGCAATTCTTCTTTCGACTTCCAGTCGCCGAGTTCAGGCAGTGCAGCCATGTCGGGCAACTCCTTTCATCAGGCGGGTCAGGTGGCCGCCCATCAAGCCGGCGCGTTTGGCCGGCGTCAAAAACAGGGGGCCCTCTTCGCGGTAACCGCGGTAACGGCGGCGGGCATCGGCCTTGTACGGGTTCGGGACGTCAGCGGGAATGAGCCGCTTCGCATCGACCCCACCGCCATCGGCCAGGTGATTGGCCCACGGCGATGGCGTGATCACGCCCTCGCCGGCCACCGACGATTCGGCGTCGGTGCGCAGGCGCGAGTGGCCATCAACGATGTGCAATGGGGCCGTGCTCATCAGCGAACGTCCTTCACGCCGGCTGCAACTGCTTTCCGGCAGCCTGGGCTTGAGACTGACCATCGGCAGCGCGCAGGAACGCCAGCATCTGGTCGAAGAAGCTTTCGCGGGCAGCCAGCGCGCGCAGCACGCCGATCGCGACGCCGCGGCGGCCGTCGACGGTGGTGGCCAATTGCAGCGTGATGTTCTTCAGCACTTCGGCGTGGTCGTCGTCGACGTGGGCATGCAGGTCGAAGAAAGCGCGGTCGCGCGAGCTCAGGTCGGGCCAGGCCTTCGAGATGCCGCGCATCAGCTTCAGGTAAACGTGGCGCACGATGCCTTCGGTGCCGAGGCCTAACGCGCCGACGCTTTGGGCTTCGCCGCCGGTGCGGCACAGCGCCTGGAAGGTGTCGATCCAGGCAGCGGTCATCACCTGCGGGCGGTTGCGCTGCATCTGTGCGCGCGACAGGCCGATGGCTTCGAGGAAGCGGGTGTAGAGCTGCGGGTGCGGAGCGGCTGCGTCGTCGGGATTGATGCCCACGGCAAGCAGCTCGCGGCGGTGCTCGTCATCGAGCATGCCGCCTTCTTCCATCGCGTTCGGCAGCAGCTGGGTGCGGTGCTCGGGCAACTCGAGGTTGGACATCACGGCAAACAGGTACTGCGTGAAGCGGTGGCTGTAGAAGTAGTACTCCTGCAGGAAGCGGGTGATCGCGCCCTTCAAGTCCTTGAACTCGCCATTCGCAATGGCGTCGAGCAAGGGGTGGTTGATGGCGCGGGAGTTTTCGGCGTAGGTCGCCAGTTCGGCCGCGAACTGCGCGGGCGAAACCGTCGGGGATTCAATGATGTGGTTCAGCATGTTGGGCTCTGGATTCGATTCGAAGAAAGGCGCGTTGCCACGCGCGGGTCAGTCGGCCAGGACGGCCTGAGGTGCTTGAGACAGCGAGGGAACCGCCGTTTCGAGCTGCGCGACCTTGGCTTCGGCCGCCAGCAGCGTGCGCTGCAGGTCCACCAGCAGTTGCACCGGATCGGCGCGCTGGAAGACGTTGCGGCCCAGGCACAGCCCGGCCGCACCGGCCAGCACCGCGCCTTGTGCCAAGGCCTGCAGTGAACGCTCGGAGGTCAGCGTGCCGCCAGCAAAGAACACCGGGATGTCCATGCCGCGCAGCAGTGTGGGCAGGTCATCGAGGTTGTCGGGCGCGGCCAGCTTCAGCGCGTCGCAGCCCAGCTCCAGCGCGATGCGCATCAGGTGACGCAAGCGCTTGACCTTGCCTGCGGCGTCGAGGCCGGTGACCTTGTCATAAACCATCGCCAGCACGGGCAAGCCATAGGCATGCGCCTCGTCGCTCACCAACCCGAGCATACTCAGGTTGTGGGCGTCGTTTTCGCCGTCGAAATTGACTTGCACCGACACCGCGTCAGCGCCGTGGCGCAACGCCGATTCGACGCTGGTCAGCATCTCCTTGCGATCGGGCTGCGAAGAAATGGAGCTCATGCCGTTGAGCTGCAGCATCACGCCGGCCTGACCGAGCACGTCGCGCTCAGCCAAGCGTTCGATCATGCCTTTGTGCGCGAGCACGCCGGTCACGGCCGGGTGGCCGATCCATGAAGCGAGATCCTGCGGGCTGTTCAGGCCTTCCACTGGCCCGATGGTCAGGCCGTGGTCGATGGGAACGATCAGTCCGACCCGCGAATGCGGATAACGGAATCGATTGAGACGAACTCGGGTGCCGGTTGATGTCACGTTGGTGCTCCTAGGGGCTTAAACGCTCTTGGCCTTGAGGATTGATTCAGGATTCGATGATGTGTTCATCGACCTTGATACCGACGTGCCGACCGGGGGAGGCGCGGTGGCCGAGGATGCGCTCGCCCGGCTTCAGGTCGGTGATGTTCAGCGGCTTGCCGGCTTCGGAGAAGATCCGAACGTGCCAGTCGTCTTGCATGATCGTGTTGATGCGCTCGCCACCGGCAAACTCGGCTTCGATCAGGCGCAACGGGCGCACTTCGGTCTTCATGCGACCTACGGCGGCGCGGCGGATCTTGCCGTCGGTGCCGACCATCGCAATGCTGCTGCCCGCCGACAGCTCGGTCATGTAGTTGGTGCGGTTGTCAGCGTTGTAGACATAGCTGTGCACGGCACCAGCGTTGACGCGGAAGGGGCGCAAGTCCATGTACGGCAGGAAAAACACTTCCGGGCAGCACAAGATGCCGCCTTGCGACGTCGAGCCGACGACCATGCCTTCGGTGGGCGAGAACAGGCTAGACACATCGATGCAGCTGCGATAGCCCATGCCGACCGGGCGGCTGGAGATGACGGTGGCGGTTTCGATCGTCATGCGCTCTTCGACCAGCGGGTCGAGGCGGCGCATCACTTCTTCGAGGCTGCCATGGTCGCGTGGCGAGAACGAGACGCCATCGGCGCCGACTTCCATCACACCCAGCGAGACGATCGCGTCGTCCACATCGCGTGGGCTGGCGATTTCCTTGATCAGCACCGTGTCGGTGGCTTGCAGCGATGCAATGACCAGCTCGAGCGGAATGTTCGTCGGGTCGCGGAAGTGAACCATCAGGAAGTCGTGACGGTTGCCGAACTCGATCGAGGCGTGCAGGCTGGGTGCGTCATCGACGTAGGCGCGATAGCAGGTGCGCAGGCCATCGGCTTGCAGCTTGCCGATGATGTCGAGGTTGCGACTGGAGATCACCACTTGGCCATCGGTGCCGGAATCGCGGCGTGCCGAGGCGAACAGCGGCAGTTGCGAGATCGCCTCAAGTTCACGGGCGTCGTCAATCTGAATGATTTTCTTGATGCTGCCCGGCACCAAGGGGCCCAGGCGCTCGACGTTCGACGGCAACAGGATCACGCCGGTGTAGCGCATGCGGACCGCACGTTCGAAGACCGCGCGGTCTTCATCGGTCGTGGTGTTCGCAGTGTCGTACCAGAGGGTGACGGCGTCGTTGTCGGACAGGCGGTTGCGATCGCCTTCAACGCGTTCGAGCTTGACGCGCTGGCGCTGATTTTTCAGCTCCGCGGTTTCCTGGAAATCGGGCGAGGACGAGCCACGGCGTGCGGGTCCACGGTTTTGACCTTTCACAGGTGCGGCAGCTTCTTGGTGTTCGATGGTCATGATCAGTTTTGATTCGAAGGAGGGTTGTCAGATGAAAATTGCGGCGTCGGTCGCGCCGCAATTCCTTCGAATCAATTTATCTGATTATCTCGACGAATTGAATCTATTAATTTTGTAATAAATTTGCACGATCGTTCACGCTTGCCTGGTTGCCGCATTTCACTCGCTTTGCGAGAGTGAGATTTGCATCAACGTACGCCATTAACAAATCCTTAATAATTTTATTAACGTTTGACGTTGTTAATGGTGATTTGAGCGCTCACTATCACTTTTGAGCTTTGTATCCAAACGATCTTCTATTCATCCCTACGCGACTCATGGCATTTGCCGACGTTTGAACCAGTTATCGAAATAGAGGAATGTGCAATATGTGACGGCAGTGATACAGTTATTCGATGCAATTGGCATGCCACATTCAGTTCTCCCTGGCGATGACTACAAATAGAACTTTACATACGAATTGAGTTTATTTGCATTCAATCTTTGATCGCTTCGGGCGTTATCACAGGCGAGCAAGAATATCGCGTGCAAATATGCAAAGCGAATTATCAAAATTGCACGCTGGCTAACTGGTCGTTGGCAGGCCGTGTATCCGAGGGGTTGGAAATTTTTAGTGCAATCAAGTTCGGCGCTAGGTTGAATGGCTACTTGCAAAGGGCACGATCGGCCTGACTCTTCGAGCATCAGAAAGAGCACGTGAGTGCAGTTCTGGTGGATGAAGGTGTTTGAGTGCTTCTCCGGCGGGTAGTCCACGTGTGGAGCGGTCGTTTGCCGATAAGAACGCTCGGAGCCTAGCGCTCGGCGGGCGCGGTGACTCTCAATCAGAGACACGCTTCAACGCACACGATCTGTAGATGTGGCTGAATAACCGATGTGGTGGGCGGCGCCAAATCGGCTTGGCTGTGCTGCACAGAGATGTGATCGCAACCGGTCGAATCAGCGCGTTCCGATTGCGATGCCAATCGCAGTGTTTGAACTTTGCGGGATCGGCGATTCCGCGGGATGCCGCCTGCATGCACTCAAAGCGGTGCATGCATTTCGACGGCGACCGGCGCCTTGTGCACCAACGCAGTGTTTGAGCGCCATGCGAATTCACATCGGCGTCAAATTGGTGCGATGCACAGCAGTGTGCAAAGCGTTTGGTCTCAACATGGGGCGTGATCCCTGCGGCGTGCCCATGGCATAGAAGCTGCAAAAAGATCGAAACAACCCCTCACGAAATCACCGCTGGAGAACGTTGCATGTCGAAGAGTCTTCACGCAAAGCGCGTCGGGGCTGAGAGCTACACCGGCAGCAATATTGATTCTGTACCGCCTGACGTCAGGAAAGCCTTCTAACCCCGCAACTGGAGATGACCATGAAGATGGTGACTGCCATCGTCAAGCCGTTCAAGCTTGACGAAGTTCGTGAGGCTCTCAGCGCCATCGGCGTTCAGGGCATCACGGTGACCGAAGTGAAAGGCTTTGGCCGACAAAAGGGCCATACAGAGCTCTACCGCGGCGCAGAGTACGTCGTCGATTTCCTTCCGAAAGTGAAGATCGAGGCGGCAGTGGACGATGGCTTGATCGACCGTGTGATCGAAGCCATCGAGAGCTCGGCGCGCACCGGCAAGATCGGCGACGGCAAGATTTTTGTCTCCCCGCTGGAGCAGGTAGTTCGCATCCGCACGGGCGAAACGGGCAAAGACGCCCTTTGACGCGAAAACGAGAGACAACCCAATCATGAAGAAACTCATTGCAACCCTGGCCTTGGGCCTGTCGGTCCTGGGATTCACGGGCGCAGCCTATTCGCAGGCGGCATCGGCTCCCGAGCCGACGACGGCTTCTGCGGCCGTGGCCGCGTCAGCTGAAGCGCCTGCGATGGCGGCTTCGGCTGCAGACCCTGCGGCATCGGCTGCCCCCACGCCGGTTGCCAACAAGGGCGACGTCTCGTGGATGATGCTGTCCACGCTGCTGGTGATCCTGATGACCATACCGGGCCTGGCGCTGTTCTATGGCGGGCTGGTGCGCAGCAAGAACATGCTCTCGGTGTTGATGCAGGTCATGGTGACCTTCTCGTTGATCGTCGTGTTGTGGCTGATCTATGGCTACAGCCTGGCTTTCACCGAAGGCAACAAATTCGTCGGCGGGTTGGATCGCCTGTTCATGAAGGGCATCTTTGATCCTGTGACCGGCGCCTTTGCCATGGGGGCGACCTTCAGCAAAGGGGTCTACATCCCTGAACTCTTGTTCGCAGCCTTCCAAGCCACGTTTGCCGGCATCACCTGCTGCCTGATCGTGGGCGCCTTCGCTGAACGCATCAAGTTTTCCGCCGTGCTGCTGTTCATGACGCTGTGGTTCACCTTCAGCTACGCACCGATCGCCCACATGGTTTGGTACTGGATGGGGCCGGATGCCTACACCGCCGCTGGCGTGGTGGATGAGATGAACGCCAAGGCCGGCCTGCTCTGGCAATGGGGCGCCCTCGACTTCGCGGGCGGTACCGTGGTCCACATCAACGCCGCAGTCGCTGGCCTGGTGGGAGCCTTCATGATTGGCAAACGCGTGGGCTACGGCAAAGAAGCCTTCACGCCGCATTCGTTGACCTTGACGATGGTGGGTGCGTCGCTGCTGTGGGTGGGCTGGTTCGGCTTCAACGCTGGCTCGGCACTGGAGGCCGGCAACAGCGCTGTACTTGCCTTCATGAACACCTTCTCGGCAACAGCCGCTGCCGTGCTGGCTTGGTCCATCGGCGAGGCGCTAATGAAAGGTAAAGCCTCGATGCTGGGCGCCGCGTCGGGCGCTGTGGCGGGACTCGTGGCCATCACGCCGGCCGCGGGCAACGTCGGCCTGATGGGTGCACTGGTGATCGGCTTCGTCGCCAGCTTTGCCTGCCTGTGGGGCGTCAATGGCTTGAAGAAGTTGCTGGGTGCCGATGACTCGCTCGATGTGTTTGGCGTGCACGGTGTGGGCGGCATCGTTGGCGCACTGCTGACCGGCGTGTTCAACAACCAGTCACTGGGCGGCCCGGGCTTGGTCAGCGATTGGGTGACTGCAACGGTCAGTTCCAACGGCATTGGCGCACAAGTCTGGATTCAGTTCCAGGCCGTGGCAGTGACGGTGGTGTGGTCGGCGGTTGTGTCGCTGATTGCCTTCAAGATCGTTGACTTGGTGGTTGGCTTGCGTGTCACGGAAGAAGAAGAGCGCGAAGGCCTCGACATCTCTTCGCACGGCGAGACGGCCTATCACAAGTGATTCGCTGGTGAGTGATCGACGAGTAAGCTGACTTGTCGAAACAAAGGCCACCGAAAGGTGGCCTTTGTTATGGGTGCCTACTCATAAGTCAGGAAGAGGGCGCTGGGTGCTTGCGTGGGGCCTGTGCCTCTGCTGTTTCGGTCAAACCAGACGCGCTCTGCGCTTTGTCGCCAGAGATGCCATGTGCAAGGTCCACGAGGGCGTCATACACGCCCGGAGAATAGCGCGCAGCAACCAATCACCTCGACAGAAACATCTCTGAATCGCTTCTGCAAAGCTTCTCTAACTCTTGCAGCTTGTCATTTGCGTTCGAAAAGATGCCTTTCTTGTTGTAGACATTCATGAGGCGCTTCGCAGGCCAACTTCGCTTCACGCCTTCCTGCAAGAGAGTCGATCAAAAAAGAACGGCATTGGGATTCATCAATGCCTTGAGATGGTCGAACGCTACAGCCTTCGACTCAATGGAGCCTGGTACGCAGTGAAGATGATTCGCTGACAGGATGCTTGTTGTAGTGCGCTTCGAGCCGTTGAGTCGGACATTTCCAGATGAACCGATTCGAGACGCCTAGGTCGTGTTAACAATTAAGCCAAGCCGATATAAAAGCAGACGATAGTGAGC
>CAXTCD010000178.1:0-10615 GCA_964242145.1 uncultured Rhizobacter sp.
CTCTTTCGCGATCTTCATGATCTTGCGGATCTTGTCTTCCGGGATCTCCATCTTCTCGGCCAGCGTGGGCGCATCGGGTTCGAAGCCGAACTCTTGCAAATGCTGGCGGCTCAGGCGGTTCATCTTGTTGATCGTCTCGATCATGTGAACCGGAATGCGGATGGTCCGCGCCTGGTCGGCGATCGAGCGAGTGATGGCCTGGCGAATCCACCAGGTCGCATAGGTCGAGAACTTGTAGCCGCGGCGGTATTCGAACTTGTCCACCGCCTTCATCAGGCCGATGTTCCCTTCCTGGATCAGGTCAAGGAACTGCAAACCACGGTTGGTGTACTTCTTTGCGATCGAGATCACGAGGCGCAAGTTGGCCTCGATCATTTCCTTCTTCGCATCGCGCGAGGCCTTCTCGCCCTCGTTCATGCGCTTGTTGATCTGCTTCAGGTCTTCCAGCGGCACGACGGCGCGCGCTTGTTGGTCGGTCAGCTTCTTCTGCAGTTCCTGCACGGGCGGCAGATTGCGCGCAAGGATGGTGCTGTACGGCTTGTTGGCTGCAACTTCCTTTTCCGCCCACTTCAGGTTCAGTGCGTTGGGCGGGAAGTTCTTGATGAAATAGTCTTGCGGCATGCCGCATTTGTCGACCAGGATCTTGCGCAGCTCGCGCTCGTAACGGCGCACGTCGTCGACCTGCGAGCGCAGGATGCCGCACAGCTTCTCGATCGTCTTCACCGTGAAGCGGATCGTCATCAGCTCGGCGCTGATCGCCTGCTGCGACTTGTTGTAGGTCGCTGACTGGTAGCCGTCTTTCTCGAACGACTTGCGCATCTTGTCGAAGTTGATGCGCAGACTTTCGAACTTCGTCAGTGCCGCGGCCTTCAACTCTTCCAGCTTCTTGGTCAGCGCTTTGCTGCCGCCTTGGCCGTCGTCATCGTCTTCCTCATCGAAGAAGTCGACGTCTTCTTCCGCCACATAGTCGTCCGCTTCGTCTTCCGAGACGAAGCCGTCGACGACTTCGGAGATCGTCATCTCGGCCGCGGTGATGCGGTCGGCATAAGTGAGGATCTCGGCGATCGTGGTCGGCGAGGCGCTGATGGCCAGCATCATGGCTTGAAGGCCGCCTTCAATGCGTTTGGCGATCTCGATTTCGCCTTCACGGGTCAGCAGTTCGACCGTGCCCATTTCACGCATGTACATGCGCACTGGGTCGGTCGTGCGGCCGAATTCGGAGTCGACCGTCGACAGCGCGGCTTCGGCGGCTTCTTCGGCTTCTTCTTCGGTGGCCGTGGTCGTGCCGCCGCCTGCGATCAGCAGGGTGGCTGCGTCGGGCGCTTGCTCGTACACGGCGATGCCCATGTCGTTGAGCATCGACACGATGGCTTCGAGGATTTCTGCATCGACCAGCTTTTCAGGCAAGTGGTCGTTGATTTCCTGGTGCGTCAGGAAGCCGCGCGTCTTGCCCATCTTGATGAGCGTTTTCAGCTCTTGGCGGCGCTTGGCGACTTCCTCTTCCGTCAACGCGGTCTCGTCCAGGCCGAACTCGCGCATCAGCGCGCGTTCCTTGGCCCGCGACACCTTCATGCGCAGCGGTTTGACCTTGGCGACTTTTTCTTCACCGCCTTCGGTGGTCTCGCTCGACTCGGTTTCGCCTTCGACCGGCTCGCCTTGCAGATCGGCCTCAATGTCAGAGAAATCCTCTTCAGGGATCTCTTCCTTCTTGCTCGCTGCGCCTACCTTGGGCTTGCGGGCGGCCTTGCTCTTGGCATCAGCCGCTTCGGCCTTGGCCGTGGGTTTCTTCTTGTCCTCCGTGTCGGCCTTTGCGGCCTTGGCTGGTTTGGACGGAGCGGCAGGCTGGGCTGTCTTGGCGGGAGCGCTCTTCTTCGCGGTCATGCAAATCCTCGAATGGTGGTGGGCATCACGGCCTTGAATCAGTGACTGGCGTTGGCAAACCCACGCAGGTGACCGCAATTGCGGCCTCTCGGCGCGAATTCAATGCCAACATTCATCGTGAAGACAAGGCGAACCAACCGCGCCAGCATCGGCCGGGCAGGGCTGGTGAGCAACAGGCAAGCTCGCGTGATCATTTGAAGTGCAGTCCTTGCGGGAAAGTTGGCCTTTGGAGGGGACCCTGGGTCAGAGGGTGGCCGGATCCGGAGGTGCTGCTGTCACTCTTGCCGTGTAACAAACCCTCGATTATCGGCGAAACGAGGCGTCACGTCAAAGTTTGCGGGTGAAGACTTTGCAGCCGTTTGCGGCGTTGCTGCATCACTTCGATGTAAAGCTTGCGCGCTTCGGGGTCGGTTGCGGCCTTCAGCGCCAGCTGATTTTCTTTGAGCTTTAGCGCTTCGACCCACATGCCGTCCAAGACGCGGCGCAGGTCGGACGGTGTCATTTCGTCTTCCAAGGCAAGCGGTGGCACGAGCTGCGGCTGCAGATCCGCCCACTCGGTGTCCAGCAAGGCTTGCTCCAGCGCGGCCCAAGGCCTTGAGCCGTGCTCATTGAACTCGCGTTCCAGCCAGGCAAAGAGTTGCCCATGGGGCGCTGGCAGCTCGTGCAGCAGTTCATGGTCATCGGCCGCAAGCAGCTCCCACCAACCGCTGTGCAGCAACAGCAGGCGGGCGGCGGCATCCGCCGGGCTCGTGGGCGGCTTGCGAAGCCCTTGCTGAACGGGTTCTTCCTTGCCGTGGCCGCGCCATTTCCCGCTCCAGCGCTTGCGCGGCGTGAATTCGCCTTTGCGATGCGGTAGGTCGTCTCGCGGGTCGGCGCCAGAGCTGCCGTAGTCGTCGCCGGGCGTGAAGTGGTCGTTGAAGTCAAGGGCAGGCGCTGTGTTGACGTGCCAGAGTTGATTCAGATCGGCCACGTTCAGCCGGGCGAGCTGAGCCAGTTCGCCCTGCAGTTGCATCTTCAACGCGCCCGCAGGAAGGGCGTTCCAGAGCGGTTTGGCATGGGCCAGCAGCCGGGCTCGTCCCTCGGCGGTCTCGATGTCGCAGGCGTCGCGCGCGGCCTCAATCAATTGGCGAGACAGCGGCACCGCTTGCGTCACGCATTGTTCGAAGGCCTCGCTGCCGTGCTCACGAACATACGAATCAGGATCGTGCTCGGCCGGCAAAAACAGGAAGCGAATGCTTCGGGTGTCGCTGGCGTGAGGCAGCGACGCTTCCAGCGCGCGACCCGCTGCGCGGCGCCCAGCGCCGTCGCCGTCAAAGCTGAAGACGACGGAATCGGTGAATCGAAACAGCTTCTGAACGTGTTCTGCCGTGCAAGCCGTACCGAGCGTGGCCACCGCATTGGGAAAGCCGGACTGCGCCAGCGCCACGACGTCCATATAGCCTTCGACGACCAACGCATAGCCGCGCTGGCGCATCGCGGCGCGCGCCTCATGCAGGCCGTAGAGTTCTCGGCCTTTGACGAAGACTGGCGTTTCCGGCGAGTTCAGGTACTTGGGCTCGCCCTTGTCCATCACGCGGCCGCCGAAGCCGATCACATCGCCTTGCACCGACCGAATCGGAAACATGATTCGATCGCGAAATCGGTCATAGCGCTTGCGCTCGGCGTCGTCTTCGCCTTGCGAAATCACCAGGCCGCTTTCTTCCAGCAGGCTGTCGTCGTAGTGGGGAAACACACTGGCCAGCCCGCGCCAGCCTTCGGGCGCATAGCCGAGCCCGAAGGCCGCGGCAATCTCACCGGTCAGCCCTCGGCCTTTCAGGTAGTCGACCGCCCGAGGGCTCGCCTTCAGCTGTTTGCGGTAGTGCTCGGCGGCTTTGGCCAGCACATCGCTGAGCGTGGCCTGGCGTTCCTTCAGTTCATTGGCGCGCTCGCGCTCCTGAGGCGAACGATCGTCCTCCGGGACGGCCATGCCGACTTGTTGCGCCAAGTCGCGCACGGCGTCGATGAAGCCCATGCCGGAATGCTCCATCAGGAAACCAACGGCGTTGCCATGGACTCCGCAGCCAAAGCAGTGATAGGTCTGGCGGGTGGCGCTGACGGAGAAGCTGGGTGTCTTTTCGCCGTGGAAGGGGCACAAACCTTTGTGGTTGATGCCGGCTTTTTTAAGCTGGACGTAGCGGCCGACGATTTCGACGATGTCGACGCGCGAGAGGAGGTCTTGGACAAAGGTGGCAGGAATCACCCTGGCAGTCTAACGAAGCCCCGGGCGGCCCACCCTCTTTGAAGCTTGAGCGATGCCCTGCGCCTTATTTGCAATCGTCCATGCCCAAGAAGAAGCAGGGGCAATTACAAACTAGCCGAGAAACTTGCCAGGCAACGCAGCTGACAACGAGAGAGAAATCAAGAGGCATAAAAAAAGCCGCTGCAGGTGACAGCGGCTTTTTGATGGAAGAGAAAAGAACTGTTTATCAGTTCTTTGATTTAGATCGCGAAATCTGTGATTTTTTTACCGGAGGCCAAAGCCGCCTTCAACCATTTGGGCTGCAGGCCGCGACCACTCCAGGTATCACCAGTTGCCGAATTCCGATATTTCGGAGCGACTTTGGCTCCTTTCGCAGCACCCGCTTTGGTGCTGGGACCTTTGGCGACCAGATCGGTGCTGGACAAACCATATTCGGACATCAGTGCCTTGACTTTGCTGATGGCGTCTTGGCGTTCACGTTTTTGCGTGACCTCGATTTCCTGTTCGAGTGCGGCCCTTTGAGCGAGCAAGTCTTGAAGCGATGCCATGTTTTAACTCCTTTGTACCAAGAATATGTAGCGTTGCCGCAGTGTGTCAATATTCTATGTCAAAGAATGACCAATATGCAAAGCCTCGTGATTCTCTTTGTTGAGGGTTTCCCTGGCCGGCGCTTCAAGGGGTTCGTAGAAGACAGGTTCGTAGTTATGCCGTCGGTGGCACGTAACCCTGAGGTTGTTCGCCACCGCCTTCAAAGAAAAAGCGCTCCATCTGGCGTGCCAAGTACTGGCGAGCTCGCTGATCGGCCAGATTCAGGCGATTTTCATTGACCAGCATCGTTTGATGCTTCATCCACAATTGCCATGCTTCTTTGCTGATTTCGTTGTAGATGCGTTTGCCCAGCTCGCCGGGGTAAGGTGAAAAATCAAGGCCTTCGCCTTCTTTTTTAAGGTATGCGCATTGAATGGTGCGGGCCATGGTAAAGCTCCTTAGAAATGGAATGAGGGTGGCGCTGCTGATGGTGTTCAGGTGAGTTTCTTCACCAGCACCTGGGAGCGGCGATCCCAGTTGTATTTGCGTTTTCGGGCTTCCGGCAGCCAATCCGGATCGACTTGGGCAAAACCTCGTTTCAAAAACCAATGCATCGTGCGGGTGGTCAAAACAAAAATGCTATCCAACCCGGCTGCCTTTGCACGTTGCTCAACGCGTTTCAAAATGCGCTCGCCATCTCCTTGGCCCTGAACATTCGGGGAGACAGTCAGTGCTGACATTTCTGCCGTGCGTGATTCCGGATACGGATATAGCGCAGCGCAGCCGAATATCACGCCATCGTGTTCAATCACGCTGTAATGATCGATGTCGCGCTCGATTTCCGTGCGGTCGCGTTTGACCAGAGTGCCATTCAGCTCGAATGGTTCAATCAACTGAAGAATGCCGCCGATATCGTCGGCCGTGGCCTCGCGCAGGCTTTCGAGTTTCTCGTCAACGATCATTGTTCCCACGCCATCGTGTGTGAACGATTCCATCAGTACAGAACCATCCACCGAGAAAGGGACGATGTGGACACGTTCCACGCCACCTTCACATGCTTTTACCGCATGCTGCAGATAAAAGGCGGTGTCGGTCGGCTGAACGGGATTCGGCAAGGCAGCCAGCAGTTTCTTAGCATCGGCCAGCGCGAGTTCAGTGTCAATTTCACTGTTCGGGTCGTTGGGATCGAGTGGAATGCCTTTGACTTCGGTCACATAAATCAATTTATCGGCTTGCAAAGCGTCTGCGGCACTGGCGGCCACATCTTCCATGCTGAGATTGAACGCTTCGCCGGTAGGCGAGAAACCAAATGGTGAAAGCATCACTAACGAACCGTAATCGACGGCCCTCCGAATGCCCGCGGCATCTATCTTTCGAACCAGCCCGGTATGCTGAAAATCTACGCCGTCAACAATGCCGACCGGCCTTGCGGTAATGAAATTGCCGGAAATCACGCGAATCTGGCTGTGGGCCATCGGTGTGTTAGGCAGGCCTTGAGAAAATGCCGCTTCGATCTCATATCTCATTTGGCCCGCGGCTTCTTGCGCACAATCCAGGGCTACCGCATCTGTAACGCGCATGCCGTGACTGAAGCGGGAACTGTGGCCTTTGGCTTGAAGCTGTTCTTCAATTTGTGGACGAAACCCGTGAACCAGCACGAGCTTGATGCCCATCGCATGCAAGATCGCAAGATCTTGGGCGAATGTGGAAAGCCGGCCGGCAGCGACCAATTCACCTGCGATCGCGACCACGAAGGTTTTGCCTCGGTGTGCATGGATATAAGGCGCAACAGAGCGGAACCACGGGACAAAGGTATGTGGAAATACGAGGCTCATGACGGGCTTTGAAATAATCGCCGATTTTGCACGAAGGACCGATGAATTCTTCCCAGCGCCGTGGCGCGCCAGTTTTGGCCAATCCCATACCGCCGATCACGTTTCCCGAGTCGTTGCCCGTCTCGGGCCGGCGCGAGGAAATCGCACGTGCGATCGAGTCTCATCAGGTCGTGATCGTCTGCGGTGAAACCGGTTCCGGAAAAACCACGCAGCTGCCCAAGATCGCGCTGACATTGGGCCGCGGGCGAGGCGCTGGCGGCACGGGTCTGATCGGTCACACCCAGCCGCGGCGCATCGCAGCCTCCAGCGTGGCCAAGCGGATTGCACAGGAGCTGAACACGCCGCTGGGCGAGCATGTGGGCTTCAAGGTGCGTTTCCAGGACCGCCTGTCTGCGGGCGCCAGCGTCAAGCTGATGACCGATGGCATCTTGCTGGCCGAGACGCAGACCGATCCGCTGCTGAAGGCTTACGACACGATCATCATCGACGAGGCCCACGAGCGCAGCCTGAACATTGACTTCCTGCTCGGCTACCTGCGGCAGATCCTGCCGCGCCGGCCCGACCTGAAGATCATCGTGACATCGGCCACCATCGATGCCGACCGCTTCGCACAGCACTTTGCTTCGCGCCATGGGCCGGCGCCGATCATCCAGGTGTCGGGGCGCTTGTTCCCGGTCGAGCAGCGCTGGCGGCCGTTCGAAGAAAGCCGTGAATACGGCCTCAATGATGCGATCAGCGATGGCGTGACCGAGCTGTGGCGCGAAGGCGCCGGCGACGTGCTGGTGTTTCTGCCCGGTGAGCGCGAGATCCGCGAAGCCGCCGATCATCTGCGGCGTCATCACCCGCCGGGTGTCGAAGTGGTGCCGCTCTTTGCGCGCTTGAGCCAGCAAGAGCAGGACCGGGTGTTCGAATCACACAGCGCGCGCCGCATCGTGCTAGCCACCAACGTGGCCGAAACCTCGCTGACGGTGCCTGGCATCCAGTACGTGATCGATGCCGGCACGGCGCGCGTCAAGCGCTACAGCTATCGCAGCAAGGTCGAACAGCTGCAGATCGAAGCGGTTAGCCAATCAGCGGCCAACCAGCGCGCTGGCCGCTGCGGCCGGGTCAGCAACGGCATCTGCATTCGGCTCTATGACGAGAAAGACTTCAACGAGCGACCGCGCTTTACCGATCCGGAGATCCTGCGCTCGTCGCTGGCTGGTGTGATTCTGCGAATGAAGTCACTGGGCCTTGGCTTGGTGGAAGACTTTCCGTTCATCGAGCCGCCGCCACGCCGCGCGGTGGCTGACGGCTATCAACTGTTGAATGAGCTAGGCGCCGTTGATGAACAGAACGAGCTAACGCCCACCGGGCGCGAACTGGCCAAATTGCCATTAGACCCGCGTGTAGGTCGCATGATCCTGGAAGCGCGCAGCCGCGAGGCCTTGAGCGAAGTGCTGGTCATCGCCTCGTCGCTCAGCGTGCAAGACGCGCGCGACCGGCCGATGGAGCATCAGCAAGCGGCCGATAACGCGCACAAGAAGTTCGATGACGATAAGTCGGAATTCATCGGCACGCTGAAGCTTTGGAAGTGGCTGGAAGACAGCCGCGGCGCAAGCCCTGGCAAGGACGGCGAACATAAGCTCTCGCATCGCAAGCAAGAGCAGCTGTTGCGCGAGAACTTCATTTCGCCACGCCGCGTGCGCGAGTGGCGCGACATCTATTCGCAACTGCATACGGTCATCGCCGAACATGGCTGGCGGCTCAACACCTTGCCGGCGACTTACGAACAGCTTCATCTCTCCATGCTCGCTGGCCTGCTGGGCAACATCGGTCTCAAGAGCGATGAAGACGATTGGTATCTCGGCGCGCGTGGCATCAAGTTCTACAAGCATCCCGGTGCGCACCTAAGCAAGAAGCCCGGCCGCTGGATCGTCGCGGCAGAGCTGGTTGAGACCACGCGCCTGTTTGGTCGTGGTGTTGCCCACATCGAGCCGCAATGGTTGCCTGGCATCGCAGGGCACCTGATCAAGACGCAACTGCTGGAGCCGCACTGGGAGAAGAAAGCGGCCGAAGTGGTGGCTCTGGAGCGCGCGACGCTTTACGGCATCGTGATCTACAGCAATCGGCGTGTGAACTTCGGTAATGTCGATCTGCCGGCCGCCCGCGAGATTTTCATTCGCGAAGCCTTGGTCAATGGCGAATGGGAAACCAAGCTGCCCTTCCTTGCTGCCAACCGCAAGATGATTGCGCAAGTCGAAGAGCTGGAGCACAAGTCCCGCCGCCAAGACGTTTTGGTCGACGACGAACTGATCCACGCGTTTTACGACCAGCAGTTGCCGGTCGACGTCTGCAGTGGTCACACCTTGGAGCGCTGGTATCGGGATGAGGTCAAACGCCAGCCGAAGCTGCTGCATTTGACGCGTGAAGAACTGATGCGCCATGAGGCTGCAGGCATCACGACGACGGCCTTTCCTAAAACGATGCGCATGGGTGGCGTGGATTGCGTTGCAAGTTATCTGCACGAGCCTGGTGATCCGAAGGATGGGGTGACCGTGGCCGTGCCCTTGTTTGCGCTGAACCAAGTCAACGATGAGCGTTGCGAATGGCTGGTGCCGGGCATGCTCAAGGACAAAGTATTGGCGCTCGTCAAGACCCTGCATCAAAGGCCCCGTTCGCGCCTGGTGCCCTTGCCGGATTACGCCGATGCATTCATCGCCCAAGTCCATGAATCCAACGGCTTTGGTGCGGGGCCCTTGGTTGATGCCTTGTTGAAGAGTGTTCGCGACAAGACCCAGCTTGACGTGAAGCGCAATGACTTCAAGATCGAGCAGTTGCCACAGCATCTGTTCATGAATTTTCGTGTGGTCGATGAACATGGTCGACAGCTTGGCACCGGCCGCAACCTGGCTGCGTTGAAGGCTGAATTTGGCGGTCAGGCACGCTCGGCTTTCCAGGCTTTGGCGGCTTTGTTGCCCGGCATCGCATCAACGCGTGTGCCTGCCGCAGCCGAAGAGACTGCAAAGCCGAACCCGTCGGCCCAGAAGGCCGTTGGCAAAGCCGATGCAGCACCTGCGCAGTCGCCGACGCCCGCTGAAGTCAAGTACACCGACTGGGGCTTCGGTGAATTGCCCGAATTGATGGAAGTGCGGCGCGGCACCCAGACGCTGGTCGGTTTTCCGGCGCTGATCGATCGTGTTACGCACGTGATCGTTGAAGTCTTCGATGAACCCGACATGGCGGCCGCCAAACATCAGGCGGGGTTGCGGCGATTGGTGGCATTGCAGATCCGCGACGCGCTGAAGTATTTGGAGAAGAACATTCCCGATCTGCAAAAGATGGCGGCACTGTTCATGTCGATGGCAACCGTCGATGAACTGCGCGAGCAGATCATCGATGTCGCATTGGATCGCGCCTTTTTGACCGCACCTCTGCCCACTGACGCGGTGAGCTTCAAGCGCCGCATCGACGAAGGGCGAGGGCGCCTGACCCTGATCGCCAATGAGATCGCACGCAATGCATCCGCCGTGCTGGCCGACTACGCTGCGGCGGTGCGCAAGCTGAAAGACGCGCGCGCTCCGAAAGAGGTTGGCGACGACATCCAGGCCCAGCTCGCCCGCCTGGTTCCCAAGCGCTTTATCATTGCAACGCCATGGGCGCAACTGGCACACCTACCTCGATATCTGAAGGCCGTCACGATGCGGCTAGATAAGTGGCGCAGCGACCCGGCCCGCGACGCACAGCGCTTGGCTGAGCTGAGGCCGATCGAACAACGCTACTTGCGCCTGCTCGCTGACCGCAAAGGTGTTCATGATGCGCGGCTCGATGAGTTCCGTTGGCTGCTCGAAGAACTGCGCGTGAGCCTGTTCGCGCAGGAGCTGCGCACTCCCCAGCCGATAAGCGTCAAGCGCTTGGAGAAATCTTGGAGCCAGCTCACCAGTTGACCCGAGACCGATCTTGAGTGGCATGCGAATCGCGTTCGTCAGTGCGTCGCGATCTCTCAACAACGGATGTTGCGGGCATCTCTCAAAAACCGCTAAGACTGAGCTATACTGCGATCTTTCGGGGCGTAGCGCAGCCTGGTAGCGCAACTGGTTTGGGACCAGTAGGTCGTGAGTTCGAATCCCACCGCCCCGACCAATGTTCATGC
>CAXTCD010000179.1:0-10592 GCA_964242145.1 uncultured Rhizobacter sp.
CCGGCCGAGGCCTTCGACACGCGGCCGATGCTCGAGCGCAGCGGCTGGCGCCAAGGCCGGCCGCTGCATGAGCTGCTGTCTGTGGACCGCTGGAGCGGCGAAGCCGCCTCGGCCGTGCCCATGACTTGAATTACCTGAGCCACTTCCTTCACCTCAATCCCTTTACCTCGATCACCTCCGACGCTTGAGCTTTCCCGGCGCAGCCACTGCCAGCTGACAGTCCGGTCGCTTTTTTGTTTTGCTTCGATCTGTTTTGGCAATGAACCCGATGTCCTTTGCTGTGTTGCCCGTGGCGTCTTCCACTTCTCCATCTCCCTGTGCTTCTTCGGCTACCTCTATTTCCATGCCCACTTCCAAGCCCGGACGCTTGGCGCTGGGTGCCGCGTTGGCCTCGGCCGCTTGCCTGCTGCCGCTTGCCACGCCCATGGCGCAGGCCGACGAGGTGGTGGTCGCGACGGCGCTTGAGACCGTGCAGGTCACCGGCCGCGGCAAAGACCTGATCGGCGTGGCCGACAACGCCAATGAAGGCACGGTGACCGCCGCTCAACTGGCGAACCGCCCTTTGTTGCGCCCGGCCGAAGTGATGGAGACGGTGCCGGGCCTGACTGTTACGCAGCACTCGGGCGACGGCAAGGCCAACCAGTATTTCTTGCGCGGCTTCAACCTCGACCACGGCAGCGACTTCGCGAGCTTCGTGATGGGCATGCCGGTCAACATGGCCAGCCATGCGCACGGGCAGGGCTACATGGACCTCAACTTCCTGATTCCCGAGCTGGTCAGCGGGCTGCGTTACCGCAAGGGCGTGTATGCCGCCGAAGACGGCGACTTCGCGACCACCGGCTCGGCACGCATCGACTACCAGCGCAGCTTGGCTGCACCGTTTGTCGACCTGAGCCTCGGCGCGCACCGCTACCGGCGCGCATTGGCCGCCGGCAGCACCGCCTCCAGTGCCGATGGCGAGGCCGGCAACGACCACGCATGGCTGGGCGCGATCGAACTTCAGACCGACGATGGCCCGTGGGATCAGCCGGAAGGTTTTCGCAAGGCGAACAGCGTGCTGCGCCTGTCGCATGGCACGCAGCATGACGGTTATGCCTTGGCCGCGATGGCTTATCGCGCCGAATGGACGGCGACCGAACATGTGCCGCAGCGTGCGATCGACTCCGGTGAGATCGGCCGTTATGGCGCGCTGATGCCGAATGACGGCGGCGAGACGCACCGCGTTAGCCTGTCGGGCGAATGGGCGCAAAGCCGCGCCGACGGGCAAACGCGCGCAAGCGCTTATGTGCTGCATTACGGATTGAACTTGTTCTCGAACCCGTCCGGCTACATCAACGGACCGCTAGGCGATCAACACGAACAGGCCGATGAGCGCGTGGTCTGGGGCGGCCAGGCCTTGCGCAGCTGGCGGCTCGCCGAGCGCTGGCGCGACACCGAGCTGACGCTGGGCGCGCAGCTGCGCCAGGACCGCATCGGCACGCTGGGCTTGTATGACACCGTGTCGCGGCAGCGCACGAACACCGTGCTGCAAGACAAGGTCGCCGAGACGGCATGGGGTGCCTATGCCGAGGCCCGTACCCCATGGCTGCCCTGGCTGCGCAGCACGGCCGGTGTGCGGCTCGATCAGGTGCGCGCCCGCGTGACGGCCAAAGACGGCGAGTTCAATGGCGCCAATGGCGGCACGGCCCGTGGCCATCAGGCGAGCCCGAAGCTGGGCCTGGCTTTCGGGCCGTTTGATGGGTTCGGTGGCACCGAGTTCTATGCCAACTGGGGCCGCGGCTTTCACAGCAATGACATGCGCGGCACGACCAGCACGGTCAACCCACGCGATGGCAGCGCGATCGAGACCGTGCCGGCGCTGGTGCAGGCCACCGGCAGCGAGATCGGCGTGCGCGCGGTGCCGCTGCGCGGCTGGAACACCAGCCTGACGCTGTGGCAGATGGCGCTCGATTCGGAGTTGGTGTTTATCGGTGACGAAGGCGTGACCGAGCCCAGAGGGGCCTCGCGCCGCACCGGGGTGGAGTGGTCGAACGACTTCCAGATCAACCGTTGGTTGCTGCTCGATGGCGATGTGGCCTGGTCGCGCGCACGCTTCAAGCAGCCGGTGGACGCGGTGGTGCCGGCCAGCACCACGGTGCCGAATGCGATCCCGCTGTCGGCCTCGCTCGCATTGATGGCCGATGACCATGGCGCGTGGTTCGGTGGCCTGCGCTGGCGCTACATCGGCAGCTACGCGCTGGAAGAAACGAACACCGAGAAATCGAACTCGCTGTGGATGGCCAACCTCAAGCTCGGCTATCGGCCGAGCCCGCGCTTGCAGGTCACGCTGGACGTGCTGAACCTGTTCGACCGCGAGGCCGATGACATCCAGTACGGGGGTGGGGCCTGCAGCCGCAATGACGGCCCGGCTTGCAACGGCGGCGAAGGCCTCGATGGCCGGCTGGTGCACCCGATGGAGCCACGCACCTTGCGCATCGGTCTGCGGTTTGGTTTCTGAGATGAGTTTTTAATGCGGGGCTTCCGATCAAAGAAACTCCAAACCCATGAATCAACAACGAAAGGACCGCGCATGAGCACGGCTGAAGAATCTCCCTCACCGAATACCGATGCGGTGGCCCGCACGCCGGCCGTGAAGCCGAAGATCGGCTCATATCGGCGCCATCTGCTGGTGTGCACCGGATCGCGCTGCACGCAGGACGGCGAATCCCAGGTGTTGTTCGACAGCCTGGGCGACAAGTTCAAGGCGGCGGGGCTGAACGAAGGCGAATTGCGCGTCAAGCGAAGCCGCGTCAGCTGTTTCGCCGCCTGCAAGGGTGGGCCGGTGATGTGCGTACAGCCCGATGGCGTCTGGTATTACGACGTGACGCCGCAAAACATGGACCGGATCATTGCGCAGCATCTGGTCGGCGGCCAGCCGGTCGAAGACCTGGTGTTCCACCGCGGGCCGGCGCTGGGCGAATGAGCGCGGCATCGGGCCGAGCGCCGTCCATTCAGCGCGGCGCCTTCGCCGAAGAACTTACCTCGGATCTCGGCCTTGTCCTACACCATCCGATCGTCAGGGTGGCGATAGTGTGCCAATGCAAATCATGAGGCACAGGCATTCGATGAGGTCAGTACAGCGTGGGAATGAAGTTAGCCATCGTTCGATGGGAGTGCCGCAAAGCGGTGCAATGGGCCTAAGCGCCAGTTTTTTGGCATTGCTGATTGCGGGTTGTGCCGGCAATGGCGGCGCTGGGAACTTGGCCGATGCGTCGGCGGTGCTCGCGCCTACCGCCGGCCACCAAGCTCGTGGCGTGGCCTCGCTGACGCAAGAGAAGGATCGCGTCGTCATTCGAGTGCATGTCAGCGGGCTGAATCCGAATCAGGAACACGGTATCCACATCCATGAGACCGGCGATTGCTCGGCGCCAGATGCGTCGAGCGCGGGTGGTCATTGGAACCCGAGCGCGCTGCCTCATGGCCCGCAATACGGTCAACACCATGCGGGCGATCTGCCGTCGTTGAGGGCGGACGGCCAAGGCGTCGCCGATGTGAATTTCGAAGTGCGCGGCGCAGTGGCGGCGCCCAATGGTGCTGGCCTGCTGGGCAAGGCGATCGTCGTGCATGCTTCGCCGGATGACTATGTCAGCCAGCCGGCAGGCAACTCCGGCGCGCGCATTGCCTGCGGCGTGATCGTGACGCCGGCGCTTCGCAGTTGAAGCGGTAACTCAGCTCTCTAACGAACCTGAGATCCCGAGCCTAGATCTGATCGTGAGCTGACGCCAATTCAGGAGACCTGACATGCCGCAAAACACATGGACCGACAAGCGCGAACGCCAATACGAACACATCAAATCCAGCTTGGAAGAGCGCGGCAAGAGCGCAGGGCTTGCAGAAGAGATCGCGGCACGCACGGTCAACAAGGAGCGGGCCCGCCACGGTGAAGCGAAAGAGGTCAGCCGCAGTGCAGTGGAAGGTATCTCTTCTGGCCGGCGCGGTGGCTTGCATTCGCATGCTGGCGAACAGGGTCGGACCCGCGAGCAGCTCTACAACGAGGCGAAAAGCCGCGCAATCAAGGGCCGCTCGGGCATGAGCAAGGCAGAGCTATTGAAAGCTCTGGATCGTTGAGCCGGGCTTGCCCGCGCTTGTTTGTTTTTACACATCACAAGGAGGTCTCCCATGGAGCCGAAAGTCAGCAGTTTCGTGAATGAAAATCTTCCGACCAGTGCCACCGTGGAGCGCGTTGCGCAAGGCGCGCATGAGGCCATCGATCGTGTTGCAGCGCAGGCCGGGCCTGCTGTAGAGCGCGTGCGTTCGGCAGCCACCGGCGCCGCGGCATCGATCGAAACCAAGGCGGGTCAGATCGGCGATTGGGAAAAGCAGCGACTCGAAGCGCTGCGCGTGCATGTCCGCCAGAACCCGCTGTCGTCCATCGCGTTGGCCGTGCTGGCCGGTGTGCTGGTCAGCCGAATCGTTTCGCGTTGACCACTTGATCGGCAAGCTGAACAACGCAGCTTGCCGATCCGTCAATGAAGGTCAGCTGCAGTGCTTGCGGCTTTCCTAGCCTGAATTTTCTTGACCTGAACTTGCTGAGCAGATTCGAAGGACTCAGTGCTGAACTGCGCACGAAGCTTGCTCGCTTGCCCGTCGACATGAACTCAATCAATTCCTGGTGAGACGGGGTCAGAGGCTTTGATTTTCAGCTTTTCTCCATTGGCCACATGGTTTTTACTGTGTCATCGATGGTCAAGGTCATCGTGCTGCTGGTGGCGCTGTCCTGGTTCGCAGGGGTGATGCGGCGATGGATCGTCGATCGGAGTTAGATTGAGATATTGATCGGGCCCAAACCATTCGGTTGTTGAGTCAACAAGCCACGCGCCGGGCCACCGTCTGGGTGGCGCCGGTGACCGTCAACGTCAATCGAGCGCTTGAGACTTTCCCTTTAGGCGAGAAGCTGTAGCGCGCGCTTCGGCATTCCTTTCAGCTTGATCCGATGGGGCGTCTGCTGGCGATTTCTGCACTTCGGCAGATTGTGCAAAGGCGCGTTCGGACGCGTCGGCAACCTTGTTGTGGTTGGCGTCAATGCGGTCCTGGGGGCTGTCGTTGCCGATGCTATTGGATGTCATGGGGGCTCCTTCGCGGTGTAGGTTGGTTTCCAGAATGGTCACGAAATGTTCGTGCCATTCAGTTGGAGGCGATTGGTGTAAAGAGGTTTCAAACCTTAGCGCCGCCAACCGCGCCCGGTGCCCAGCGTGCGCCTGCCGAACCTCGGCCGCCAGCACCTTGATCAGGGCTGGATGGGCATATTCGCTTGCCAAACTCGGCGCGGTGGCCGCGAGACCGTTCGATGCCAGCCGGGCAGGCAAGTGATGTCGCCCAAGGGTTTTTCATGAGGCGCAAAAGGCGATCTCCCCGCGGCTTTGAAGCTGACAAAGCCGTTTCTCTGAGCGTCAATCCCACTCATGGGGGAACGGCGGGCGCCAATTTACGTGCAAAATTGCCGATATTTGTAAATGTTACAAACTGTGTCAAATGTCAGCTGGCGCCATTTGCAGATCTTTGTAGGTGTTGTCTTACATGCAAATCAGCGCCGCCTGACGATGATGCGAAAGCACGCTTCATAACATTGCTTCCAGGGTCACGAAGACGCGAAAACAGCGCCAGTGAACGGCCCTGCGGAGGAGTCATGGTGCCTGGGATTGGGATGGCCGGCAGTTACCGTCCCCACGTGCAGGTGCTAGGGTGTGCCCCCCTCGCAATTCTGATAATTGCAGTTCAGGTGGAGCAAATTGAATGCCACATGCGTTAGTGATTGAAGACGACGAAGATTCCGCTGAGACCATGGCGATGCTGATCTCGGCGGAAGGTTTTACGGTTGCGACTGCAGGGTCGCTGCGCGACGCGCGGCGTCAGATCGCCTTGCAGGAGCCAGACATCGTGCTGCTCGACTTGATGCTGCCCGATGGCAACGGCATGGACCTTCTCGATGAAACGCGGGCATTGCCCAACACCGAGGTGGTGTTGGTCACGGGTCACGCCAGCCTAGATACCTCGATACAGGCGCTGCGCCGTGGCGCGGCCGACTACCTTGTCAAGCCGCTCAGCTTGAAGCAGCTGCAAGGCGTGCTGTCGCGAGTGACTCGGCCATCGGCCTTGATGGCCGAGGCTTCGGATCTGTTGGCCGGCCTGGAGAAGGATGGTCATTTTGGTCAGCTCTGGGGCCGCTCACCGGTGATGCGGCACGTCTACCAACAGATTTCGCGGGTGGCAGGCACGGCGGTCACGGTATTCATTACCGGTGAAAGCGGCACCGGCAAGGAAGTGGTGGCGCGCACGGTCCATGACCTGAGCCGGCGCCGGACACGGCCTTTCCTCGCGGTCAATTGCGGCGCGATTTCGCCGCACCTGATCGAGAGCGAAATCTTCGGCCACGAAAAGGGCAGCTTCACCGGCGCCGATCGGCAGCACCAAGGCTTCTTTGAGCGCGCCAGCGGCGGCACGCTCTTCCTGGATGAAATTACCGAGATGCCGCTCGACCTGCAGGTCAAGCTGTTGCGGGTGCTGGAGACCGGCACCTTCATGCGCGTGGGCTCGACCCAGGTTCAGGAGACAGACGTGCGTGTGGTCGCTGCGACCAATCGCCGCCCGATGCAGGCCGTGGCCTCTGGCAAGTTGCGCGAAGACTTGTTCTATCGCCTCAATGTGTTTCCAATCCACCTGCCGGCGCTTCGTGAGCGAGCGGAAGACGTGCATTTGATCGCCCAGCATTTCCTGGATCAGATCGGCAAGCGGGAAGGGCTGACGAAGTATTTCGCGCCGTCGGCGCTGGACCGCCTGGCCTCGCACCGCTGGACGGGCAATGTGCGAGAGCTGCGCAATGTCGTTCATCGCGCCTACGTGATGGCTCATGAAAACACCATCCAAGACCCGTGCCTGCCGGTGTGCGAATCGGCGCCGATTTCGTTACCCGGCGTTCCATCTCTGACCATTCGTGTGGGCACGCCACTGGCCGAAATCGAGCGGCAGGTGACGCTGGCCACACTGGAGCATCTGGGCCGCCACAAAGAGCGCACCGCGGCCACGCTCGGCATCAGTCTGAAGACGCTTTACAACCGTTTAAAGGAATACGCGGGTGCTGCTGAAGGCGAGCCGCTCACCGAGGCGGCCACGTTGAGCCAGGGGAATTAGTTCGCGGGCATCAGGCGGGTTCGCCAGGGATCGCCCACAACACGGGTTCGCGCGGTTTAGATTTATGGGCAAAGCCCGAGCCCAGCCCGGGTAACCGCAGGGCCCTCAGGCCACCCGCCGCGCGTAAGTCTGGAACAGCGAGTTCAGGCTGTCCGGCCTCAAGGGCTTCAGCAAAAAGGCGTCGAAGCCCGCAGCCAAGGCCCGAGATTCGTCTTCGTCGCGCCCATAGCCCGTCAAGGCCGCAAAGAGAACCGGCCGATGCGCGAGCTGCTTGCGCATCGGCTGGATCAGTTGGAAGCCGTCGGTGCCTCGCAGACCCAGATCGCACAGCACGATGTGAGGGTTGAAGCTTTCGCACAGGCCCAAGCCCTCTTCGGCGTGAGAGGCGGTCAGCACCTCATGGCCCCACATCTCCATCTGCAGTCGCAGCAGGTAGCGCGAGTCGTGGTTGTCTTCAATGATCAACACCCGAAGCGCAGGCACGGCCGGTAAGGTGGGCGGTGCCGCGTTGCTTTGCGCGGGCAGGCGGCCAGCCAAAGGCAGAGAAACAACGAATTCCGCCCCTCGGCCGGGGCCCTCACTGAAAGCGCGTACGTCGCCGCCGTGCAGTTGCGCGATTCGCCTGGACATCGGCAAGCCCACGCCCAGCCCGCCATGCGAACGCGGCGTCGAAGCTTCGGCCTGCGAGAACAGCTCGAATACATGCGGCAAAAACTCAGGCGCAATGCCTTGGCCGGGGTCCTTGATGGTGATCAGCAACATGCGTTCTTCGAGGCGGGCCGACAGGCTGATGACGTTGGGCTGTGCGGTGAATTTGGCGGCGTTGTAAAGAATGTTGGACAGCAATTGCGCCAGACGCACGGAGTCGCCGTCGACATAGAGCTGCGTTTGCGGCAGGTCGATCTGCAGCGTGTGGCCGTTTGCATCGAGCTTGTGCTGGATGTTTTCGACGGCGGCATGAACCAAATCGCCAAGCGCCACGCGCTCTTTGGTCAGCGTGATCTGGCCTTGCATCACGCGGATCACATCGGCCAGATCGTCGACCAATCGGCGCAGGCGGCCGACCTGACGCTCCAGGATTTCGCGCAAGCGGCCAAGCGTCGGGTTGTCGTCTTCGAGCGAGCGCAGCACGCTGGCGGCATTGGCAATCGGTGCCAGCGGGTTGCGCATTTCGTGGGACAGCATCGCCAGGAACTCGCCTTGGCGGCGATCGGCAAGCCGCAGCGTTTGCGTGTGTTCGGCTAGGCGCTGCTCAAGCAACTTCCGCTCGTGGATGTCGACGCAACAGCCAATGAAGCCGCGAAAGCTTCCATCCGGCCCGTGGCGTGGCACGCCGGTGTCGAGCACCCAGCGGTATTCACCGTCGTGGCGGCGCAGCCGGAAATCGAGATCAAAAGGCTGCTGGGCTTCGAAGCTGGCTTTGAAAACGCTGTCGCAACGTGCCTGATCGTCGGGGTGGATGAGGTCCAGCCAACCTTTGTCTTTCAGTTGATCGCTGTCGAGCCCAGTGAAGCTGCTCCACAGCGGGTTGAACCAGTCGAAGGCGCCATCGACACGGGCCAGCCAGATCATCGATGGGGCGGTTTCGGCGATCAGGCGGAAGCGGTTGTCGCTGCTGTCGCCGGCTTCATGCACGCGTTGCGGTGTCGCCATGCGCTCAAGGATCAACAAGAACTGCTGCGGGTCGTCTTCCTGCCGAGGGATTGGAATCAAATGCGCCTCGACCAGCCTGACGAAGCCATCGGCCGAGCTGATGTCGAGCGAGCCCGACCATTCACAGCGCTCGACCAAGCTGCGGCGCAATGCATGAGGCGGCGTACCAAGCATCAGCTCATTCAGCGCCGGCACCCGGCTGCCTCTCGCCAGCCACTGCGCCGCGGCATTGGAGGTATGAACATCACCGGCTGCGTCGATCACCAATACGGCATGCGGATGGCGATCGAACAAGGTTCGGTGAACCTGTGGCAATGCCTCGACCACGTTGCGCGTCCTGGTTTCCTTCATGACTAGCGTCCCCGGCGTTTGTAGTTCAGGCCGAGTAGAAACCCCGGCATGCTCCAACCAATGGCAAATCGCGTGCCAGAAAACCTCGATTCGTACGCCTTTTTTTTGGGATTTCGTCAAGACCCAAAAAACAGAGCTTTCTGAACGCTGGTGCGGCATTCGCGCGGTCACCCGGGGCGCGAGTCCCTTGAGTTTCATCAAGTCCGTGGAAAAAATGCATGTGCCGACCTATCGTGTGGTAGGCCTTTCCGATAGTCACCTTGGTCACAGACGAAACCCGTCAACTATGAGATGACGCAGACGTGACATTTGCACGCCGATCGCGTAAACGTGTCTGCATGCATTGCCGGTCTGCCGCTGAATTGCCAGATCTGACGGAACGGTGGTTTGAGATCACGTTTGCGTTTCAGGCAGTGGGTCCGGGCTGACCTGATATTGAATCGGAGCCTGCCATGCCTGAGGGCGGCTCAAGGTTGCCGGAACGATGGCCGTGGCCCACTGAATGGCAGCGTCGCGCGCGCGTGGAGTACGAAAAGTGATCGAGTAGCGCAGCGTGGGTGTCGCCGCAGTGCAGTGCTGCCAGCCCCAACGCGCTTCGCCGCTCAATACATAGACCGAGCGTGCGGGCAATTCCAGTTCGATCACATGGGTGCGGCGCGTCTGCTGTGGCGGATAAGGGCGCAGGCGCATGCGGCCCGGGCCTGCCAACGAAACACCGACGATGCACTCGAAATCCGGAACGTCGCGGTGCCAGCCCAGCGGCGTACCGGGCCGGTATTCGGCGACCAACGCGTGCGTGAAGCTGCTCGCATCGCGCGCAAGCCAGGCTGCGACTTGATGTCGCAGCGGCTCCAGTACGGATGGCAGCGCGCCTGCCGGCCGCAGCTCATCGGCATCGAAATCGTAAGCGCTGCCGTAGCTGACGACGCGCCGGTGCGCGCTGTGGTTTTTGTAGCGAGCCTCTTGCAGCGGCAAATCGGCAATCAGCGCCAGCAGTTCGGCCTCGTCACTGCGCGAAAGGAAATCGGGCTGATAGAGGCAGCCGGGAGGCAGGCGGCTGGGCAGGTCGGAGAACAGATCCTGTTGCATGGGTTTGAGGCTGAATACAAATACAAGGCAATCGATGCTGGCCGAGAGTCACCCGAGACCTCTCATGAAACAGAATGGGGTTCTGGGTCTTCATGCGGCGGCAGTGGTTGCATTGATCTCAAACCCGAGCGCTGCGGCGCAGGCGTTGCTGTTCTTCCTATCGTTGCTGACCAAGGTCGACGAATGCCTCTCCGCGAGTGAGCATGAAGTACACCATCCGCGCGAGTTTGTGCGCCGTCGTGGTGTTCGCGCTGGGTTTGTCCATGCGACTGCACAGGCGACTGCACAGGCGACGGTAGAACGCGCCGAGTGCGGAGTCGCTGTGAGACAGG
>CAXTCD010000180.1:0-10556 GCA_964242145.1 uncultured Rhizobacter sp.
AACCTTGGGACAAATCGCTTCACTGCGCTTGACTCGAAAGACAGTTACTCAGTGGTTCGAGGTACGCGATGCACATTCTGGCAATCAGTTCGACGGTGTCCCAAGGGCTCAAGGCCCGGATCGAGACCTTGCTGCCCATCGCCGCGTTGGTGCTGATCGGCTTGCTGCCGCGTACCGGGCAGGCCATGCCGATCGAGCTGGGTGGCAGCGGCCTCAAAGTGAACGTTGCCACCAACGAGAGCCCCGCGCCTTACAAGCTCAGTTCATTCATTGAACGGAAGGCTTTGCTGCGCACCCATGGCTATGCGCGAACGGTGTGGTTGCCATCGGCCACCAGCACGCAGTGGGGCGGGCAACAGGTGTCGTTCGGGCTGGCTCGCCTGAACCCGGTCTTTCGCCGCGCGCTCGGTGACAGCGATGGCAGCAATGGTGCGTCGGTGGTGCCGATCATGTGGGTGCCGGTATCGCATAACGCCAGCATGACGCTGATTCCGAATCCGGGTGGAAGCATCAAGGCCATGGTTGCGTTGCAACTGCAACTCGGCCGCTGAGACCTCTTCAGACACAACACCAGACACCACGCCAAATACCAGGCGCGCTCCGATCGTGCGGCATACAGCTGCATCACACCTTTCTGCTAAGAAATAAGTTGTACAGTACATCTAATTGACGATATAGTTCCTCCATACCCTGACGGAGGTCTCTATGAAGCGCACGATCCAGCTCCTGATCATCGACCCGCAAAACGACTTCTGCGATCTGCCCGAGACGCATCGTCCAATCCATCCGTTACGCCCCGAGCGCGAAACGCCGGCCTTGCCAGTGAGCGGTGCGCATGACGACATGCAGCGCGTGGCCGCACTGATTCGCAACGGCGGGTTGGGCCTCTCCAGCATCACGATCACGCTCGATTCGCACAACCGCCTGCACATCGCCCACCCGACCTTCTGGCAGCGCGGTGATGGCGGGGCCGTCACACCCTTCACCGCGATCACCGCTGCGCAAGTTCGCCAGGGCGAGTTCATGCCGCGCAATGCGCAAGCCCTGCCACGCGCGCTGGCTTATCTCGATCAGCTTGAAGCGCGTGGCCGCTATACGCTGATGGTGTGGCCGGTGCATTGCGAGATCGGCAGCTGGGGCCACAACGTGCATGCCGACGTGCGCGAGGCTTACAACACCTGGGAGACCGAACACCAACGCGTGGTGCGCAAGGTCGCGAAAGGGTCGAACCTCTGGACCGAGCACTACAGCGCGCTGCAAGCCGAAGTGCCCGATGAGCAAGACCCGCACACCCTGCTCAACCGGCCGCTGCTTGCCGAACTCGACACGGCCGATCTGCTGATCATCGCCGGCGAAGCCAGCAGCCATTGCGTGAAGGCGACCACCGAAGACATTGTTGATCACCTGCCGAGCGGTCGGCCGCAACGCATTGTCTTGCTGACCGACTGCATGAGCGCCGTCGGCGGCTTTCATGTGCAGCATCAGGCCTTCATCGATGACATGCGCCGCCGTGGCGTACAACTGGCGACCGCTGCCGAAGTGCTGCCCCAGTTGCAAGCCAATGCTGTCAGTTAACCGCTACCGAAAATCCCCATGATTCCCGTGATCCAACACCTGCTCGAAACCGACCTCTACAAGTTCACGATGTGGCAAACGCTGCTGCATGGGCACCCGCAAGCGCAGGTGGAATATCGCTTTGTCTGCCGCAACGAGCCGGCCTTCCCGCTGGCCGACCTGCTGCCTGAGATCAACGCCCAGCTCGATCATCTGTGCAGCCTGTCGTTCACCGAAGAAGAGTTGGCCTACCTCGCGGGTTTGCGCTTCATCAAGGCCGACTTTGTCGACTTCCTGCGCATCTTCCGTTTCCAGCGCCGCTTCATCCGCGCTCAGGCCAACGGGCCGGTATTGGAGATCGTGGCCGAAGGCCCGCAAGTGCATGTGATGGGCTTCGAAATCTATGTGCTGGCGATCGTCAACGAGCTGTATTTCCGCCGCTTCGATCAAGCGGCTGCGCTGTCGGAAGGCCGCTCGCGGCTCGATGCCAAGATCGAGTTGATTCGCCGCTTGGGCGCCGAGCCGCCTTGCGTGCATCCGTTCGAATTCTTTGATTTCGGCGTGCGCCGGCGCTTCAGCGGTGCCTGGCAGCAAGAGGTCGTGCAGCGCTTGAAGTCTGCGGTGCCGCAGTTCTTCAAGGGCACATCGAACGTGCACCTGGCGCGCACGCTCGGGCTGGTGCCCATCGGCACGATGGCGCACGAGTACCTGCAGGCTTATCAATCCTTCGGCGTGCGCTTGCGTGATTTCCAAAAGGCAGCGCTCGAAGACTGGGTGCAGGAATACCGCGGCGACCTCGGCGTGGCACTGACCGATGTAGTCGGCATGGACGCCTTTCTGGCCGACTTCGACCTCTACTTCGCCAAGCTTTTCGACGGGCTGCGCCATGACTCGGGTGATCCGGTTGAATGGGGCGAGAAGGCCCTGGCGCACTACGCCAAGCTGCGCATCGACCCGCACACCAAACGGCTGGTGTTCTCTGACGGCCTCGACGTGCCGACCGCTTTCCGCCTCTATCGCCACTTTGGCGATCGCACGCAGCTGGGTTTTGGCATCGGCACCCACCTCAGCAACGACGTGGGCTTAAAGCCGCTGAACATCGTCATGAAGCTCACGCGCTGCAATGGGCAGCCGGTTGCGAAGCTGTCTGACTCACCGGGCAAGACAATGTGCACCGATGAAACCTTTCTGGCTTACCTGCGCCAGGTCTTCCAGGTGAAGGAGCTGTGATGTTGAAGCTGACGGTGGCACAACTGAATTACTTTGTCGGTGACGTCGAGGGCAATGCCCGCAAGATGATCGAGGCAGCGCAAAAGGCGGCGCTCGAGGGGTCGGAGTTGATCGTTTTCTCCGAGCTGTCGTTGACCGGCTATTACCCTGGCGACCTGCTCGATGAATCTGGCTTCCTGGCCCGTGTGGCCAAGGGCATTGCCGCGTTGCAGAACGCTTCTCGTCAGTTGCGCGATCTGCATTGGGTGATCGGTGCGCCGGTGCCTCATCAAGGGCCAGGCAAGAAACTGCATAACGCGTTATTGGTGCTGAAAGCCGGAGAAGTGGTTTTGCGCTATGCCAAGCAGCTGCTGCCGACCTATAACGTGTTTGATGAGCGCCGCCATTTCGAGCCCCGGCCCGACGTGGCGCGTGTGCTGCGCATCGGTCAGACGCAAGTGGGCCTGCTGATCTGCGAAGACGGCTGGAACGACGGCGGCCTCGATTACGCGATCAACCCCTTCCTGCGCCTGCAGGATGCGGCGCCCGACTTGGTGGTGTCGATCAACGCCAGCCCCTCCAACATCGGCAAGCGCGAGCAGCGGCACCAGGTGTTCGGTGACGCCAGCCGGCGGCATGCGCTGCCGGTGCTGTTTGTCAACCAGATCGGCGGGCAGGATCAGATCGTCTTCGATGGCGCATCGTTCGCGGTCGAACCACAACGCGGCGTGGTCTATGAAGCGCAGCGCTTTGTCGAAGACCTTTGCACGCTGCGCTTCGAGAACGGCCGCTTCAGCCGGCCTGATGGCGCGGAGCTGCCGCCCGTGCCGGCCAGTGGCCTCTCGACGATGGCGTTTTATCAGGCGCAGATCGTTCTGGGCCTGCGCGATTACGCGCGCCGTTGCGGCTTCAGCCAGGCGGTGATCGGCTCGTCGGGCGGCATCGACAGTGCGCTGACGCTGGCTTTGGCGGTCGAGGCACTCGGCCCGCACAATGTGTCGGCCGTGACGATGCCTTCGTCGTTCTCATCGCCCGGATCGGTGGATGACTCGGTCACCCTGTGCCGCGCACTCGGCGTTGAACTCTTTACCTACCCGATCGCCGACGCGGTGGCTGGCCATGCGGCGCAGTTCGAAGCCAGCTTCAAGCGACCGCTGCAAGGCCTGCCGCTGGAGAACCTGCAGGCGCGCATTCGCGGCACCGCCTTGATGGCTTACTCCAACACCTTCGGCCATCTGCTGCTGACCACCGGCAACAAATCGGAGATCTCAGTCGGCTACTGCACCTTGTATGGCGACACCAACGGCGGCCTCGGCTTGCTGGGCGACTTGTACAAGACGGAGGTGTTCGCCTTGTCGCGTCATGTCAATGAAGCAGCCGGGCGCGAGCTGATCCCGCAAGCCGTCATCGACAAGCCGCCATCGGCCGAGCTGGCGCCGGGGCAGAAAGACACCGACAGCTTGCCGCCTTACGAGGTGCTGGACGAGATCCTGAAAGTGGTGATCGAAGGCGGGCGCCTGGCGCCGTGGGAGTACCAGCAGGCCAAGGGTTATGTCGACACCTTACTAGCGACCCAGGATGGCGTAGCGCTGGTGCAGCGCATCCGTGGCATGGTGGCCCGCAACGAATACAAGCGCCGGCAGTCGCCGCCGATCATCCGCGTTCGCGCGCGAGCCTTCGGTATCGGCCGGCAGATGCCGATCGCCGCCCTGCATGTCTGACCTCGCTCAACGAAAGACCCGATCCATGGCCGACTCCCCTTCATCGCACGAGCTGGCCGTTTATGTGGGCCGCTTCCAACCTTTCCACCACGGCCACCTCGCGTTGCTGCGGCAGGCGCTGGCAGTGGCGCCGCGCTGTGTGCTGGTGATCGGCTCGGCGCACCAGGCCCGCACGCCGAAGAACCCGTTCAGTTGGGAAGAGCGCGCCGAGATGGTCAAGCTCGCGCTGACCGAAGACGAGCGCAGCCGCGTGCATTTCCTGCCGGTGCGCGACTACTACGACGAAGCACGCTGGGTTCGCGCGGTGCGCACCGGTGTCGATGCGTTGATTGCCAGCGTGAGTCAGGCCCGCGCCAGCCGCGTAGCGTTGGTCGGCCATTTCAAGGATGCGACGAGCGACTACCTGCGCAGCTTCCCGGGGTGGTCGGTCGTGTCCGTCGATCGGGTATCGGCCGCCGATGGCACGCACCTGCGTGATGCGATCTTTTCGTGTGCCGCGCAAGCCCTGGAACCCACCTTGGCCGCGCTGGTCGACCAGGCGCCGCCGACCACGCTCGACTTTCTGCGTGCCTGGGTTGCCTTGCCTTACTTCGAGGCGGTGGCGCAGGAGTGGCGCATGTTGAAGGAATACAAGCAGGCCTGGGCCGCAGCGCCTTATCCACCGGTGTTCGTGACGGTCGATGCGGTGGTGCGCTGCGCAGGCCGGGTGCTGTTGATCCAGCGTGGGCAAGCACCGGGCAAGGGCTTGTTCGCGGTGCCGGGCGGCTTCATCGAACAACGCGAGACGGCTTATCAGTCGACGCTGCGGGAGCTGCGCGAGGAAACCCACCTCAGCCTGCTCGACATGACGATGCGCCAATGCCTGAAGGGCATGGCGGTCTTCGATCACCCCGACCGCAGCCTGCGCGGGCGCACCATCACCCATGCGCATTTCTTCGATCTCGGCGAGCGCGAGTTGCCCGAGGTGAAAGCTGATGACGATGCCCAGTCGGTCGACTGGGTGCCGGTGAGCGATCTGGCCGCGCTGGAAGACCGCTTCCATGACGACCATTTCCACATGCTCGATCACTTCCTGGGTTTGACGCTCGATTGAGCGCCGCGCGTCGGTTCAGGCGCCAACGGTGGCCACGGTGATGAGGGCCTTCGCTCCGACCTCAGGACAAGGGAGACGGGGTGACGGTGGGCCGCTGAGCCCGTGCCACCACCTCGATGTACCTGGCCGGCACCTCATCGACCAGCCACACCTCGTTGGCCGAACAGAAAAACGAATGTCCTGCCGCGCTCATGCGGCCGGTATGGATGCGCAGGATCGCCGGCGGGCCGTGGAGAAGGCCGATCGACAAGGCCGTGCCGCGGTTGGCGCTCAGGTGCACGTGCTGGCGCTGCCCACGGTTCAACCCGGTGCGAAGAATCGAATCGACCGAACTGCTGGCCGTGCCGTGGTACAGCAGCTCGGGCGGCACGACCGCGATCAGCCCCAACTCAACTGGTGCCGAATGGCCCTGGTTCGCACGGATACGCAGGCCGTCCTCACTGATGGCGAAGCGCCGCTTGGGACAGTTGTCGACGATGTGCATCAAGGTGCCGCGCGTGATCACATGGCGTGCGCGCGCCGCACCTTGCAGCAGCTCATCGATCGAGGCCCAGCCCGCATCGTCCAGGGCCAGGTTGATGCGCTGCGGCGAGTGGCTCAGCACCAAGCTGATGAATTTGCTGAGGGGTACCAGGTGGGCGGGAAGAAAGCTCATGTTGTTTCTGATGGGAGCGCTGGGCCCGAAGCACCGGTCGCATCGGCGCCTTGAAGCCGCGCCGCCTCAATCTCCTGGGGCAGCTGAAACAAAGATGTCCAGTACAACCTACACTGATTTAACTGTCAAGCGAACGCTTACATAGCGACATGACTATCTCGTCCAACCACCGGGTTCCGCTCGATTTCCCCCGCCCGCTGACCACGGTCGATCTCGCGATCTTCACCCTGCTCGGCGACGCGCTGCAGGTGCTGCTAATACGCCGCCCGAATGAAAGGCGTGAGCCGCATCCGGGCCAATGGGCCTTGCCGGGAGGCTTTGTCGATGTCGCCATCGATACAGACCTCGCCGCCTGCGCGCGCCGCAAGCTGCAGGAAAAAACCAAAATCAACAGCCCCTACCTCGAACAACTCGGCAGTTGGGGCAGCGCCACCCGCGACCCGCGCGGCTGGTCGACGACGCATGTGTATTTCGCGTTGATCCCGGCCGATGGGCTGGTGCTGGCCCGCGGTGCGAATGCCGCCGAAGTGGCGTGGTTCGCTGTCGATGCGCTGCTGCGCAAACCCGAACTGGCCTTCGACCACAACGACCTGCTGAAGTCGGCCGTCGATCGGCTGCGCAGCAAGGTCGAATACACCTCGCTGCCGGCTTACCTGCTCGCCGAACCTTTCACCTTGCCGCAGCTGCAGCGCGTGTATGAAATCGTGCTGGGTCGAACGATCGACAAAAGCGGCTTTCGCACCCGCATGATGGCGGCCGACTTTCTCAGCGAAGCGGGCTTCGTCGAAAGCGATTCCAACCGCCCGCCGATGGGCTACCGCCTGATCGATCGCAGCAAAGCGGTGGTCTTTCCACGCACCTTCAGCCCAAGGAATGGCGAATGAAGCCGTCGCTGATCGACCGCTATCGCGGCTGCCTGCTCGGCCTCGCATGTGGCGATGCCGTGGGCACAACGGTGGAGTTCGAGCGGCGCGGGCACTTCGAGCCGGTGACCGACATGGTCGGCGGTGGCGTCTTCGATCTGGCACCCGGCCAATGGACCGATGACACCTCGATGGCGCTGTGCCTGGCCACGAGCCTGCTGCACGCGCAGGGCTTCAACGCCACCGACCAGATGAACCGCTACCTCAACTGGCAGCAATGGGGCTACCTGAGTTCGACCGGCAGCTGCTTCGACATCGGCGGCACGGTGTTGCAAGCCTTGCAGCGTTATCAGGCCACCGGCAACCCGATGGCCGGCAGCACCGACCCGCGCAGCGCGGGCAATGGCTCGCTGATGCGGCTGGCACCGGCCATCTTGTTTTATTACCCGAACAGCGAAGCCGTGCGGGCCCATGCGCGGCTCAGCTCGGCCACCACCCACGCTGCGGCCGAAGCGCTGGACTGCTGCGAGCTGCTGGCCGAATTGCTGATGCGCGCGCTCGATGGCCACGGCCGCGACCAAGTGCTGATCAGTTCGTTGGCGAAGCCGACAAGCCCGAAAGTGCAAGCCTTGCAGGCGCGCGCTTATCTCGACAAGCCGAGTTCGGCGATCACCGGCTCGGGTTACTGTGTCGAATCTCTGGAGGCCGCGCTGTGGTGCTTTGCGCACAGTCATTCGTTCGAAGAAGCCGTTCTGATGGCAACCAACCTGGGTGACGATGCCGACACCACGGCCGCCATCACCGGCCAGCTGGCCGGCGCCTTCTACGGCTTGGAAGGCATTCCGGCCCATTGGCGCGAGCGCCTTCACCTGGCCGCTGAGATCGATCACATCGCCCGGCAACTGTTCGCCGCGCGCGACCCGGCCTTGGCACCGCTGCCGGAAGCCGGCCGTATATCCCCACTGCCGCAGATGCGTGCCTTGCGCGCTGACATCACGACGCTGGCGGTCGATGCGATCGTCAATGCGGCCAACAGCTCGCTGCTCGGCGGCAAGGGCGTCGATGGCGCGATTCACCGCGCTGCCGGCCCTCAACTGCTCGAAGCCTGCCGCGCCTTGCAGGGTTGCAAGACCGGCCAGGCCAAGATCACGGCGGGCTATCGCTTGCCTGCGCGCCATGTGATTCACACCGTTGGCCCGGTGTGGCAAGGCGGCTCGCGCGGCGAGGCCGAATCACTGGCCAGCTGCTACCGCGAAAGCCTCCGGCTGGCCGTAACGAACGGTCTGCAGACACTGGCGTTCCCCTGCATCAGTACCGGCGTCTATGGTTACCCGATCGATCAGGCGGCCGCCATTGCGATGCGCACCGTGCGTGAATTCCAAGCGCTGCCGGGCTCGCTGCGCGAAGTCACCTTCTGCTGCTTTTCCGCGGACGATCTGAAGGTTTACAACGCCTTGCTCGGCACCAGCGGCTGAAGCTTGAAGCGGGCTCAGCCGATCCGCAGCACCGGCGATGCCGGTTGCAGCGGCACACGAGCCACAAAGCGGGTGCCTTGCGCCGCGTCGGAGCTGACCTGCATTTCGCCGCCATGGGCTTTGGCGATCTGGGAGCAGATGTACAAGCCAAGGCCCAGGCCGCCGCCAGGGCTGCTGGTCACCGGCCGCCAATAGGGCTCGAACATGTGAGCCAGGTTGGCTGCCGCAATCGGCTCGCCGTCGTTGAGCACCATGATCTCCAGCCAGCCGTTGTCGATTCGTGCCGAGGCTTCGACAGGACGGTCGGGCGCGCCATGGTGAATCTCATTGCCCACCAGATTCGAGACCAGTTGCTGCAAGCGGCCGCGATCGCAAACCACCGGTTGATCGATCACGAACCGGGTGTGGATGATGCGATCGGGATGCGCATCACGCAGCTCACCGACCCCCTCATTCAATGAAGCTGCCAAGTCGCTGACTGCCACGGGAGCGAGGCCCATGCCGGCGCCCCAAGCGGCCACGCGCAAAGTCGAGCACATCGTTGATCAGCTTGGACATGCGCCGCGTCGTCGCGCGCAGCCGCTGGCCCATCTTGATCAGCTCGGGTTCGGTCGATCGCCGCAGCAGCACTTCACCGGTCGCGCCCACCGCCGCCAGCGGGTTGCGCAAGTCATGGCCCAGGATCGCGATGAATTGCTCGCGCAGTTCGGACGTGGCCTTTTCGCTGGCCAGCGCCGATTCAGAGGCGATCTGGCGCTCTTCGCTTTCGAGCTGATAGGCAATCAGTTCGGCGAAGACCTGGAACATCGTCACCGTCTTGGTGTCGGAGACCACCCGGGGGTGCGGGTCGATGGCGCGCAGGTTGCCGAAGTATTCGCCCCCGGGCTTGATGATTGGCACCGAGATGTAGCTCTCGATGTTGTACAGCCGCGGCGTGGGGTCGTTGCAGTACTTCGGATCGATGCTGGCGTGATCGATGATCACTGGCGCCCGCGCCGCACGCGATTCGCTGCATAGCGTGGTGCGCACCTGTAATTGGCCGCCAGGCAGCAGACCGAACTGGATGTCGTCGTGCACCGCGCAGGCAGTCCAGGCGCCGTCGGTCACCCGGGCGACCGCGGCAAAGCCCATGCCGGAGTTCTGGCAGATCAGCTTCAGCAACACGGCCACCGCGCCAATCCGGCGGACAGCGGTAATGTCGTGCGCGATCTCTTCGGGGGTGTCACCCACGCAGCGATCCACCGGTGAGGTTTTCCGGCACAGCACTGCGTTGGCCAGCCGGCCATGGAGGCACCGCAGAGGTTTCGATCGGGTGCGAGGAAGTCACCGGCGCGTTGTCCGCTCTTTGACGCGGAGCCCGATCAGGCCTGCCAGACGCCGTAACCCTTTTCCCGCAGGCCGATGCCCAGCTCGACTTCCATGTCTCGGGCGCCGTCATACGGCATCGGGTTGAAGACGTCGTAGAGCTGCGGCAACAGCCGCAAACCGAACTCACGCACATAACGGTTCGACTGAATACCCGCCTTGTGTTTGTCGAAGCGCAGATCGGGGTCGAGACCCGTCATGCCCACATAGACCAATGGCCGGCCGGGTTGGTAGCCGGGGTTGGCCTCGCGGAAGCGGGCGATGTTCCAGACAGCATCGCTCAGCTCGATCACATAGACGCTGTAGTGGTGGGCGCGGGAGCGTCGGGCAACCATGGCAAAGCTTCAGTGCAACTCGAGGCACTTATCGATAAGAAGAAAGTTTTGACGGCGAAGTCAAATGACAAACCTGGGGATAACTTTGGGACAAGCGTGCATCTATCCACAGGCCAAGCCGATTTTGAAAAGTTGTTATCTGTGAGTCCCGCCGCTCGTGCCTCTTGGCGCACAGCGTTTGATGAAAGCTAAGCAATTGATTGATAAGGAGAAAAGAGGGTTCTCCACAGAAAACGCGTTTCATCTACTACGACGACTAATTTAAAAGGTTGAGTTGTTGCATTGA
>CAXTCD010000181.1:0-10530 GCA_964242145.1 uncultured Rhizobacter sp.
GGTCAACGGCACGGTCGACGCCGGCAACCGCAACGTGAGCGGCCAGGCCGGCATCTGGTTGCTCAACACCCAAGGCGTGACGATCGGCAGTGACGCGCCGCTGGCCAACGGCAACGGCTTCTTCGAACCCTCAACCTCCGGCGCACAGCTGCGCGCGGCCGACATCTCGGCTGCGCTCGATGCCAACACCTCGGTGTCGATCTCATCGAAGCGGCAGGCCGTCAACGTGTCCACTGCGGACATCACACTCGGGGTGGAAACCGCGATCGCCCGCAGCACCGGCACGACACCGGAATCGCTGCTGCTGAGTTCGGACGGCAGCATCCTCTTCGGCGCAGGCTCCAGCATTCGTGCCGACAAGACCACCGGCCCACTGGCGATCAGCCTGATCGGCGATGCGGCCAACTCCGGCATCGGCCCCATCAGCCTGCAGACCACGCAGATCGCCACCGCGGGCGGCCGTCTGGAGCTGAGCGGCGTGAGTGACGGCGGCAACACGTTCTCAGCCCGGGATGGCCGCCTGCCCGGCGTGTTGATCACCGATTCGACGATCGACACCTCGGCCGCCGCAGGCGCGGCCGGTAACGTGCAGATCGTCGGTCAGGGCCACATCGGTTCCGAGCCGACCGGCGTCAACATCACCGGCTCGACCTTCACGGTCGGTGACCTCACCATCAGCGGCCGCACGGCACTCGGCAATGCCGTCCACCTCGGCGACACGCAGATCAATACCGCCAGCGGCCTGATCGACATCCGCGGCGCAGCCGTGCGCACGCCCGGCTCCAGCGGTCAGCTCCCCTCGTTGACCGGTGTTGCGCTCGATGCCGTCACGGTGCAACTCGGCACCGGTTCGCTGTCGATCGCCGGTCGGGGCGACGATGTCGACCAGACCAACACCGGCTTCGCGACCGGCGTGCGCATCAACACGCTGCAGGTCTCGGCGGCCGCCAATTCCACCGGCCGCATCACGCTGGCCGGCCAGGCGACCGGCAGCTCCACCGGCTATGGCCTGTCGGCCAATGGCCTGGTGATCAGCGCCGATGCGGCCAGCGAGTCGGGCATCGGCGCGGCCACCGGAGCGAACGTCATGCTCGGTGGCATCAGCGACAGCGACCGCAACGCGATGGAGTTCGGCCGTACCGGCCCGCAGATCAACACCAGCGGCGTCGTCAACCTGCGCCCGCTGGGCGTGGACATCCTCGGCCTGATCACCGAGCAGACCGACGCCAGCATCACCGTGCGCCCGCAAGCCCCGCTGTCCAGCGGTGCGCTGTCGACGCTCGACCCGCGCCCGCTGCCAGCGATCCGCCCGACGGCGGTCGCCACCGACGGCAGCTTCTCGATCGACAGCAGCTGGCTGCGCCAACTCGAAGGCAGCGGCCTCACCGCTGGCCAGGGCGTGGTGATCGGCTCCAGCGCGCAGGCTGGCGCCATCACCGTGCAAGACAACGCGCTGGTGCAGACCGACAACCTGTCATTGACACTGCAAAACGAAGGCACCGGTGCCGCTGGCATCACGCTGGGCAGCGGCAATGCCGTGCGCGATCTCGCGTTGCTGAGTGCCGGCAACATCAGCCAGGTCAACGCCGGCCAGGCCACCCAAGCCGGGCTCAGCGGCCTGAGCGTGTCACGCAATCTGGTGATCCGCGGCGGCGCCGCCAGCAACGTCGACCTGAGCGCAGCCGGCAACCAGATCGCCAACCTCGCCTTCGACCCGCCAGCCACGCTGTCGGTGCGCACCGATGGCGCGCTGAACATCGGCAACGCCACCGCGTACACCTATGACGCAGCGACCAACACGCTGACGCCGCTTGCGATCACCGCCAGCTCGGCCGGCAACACCGCCTTGCTGCGGGCCGGGGGCGACATCACGATCGCGCATTCGATCTCGATGACCGGCACCGGCAACAACGCCACGCTCGACATCGTCTCGCCCGGCCAGGTGAACTTTGCGAACGGAGCGACCTTGTCGACCGCTGCGGACGGGCGCTGGCGCGTGTGGTCGCCGACCGCCACCAACCTGCCGACCGGCGCAGGCACCACACAAAACCTCTACGGCTGCAGCTTCGGCGACACGGCCACCTGTTCCGGCTCGGGGGTAGCGATCAACCCGAACGGCAACCAATTCCTGTCACCGAACCGGCCGACCCTCGTCGTCACCGCGACACCGGCCAGCGTGGCGCCCGGCCAGCCTTTGCCGAACCTGCAGTTCACCAGCACCGGCTTCGTCAATGGCGACAGCGCCGCAACGGCCCTCGCCGGCACGCTGGCGACCACCGCGACCGCCAACAGCCCGGCCGGCACCTATGCCATCACGCAAGGCAGCGTCGCGTCGCCAACCGGCTACCTGGTCAACTTCCAACCTGCCAGCCTGACCCTCACCGCCGCACCGATACCGCCCGCCTTCATCAGCCTCGATCGGCAGAACGTGGCGCGCGAGATGCTGCAGGCGCGCTTCAGCACCGAGATCAGCTCCGACGTCTATGGCCGCAACCTCGCGCAGCCTTATGTGTGCACCGCCGCATCGCTGATCCGCGCCAGCTCCGGCGACAACGGCCCGAGCGACCCGCTGAGCTCGGAATGGGGCAAGGTGCGCAACCAGCCGCAGCTCTCGGGTTGCCTGAGCGTCGGCGATGGCGGGCAGTGCTCGGCGTTCTGAGGAAAGGGCTGATGGATGGGCTGATGGATGCCGGCCCGAACGCCAAACAGGGTTCAAAACCCTGTTTCGAATCCGCACGCGGCGTCCCACAGGCAGGGGATGCGCCGCGCCGACGTTCGCGTGAAGTGACTTTCGGCTGATGTCGTTCGGGGCGCAGCTTCCTAAAGTGCACACCTGTTATCTCATCACCCTCGCTCCGGCGATCTCCGAACGACATGAACGCATTGCCCGTCGAACAACTCCTGCAGCCTTTGAGCGCCGAAGCGCCCTGCGGCAGCGATCTGGAGTACGACCCGGCTTTCCTGGCGCTCGAAGAGGCCGCGCGCGGCAAGGCCGAGCAGCAGTTTGGTGACACGGTCATCCCGCCCGAAGAGGCCGACTGGCGCATCGTCTATGAGCAATCGCTGGCGCTGGCGCAACGCACCCGCGATCTGCGCGTGGCCGTGTGGCTTGCGCGCTCCGGCGCCCGGCTGAACGGCGTTGCGGCCTATGCCGATGGCCTGGCCTTGATCGCCGGCTTGCTGGAGCGGCACTGGGCGCATGTCTTCCCGCTGCTCGATGCCGACGACAACAACGACCCGACGATGCGCGTCAACGCGCTCGCCAGCCTGTCCGACACCGCGACCGGCCTCAGCGACTTGCGCCGTGCCCCGGTCGGCTCCGGCCGCACCGGCCTGACCGTTCGGCAGATCGAATTGGCCAGCGGCAAGGTGCAGCCCAACAGCAACGAAACCGCCCCCACCACCGAAGGCGTGGCGCAAGGCCTGGCCGAAGCGGCTGCGCAAAGCCCCGGCCTGCTGGCGGCGATGAAGCGATCGCACCAAGACCTGCTGCGCATCGAAGCGGTGCTGGCCGACAAGGTCGGCGCCCAGGGGCCGGACCTGCGCCCGCTTCAATTGCTAACCCGACATCTGTTGCAAGCCGCGACGCAGGCCGAAGGCAGTAGCGAAGCCGATGCGGCCAGCGAGCCCACGGGCGGCGGCCCGGCTTCGGCCGATGCCCTGGCGAAGGCCCCGCTTGCCGCGCCCGGCGCACTGCGCAACCGCGACGACATCGTGCGCACGCTCGACCGCGTGTGCGACTGGATTGAAAAGAACGAACCGAGCAACCCCGCCCCGCTGCTGATCCGCAGGGCGCAGCGTCTGATGTCGAAAAGCTTTCTCGACATCATTCGAGATCTGGCGCCTGACGGCCTCAGCCAGATCGAGAAGATCGCCGGCACGCCCGAATGAGCGTCTGCCCCCGTACTGAACCGACCCGAACCGAAGAGGAGTGATCCCATGGCCACCAGCAGTCAAAAGTTCATCGCCCGCAACCGCGCGCCACGTGTCCAGATCGAATACGACGTCGAGCTTTATGGCGCCGAGAAGAAGGTGCAATTGCCTTTCGTGATGGGCGTGCTGTCCGACCTGTCGGGCAAGCCCAGCGAGCCACTGGCCCCCGTGGCCGACCGCAAGCTGCTGGAGTTCGATGTCGACAACTTCGACAGCCGCATGAAGTCGATGAAGCCCCGCGTCGCGTTCCAGGTACCCAACACCTTGACCGGTGAAGGCAACCTGAGCGTGGACATCACCTTCGAGAACATCGATGACTTCTCGCCCGCCGCGGTGGCGCGCAAGATCGACTCGCTGAGCAAGCTGCTGAGCGCACGCGAACAGCTGTCGAACCTGATCACCTACATGGACGGTAAGACCGGCGCTGAAGAGCTGCTGGCCAAGGTGATCGCTGACCCGGCGCTGCTCAACAGCCTGGCCAGTGCCAAGAAGACCAACGACGAACCCAAGGCCGAATAAGCCCAACCCGACGGAGAGACGTGATGGCAGATGCACAAATCCAATCGTCGGCGCTACAGGGCGTCGAGTTCCAGGGCGATGACTTCGCCAGCCTGCTGAACAAGGAGTTCAAGCCGAAGAGCGACGAGGCCAAATCGGCCGTCGAATCTGCGGTGCTGACACTGGCCCAGCAAGCCCTTTCACAGACCGCATTGATCGGCAGCGATGTCGTGATGTCGATCGAATCGATGATCGCCGAGCTCGACAAGAAGCTCAGCGAGCAGATCAACAAGATCATGCACCACGCCGAATTCCAGCAGCTGGAATCGGCCTGGCGCGGCCTGCACCACCTCGTCAACAACACCGAAACCGACGAGATGCTGAAGATCCGCGTGATGAACATCAGCAAGGCCGAACTCGGCAAGACGCTGAAGCGCTACAAGGGCACGGCCTGGGACCAGAGCCCGATCTTCAAGCGCGTCTATGAAGAAGAGTTCGGACAGTTCGGTGGCGAACCTTTCGGCGCGATCGTTGGTGACTATTACTTCAACCAGACGCCGCCCGATGTCGAGCTGCTCGGTGAAATGGCCAAGGTGGCCGCGGCCGCGCACACGCCCTTCATCGCAGCCGCCGACCCCGCGCTGATGCAGATGGGCTCGTGGCAGGAACTCGCGAACCCGCGCGACCTGACCAAGATCTTCACGACGCCGGAATACGCCGCCTGGCGCTCGCTGCGCGAATCCGACGACGCGCGCTACATCGGCCTGGCAATGCCGCGCTTCCTCGCGCGCATTCCGTATGGCGCCAAGACCAATCCGGTCGAAGCCTTCAACTTCGAAGAAGACACCGGCGGCGCCGACCACACCAAGTACACCTGGGCCAACTCGGCGTACGCAATGGCGGTCAACATCAATCGTTCTTTCAAACAATACGGCTGGTGCTCGCGCATCCGCGGCATCGAGTCGGGCGGCGCGGTCGAGGGCCTGCCGACGCACACCTTCCCGACCGATGACGGCGGTATCGACATGAAGTGCCCGACCGAGATCGCGATCAGCGACCGGCGCGAGGCCGAACTCGCCAAGAACGGCTTCATGCCGCTGGTACACCGCAAGAACAGCGACTTCGCCGCCTTCATCGGCGCGCAGTCACTGCAAAAGCCCGCCGAGTACGACGACCCGGACGCAACCGCCAACGCCAACCTCGCCGCGCGCCTGCCTTACCTGTTCGCAACCTGCCGCTTCGCGCACTACCTCAAGTGCATCGTGCGCGACAAGATCGGCTCGTTCAAGGAGCGCGACGAGGTGCAGCGCTGGCTGCAAGACTGGATCATGAATTACGTCGATGGCGACCCGGCCCATTCGTCCGAAGACACCAAAGCACGCCGGCCGCTGGCCGCCGCCGAAGTGGTGGTCGAAGACGACCCGAGCAACCCCGGCTATTACTCGTCGAAGTTCTTCCTGCGCCCGCATTACCAGCTCGAAGGGCTCACGGTGTCTTTGCGCCTGGTGTCCAAGCTGCCGTCGCAGAAAACGGCCTGAACGGCCGCTTCGGCGCAGCCGGAATACCTAACCCCATTCAAGAGCGGCGATCCAACGCCGCCATTGCGTCGTACCAGCAGTTTCCGCGGCAGCCGCTGCCGCGGTCATCGCCACTCGGGAGGCGCCTGCTCACCGAGAACGAGAACCCGGCCGCACGAGGTCACAACCCCGACCCCGTGGCATCCATGCCGGCATATCTAGTCCAGCGGGTCCATTCACATCAAGGAGAAGCATCATGGCAGTAGACATGTTCATCAAGATCGGTGACATCAAGGGCGAGTCCAAGGACGGCACGCACAAGGAGTCCATCGACGTTCTGTCGTGGAACTGGGGGCTGAGCCAAAGCGGCACCTTCGCCACCGGCGGCGGCGGCGGCGCCGGCAAGGTCAACGTGCAAGACATCTCGCTGACGAAGTACGTCGACTCCAGCTCCACCGCGCTGATGCTCGCCGCCTGCAAAGGCACGCACATCAAGCAAGCCACGCTGACGGTGCGCAAGGCCGGCGACACGCCGCTCGAGTACATCAAGATCACGATGGAAAGCGTGCTGGTGTCGTCGCTGACGACCGGCGGCAGCGGTGGTGAAGACCGCCTGACCGAGAACGTCAGCCTGAATTTCGCGAAGTTCAAGGTCGAGTACACGAACCAGGCCGACACCGGCGGCAAGGGCACGACCAGCACCGCCGCGTGGGACATCGCCGCCAACAAGCCGGTGGGCTGAAGCAGCCGGCGAGCGCAGAGAGGGGGCTCGCAGGTACGCGCCTGCAGCCACCGCCCTGCGGGCAGAGGCAGGTCGAAAACCCGCCCTCTGCCCAGATCGAATTCATCGCGTCGTGTGCCGGGTGACCCATCGGGTTGCCAGGCCGCGCCGCCAACGCAGTTGCAATGCGTCGATCGCGCAGTGCGCAGCCTGCCGCACCGCGCCCGATTGAATGCCGCCTCGCGCGGTGAGCCAAGGAGTGATCATGGCCAAGGCCGACATGTTCTTGAAAGTGGATGGCACCAAGCAAGGGGCGATCAAGGGCGAGGCCACCGACGCCGAGCACACCGATGAGATCGAAGTCATCGGCTGGAACTGGGGCATGGATGGCAACGCCACCGCCTTCGGCTCGACGACCGCGCGCACCACGCTGCAAGAGCTGGTGGTGCGCAAGCGCGTTGACAGTGCATCGACCGGCCTGATGTCGGCGCTGCGCAGCAACGAGATCATCAAGAAGGCCGTGCTGACAGTGCGCAAGGCCGGCGGCTCATCAGCGGTCGCGTTTTTCACCATCACGGTGGAGAAGGCGCGCATCCTGTCGCACCGCGTCGGCAGCGCAGCCGATGGCGCGCCCGAGCTGATCGAAGAGATCCGCCTTGCCTTCTTCAAGGTGCAGGTCGAGTACCGGCCGCAATCGGCCACCGGCGGCAGCAAGGGCGTCAACACCTTCGAGACCGAAGTGTTGCCCGGCGGCTGACGCCTCATCGACACGGAGCCCTGACATGACACCCGTACCGGCCGCAGAAATCAAAGCCGCTGAACAAGCGCTGCGCGAAGGCCGCCTCGAGGCCGCGCTGAAGAGCCTGCAAGATGGCGTGCGCGCCCAAGCCGCCGACCCGAAGCTGCGCATCTTTTTGTTCCAGCTGCTGTGCGTGCTCGGCCAATGGCCGCGCGCGCAAAACCAGTTGCAGGTCTGCGGCGAGCTTGATGCCGGCACCTTGCCGATGGTCAACACCTACCGCGAAGCGCTGCAGTGCGAGCTGCTGCGCGAATCGGTGTTTGCCGGCAAGACCACACCGATCGTGTTCGGCCGGCCACAGCCTTGGGTCGCGTTGCTGATCGAAGCGCTGCAGGCCGATGCACGCGGTGATGCCGCTGCTGCGGCCCGACTGCGCAACGACGCTTTCGACGCCGCACCGGCCACACCCGGCACCCTGCACAGCCAGGTGTCTGGCAACCCGACCGGCGGTGACGGTGATGCTGTTGCTAACGCCACGCCGACCAGCAGCGCCACGCCGCAAGCCTTCGACTGGATTGCCGATGCCGATTCACGCCTCGGCCCGGTGCTCGAAGCGGTGATCAACGGCCGCTATGCCTGGGTGCCGTTCTCGGCGCTGACGCGCATCGTGATCGAGCCGCCCACCGATCTGCGCGACCTGGTCTGGAGTGCGGCCGAGCTGGAGTTCGTCAACGGCGGCTCGTCGGTGGCGCTGATCCCGACACGCTACCCGGCCACAGCAGCGCAGGCCGACGGCGCCTTGCGCCTGGCCCGCCGCACCGATTGGCACGCGCTGGCCGAGCCGCCCGAGCCTCACTACCGCGGCCTCGGCCAACGCGTGTTGACGACGAGTGCCGGCGATGTCGATCTGCTGCAGGTGCGCGAGATCACGCTGCAGCCCGAGCCCATCGCATCGGCCGAAGGCGGCGATCCGCCCGCCGCCGGCAACGCCGGTTGACCGGCTCGCGATTGCAACTTCCACCGTCACACCGATCAGCATTCGAACGGGCAGCAACGATGGCCAGCCACGACGCCCGAGACCGCCTGCAGCCCACGCTGCTCGATCGCCTGACCGACCTCGAACCCGGCTCGCGCGTGGAGGCCGATGACACGCGCGTGATGAACAGGGCACAGATCCGCGAAGCCATCCTGCGCGACCTGTCGTGGCTGCTCAATGCGGTCAAGCCGATGCCGCAGATGGCCGAGCGCTATCCGCATGCCGATGATTCGGTATTGAACTATGGCCTGCCGCCGATGTCGGGCCACCTCGCCTCGCGCATCGACGTGCAGTTGCTGGAGCGCACGATCAAGCAGGCCATCGTGCGCTTCGAGCCGCGCGTGATGGCCGACTCGCTGGAGGTCAAGGCGGTCGAGATGTCGAGCGTGCTCGACACCCACAACGTGATCGAGTTCGAGATCCGCGGCTTCATGTGGGCGCAGCCGGTGCCGCTGGAGCTGCTGCTGCGCACCCAGGTCGATCTCGAGGCCGGGCAGATCCAAGTGCGTGACGCCAGCAGCAGCACGCTGCGCCGCCAGGCCTGAAGGCCGGCGATGGAGCGCCGGCCTGACCCCTTATCTCTTGCTGCCTTCTCTTTGACGCCCTTATCTCTTAGCTCTGAGTTCGACAACCTGAACAACGCCGTCAGCTTCACCCTGATCCGCCACCCCCTTCACCGCAGCCCACCGACCGACTGACCCATGGACCCGAACCTGCTGCGCCTGTACAACGACGAACTCGCCCACCTGCGCGAGGTCGGTGCCGAATTCGCGAAAGAGTTTCCGAAGATCGCCGCCCGCCTGTCGATGGACGGCGTCGAGGTGACCGACCCTTATGTCGAGCGCCTGCTCGAAGGTTTTGCGTTTCTGGCCGCGCGGGTGCAGCTCAAGCTCAATGCCGAGCACCCGCGCTTCATCCAGCACCTGCTGGAAACGGTGTACCCCGGCTTTCTGGCGCCGCTGCCATCGATGCTGATCGCGCGCATGCGGCCCGACCCGCTCGACCCGAACCTGACCCGCGGCTTCACGATCCAGCGCGGCAGCGCATTGACCAGCGACCTGGTTCGCGGCCAGAACACGCGCTGCGAATTCCGCACCGCGCACGAGATCACCTTGTGGCCGGTGCAGATCGAATCGGTGCAGTACTTCAGCCATGCGCCCGATCTGCCGCTCACGCGATTGCCCGTGGCCAAGCGCATTCGCGGCGGCCTGCGCATCCGCCTCAAAGCGCATGGCGCGAAGTTCAATCAGCTGAAGATCGATCGCCTGCCCTTCTATCTGTCGGCACCCGATGACGTTGCGTTCCGGCTGCATGAGCTGCTGCTGGGCGCCAGCATCGGCACCTGGATCGGCACCTCCTCAGGTGACGGCGCGCGCAGCCCGCTGCAAGCCTTTTCGGATTCATCATCCGTGCTGCCGGTCGGTTATGAAGACGATCAGGCCCTGCTGCCTGAAACCCTGCGCGGCTTCAGCGGCCACCGCCTGCTGCAGGAATACGCAGCGATGCCGCACCGCTTTCTGTTTGTCGAGCTGGCCGATCTGCGGCGCCGGCTGGCGCTGGTCGATGCCACCGACGTCGAGATCGTCGTGCTGTTCAACCGCGGCGAGGCGGCGCTCGAATCGCTGGTCGATGCGAACAGCCTGGCGCTGTATTGCACACCGGCGATCAACCTCTTCAGCAAGCGGCTCGACCGCATTCAGCTCAGCCCCGGCCAATGGGAGCATCACGCGGTGCCCGACCGCACGCGGCCGATGGACTTCGAAGTGCACACGCTCGAATCGGTCGTCGGCTTCGGTACCGGCCAGGTTGCCGAGCAGCGCTTCCTGCCGCTGTACCAGACCTTCCATGACGCAAGCCACAACCATGGCGCCTACTTCACCGTGCGCCGTGAGCCACGCATGCTGTCGGCCCGCCAGCGCACCGACGGGCCGCGCTCGGCCTATGTCGGCCAAGAGGCGTTCATCTCGCTGGTCGATCCGGCCAACGCGCCTTACCGCGAAGAGATCCGCCAACTGTCGCTGTCGGCGCTGGTGACCAACCGCGACCTGCCGGCCATGCTGCCCGGCGCGGCCAGCACCTGGTCGCT
>CAXTCD010000182.1:0-10486 GCA_964242145.1 uncultured Rhizobacter sp.
AGCTGGTTGCCGCGCATGAACTCGGTGCCCGGCCGGAAGGTCGGGTCGGAGAACATCAGGTAAGCCGACAGCGACTGGAAGCCCGTCGCCTCTTCACTGCTGACGCCCAGCTGATGCAGCTTGGCCTGCGCATAGACCCAGGAGCGCGAGATCTCGCGCTGCAAGGCCTGGAACGAACTCAGGCGCTGATAGGTGCGCACCGCGCTGTCACGGTCGGCGCCAAACGCCAGCACGAAGGCCAGCCGCACCGTCTCGCCCGGTTTGATCTCCACCGTTTGACGCAGGCACAGCACCGGGTCGAGCACCGCACCGGCGGTATAAGCCAGGCTGCCATCTTCGGAGAAGGCGCGTGGGTTGCGCTTGGTGCGGCCGCGGCCGATGACCGAGCGGCGATCGGTATCGAAGGCCAGCGCCACTTGCTGCGCGCCTTCGAGCACGGCGCCGAGCATCACGGTCGGTGCCGATTCATGCGAAGCGCGCGGTCGACGCGTGGCCAGCAACGCGCCGCGCCCAGCGTCGTACTCGGTGGTGATGAACAGGTTCGAGAAAGCCGGGTGCGCGAGATCGGCATTGCGCTGATTCAGCACCACTTCACTCAAGGCGCTGACTTCGATTCGGCGCACACCATGGCTCTCGTTGGAGAGCTTGACGATGCGGATCTCGGCGTCTTCCTGCTGCGCCACCACCAACTCCATGCTGGAGTGGATGCTGTGCATGCGCTGATCGAACTGCACCCGCGCTTCGGCGAACTCCACCGCATAAAAGCTCGGTTCGCGGAAGGTCGGTGCGAGCGTGGTCGACCACAGCTCGCCAGAGTCGGCATCGCGCAGGTAGATGAACAGGCCCGACTCGTCGATCACGCGGTCTTCGCGCCAGCGCGTGATATCGATGTCATTGCATTCGCTGTAGCCCGCGCCGGTACTGCTGATTGCAGTGGCGTAGCGGCCATTCGACAGCAGATGGATCGCCGGGCGGCGCTGGTCGGTGCCATGGAATCGGCGCACGCGCTGCGCCGAATGGCGTGCCGCCTTTTCGCTGTGCTCGCCTTGCGCCGTGGTGTCGCGTGCGATCACCACCGAGCCCGCCACATGCTCTTGCAGCAGCAGGTCGAAGGCATTCATCTCCGGCTCGCTGTGAAAGCGGTCAACCAGGCTTTCGGGCGTCAACAAACTCGTCAACGCCAACAGCGACATCGCCTGGTGATGCGCCATGTGGCTCTTCACGACCGCGCTGCTTTGCTTCTCGCCCAGGCGCTCGGCCGTGAAGTCGATCGCTTCATAAAAGCCGTGCGGCCCGAGCGCGCCGAGTGCCGTCAGCGCAGCGAAATTGCGGCGCACTTCGGCCGGTGCAAATGGCGCGGCCATCGCGGTGGCGTAAGGTGCGATGACCAATTGGCGGTCCATGCCGCGCTTCAGGCTCAACGCGGGCACGCCGGCCGGGCCATATTGGTAAGTCAACTCGACATCGCGCACATTGACGCCCGACTCCGAGATGCCCCACGGCACGCCTTGCTCGCGGCCATAGCGAATCTGCTCGGCAATCGCATGGCGGCAGGTCTGGTTCAGCAAGCTGCCGGGCGGCGTTTTCATCACCAGCGCCGGCATCAGGTATTCGAACATCGAGCCCGACCACGAGATCAGCACCGGCCCGGCCGGCACCAGCCCCATGTGGCGCCCCAGGCGGAACCAGTGATCGGCAGGCACGTCGCCCTTGGCCGCGGCGAGGTAACTGCCCAGCCGCGACTCCGAGGCCAGCAGGTCATAGCGGCCTTCGTCGAGCTGGTGTTCGTTGACGCGGTAGCCGATCGAGAACAGCTTGCGCTTGGCGTCGAACAGAAAGCCGAACTCCATCGAGCGCCACATCACTTCGGCCCGGGCGGCGCAGGTGTCCATCGCAGCCAGTGCGGCCTCGGTGGCTTGCCGCGCCTGCACACAGGCACGCAAGGCCAGCGCATACGCATTGGCCAGGCCATGCGCGTCGCCGGTGGCTTCGACATGCGGCGCGATCTGCGCGGCCGCATGGGTCAACGCGATCTCCACCTTCACCAGATGCGCGGGCAGATCGCCACGTGCCGGGTTGGCATCGAGCAGCGGCGCCCATTCGCCGTTCATCCATTGCGGCGCCTTGGCACGCAGCAGATCGAAGGCCGGATCCGCGGCCCAGGGGCAACCGCGTCGCAGGTCGCCGAGATGATCATTCAACTCGCGGCACAAGCGCGAGCACAGGTCGGCCAGGCCATTGAGGCTGTTGGCCTCGAACGCATAGGCGTCGAGCAATTCCGACAGGTGCAGGGCCTGCTCATGCGCACGCAGCAAGCGGCCGCCGAACTGGAGCACGCTCACCGGCGCGCTGCGCAAGCTGTCGCCGATGATCTGCAAGGCATGGTCGATCTCGGCCGGCTCGACATTGGCGCGGGCCTTCTCGCCGCGCAGCGATCGCCACAGCGCCTCGAGCTCAAGCCAGGTATCGCGTGGGCCGCTCAGCAGCGCATCCGACACCACCGGGCGGCGGCGCATCTCTGTGCACGCGCGAGACAACACGACCAAGTGGCCGGCCAGATTGCCGCTGTCTACCGACGACACATAGCGCGGCTCCAGCGGCGCGAGGGTGCGCGTCTCGTACCAGTTATACAAATGGCCGCGGTAGGTCTCGAGGCGGTCGATGCTGTCGAGCGTCTTTGTCACGCGCTGTGCATAGGCCTCGTGACCGAGCCAGCCCATGTCATGGGCGCGCACCAGCGTCAGCAGATACAGGCCGACGTTGGTCGGCGAGGTGCGGTGCGCCACGATCTCTTCCGGCTCGAACTGCACGTTGTCGGGCGGCAGGTGGTGGTCGGCATCACCGACATAGCTATCGAAGAAATGCCAGGTGCGCCGTGCCACGCGGCGGAACTCACGCAGATCGGCATCGCTCGCAAGCTTCGGCGACAGCAATTGCGGCGAGCTAATCGCGATCGCGATGATCGGCGCCAGCCACCAGGCCAGCAGCAGCGGCGCGGCACCGACGATCGCTTCGCGGTGGAACAGCAAAATCAGCGCCGACGATGCAATCACCGGGATGGTTGCGCTGTTGATGGCCCAGGTGAATTGGCGCAGTTGCCCACCAGCCGCCGCCTTGGCTTGTGCCGCCGTGCGCCACTCCAGCATCTTGCGACGCGAGCCGAAGGTGCGCCAGGTGGCGCGAACAATGGCGTCTGCCATCACACACGCGTTTTGCGCCAGCAGCACCAATTCGATCAGCGAATAGCCGATCACATGGCCGAGATCGCGCGTCAGCTGGATGGGCCGATTGGTGCGGCCGCCCTTCGGAACGGGTATGAACAAGGCCTGCATCCAGCCAATCAGGCCCGGCAGCGCAATGGCGGCCAGCACGAGGCCGATCCACACCGCCGGGATCGCGCCGCGATCGGCACAGGCCACGACGATCAGCGAAAACGAGGCCACAGGCAGCAGCGAACGCCGCAGGTTGTCAAACATCTTCCAGCGGTTCAAGGCCGTCAACGGAGCGCGGCGCAGGCCGAGCAGCCACGGCAGCAACTGCCAGTCGCCGCGCACCCAGCGGTGCGAGCGCGCGGCCGCGACTTCGGAATGCGACGGCGAGTCTTCGAAGAAAGCCACATCGCTGACCAGCGCGCAGCGGGCGAAGGCGCTCTCGAACAGATCGTGGCTCAACAGCGTGTTGTCAGGTACACGGTTATGCAATGACGACTGAAACGCACTCAGGTCGTACAGGCCCTTGCCGGTATAGGTGGCTTCACCGAACACATCCTGGTAGGTATCAGAGATGGCGCCGGCATAGGGGTCGACCCCTTCGCCGCTGGTAAAGAGCCAGCGGAATACCGAACGCTCTTCTGCCTGCGGCAGCAGAAACGAGATGCGCGGCTGAAACAACGCAAAGCCACGCACGATGCGGCCGCTGCGTTCATCGCGCTGCGGCCGGTTCAACGGGTGTGCGGCGGTGCCGACCAGGCGCGCCACCGCGCCGACGGGCATGCGCGTATCGGCGTCCAGCGTGATGACGTATTTGATGCCTTGCGGCAGCCGCTCGCGATCGCCGCTGTTCAGCAGGTAAGACGTGTCGGCGGCGCCGAGCAGCATGCGGTTGAATTCTTCGAGCTTGCCGCGCTTGCGCTCCCAGCCCATCCATGCGCCTTCGCCTTCGTTCCAGCGGCGGCTGCGGTGAAAGAGGTAGAAGCGCTGCTCGCGTTGGCCGTCGAGCATCGGATAGCGTGCATTCAGCGCATCGAGATGGCGGCGCGCCCGTGCCAACAGCGCGTCATCGCCAGGCAGGGTTTCGCTGTCGGCATCGGCCCAGTCGGTCAGCAGGGCAAAGCGCAATTGATCATCGCGGTTCGACAGATAGTGCCGTTCCAGCTCTTGCACCTGATGCGCGCAATGCGCGAGCTGGGTCAGCAATGTCGGCACGACGACAACCGTCTTGCAGTCCGCCGTCAGGCCCTGTGAAAACTCCAACCGCGGCAGGCGCGTGGTCGCAAACAGGCGGCTGGTCAGCTTGTTGACGACATGCAGCCCAAGCTCAGATGCCGGCCACAAGGCCAGCAAACCGATCAACACCAAGCCCAGCGTAGGCCGGCCTTCATAGCCGGTGTTCAGTGCAAACAGCGTGATGGCCAGCGTCAACACGGCTGTCAACGACACATAAGCCCACAGCTTGCTTTGCGGCACCGCCTCTGCCACACGCCGCAACGGATTCAGCGGCACACCGATCGCGCGCTCCAGCGCGGCCCGGCCATCCGACAGCAGGGCCCAGCCGATGTCGGCGTCTTCACCGGCCTGCGCATCGGCCTGCGGTTTTCGGCCTTTGCCGAACTGCTCGACGACCAGCTCGGCCAGATCCGGCTCCGACATGCTGCTGCGCGCGCTCAGGCGCTCGATCTCCAGTCGATACAAAGCTTTCGATGGCGGGTCCATTCGCGCATAGACGGCATTGCGCTGCAATGCGCGATCGACCAGCGAAGTCTTCGAGAAGATGTCGACCCAATCGCTCAGCTCGATCGCCTTCACGCTGCGGAAGATGTTGCGCACCCGCACGTCGAGCACGGTGCGTGCGATCAAGTCCTGCTCGATCGCCGCAGCCGGCCCGGTGGGCAACTCGACCGCGCGCTCGCCTGCCACACCACCTGCCACATCACCCGCCAGCGACATCACGGCCGGATCGTCATAACGATGGCGTTGACCGAGCTGCCCGAGATAAGCTTGGCGAAAATCCGACGATTCGCCGCCAAGATTGGGTTCGGCCAGCCGCTTGCCGGGCATCAGCTTCGCATCGGCCATCAGATCGGCCTCGTGTGCGCCGCGATGAATCTCCAGGATCTGCTCGGCGCAGACCGCAAGCTGGCGGATCAACAGAAAGTTGAGGATCGGCGATAACAACGACAACTCGCGCAGCGTCAGTGCGTGTACGCGCTGATAGTCGGTTAGCACCTGAACGAGTTCATCGGCTTCGAAGTCAAAATCGCAGGCTTCGAGATAAAAATGCGACAGCAGTTCAACGCGCGCGCGGCGCTGCCCAGCTTGCTGGTAAGCCGGCAACCCGCGCACGGCCGCATCGGCCAGCTGCAGCGACAGCTGCGGCTGAATGCGCTCGATGACATAGAAATTGTCGACCAGCCACTGCGCCGCTTGCGATAAGGAGCGCTGCTCGTCAGTGAAGCTTTCGATCTGACGCACGCAGGCGCGCAGGCGCTCGATGGCGTCGTTCAGCTCGCGCCTGAACTTGGCGCGGCGCAATTGCCGGTTAGGTGGCTCCCAGCGCGCAAAAGCGCGGGGAAACTCTTCTATCGTTGAGGCCGGGGCGAAATCGAAGCCTTCGTAGCCCCTCATCAGTGGCAATGCATGCATACGACCCACATCAGCGACGCTGCATCACTTGACCGTTGGCTGCCTCCGTCCAGCTGCGCTCCGAACTGTCATTGAATGTGACCATGACCATGCTGAGCACCAGAAATGGAACACCGACTGCCCACATCAACAACTTCTTCATGGCATGCCCTCGATATGGTTGGAGTGCTACCGAGTCTAGTGAGCCCCCCCCTCAAACACAGCAGGACGAAGCAGCGGGCCTCTGTGGGCCCTGTCCTACGGAAGGTAACGTGTGGCAGGGTTCACGTACACCAATGAACATGAGGTCACATCGACCGTAGGCGGCGTCCTACATGGTTTGCGCCCGTCTCCCGACGATGCAAGAACGCAGGGCTTCAATACAATCGCCGCATGACTGCAGCCAGATCCGCGGCGCTTTGAATCACTTTGCAGCGACGCAAGCAAAGCCTCAAGTGCCATCGCCGACTCATGCGTCAAGCCCTCAAAACCAGAACGCCACTGCGCAGTCATCATCATGGACGAGCATCGGGATGCGGTGAAAGCCAGGTCATGCTGAAGACCTACATCGTCGAAGACAGCCCGGTCATCCGCGAGAACCTCATTGCCACGCTCGAAGAGCTTGTGGCGGTGGAAGTGGTCGGTACGGCAGACAACGAATCGGCAGCGGTCTATTGGATCAAGCATGCCCAGAACAACTGCGACCTCGTGATCATCGACATCTTCCTGAAGAGCGGTTCAGGGCTGGGGGTGTTGGCAGCGAGTTCCGACCTGCCTGCGCACACCCGGCGTGTGGTGCTGAGCAACTACGCAACGCCCGACATGCGCCGCAAATGCCTGGAGTTGGGCGCCCACAAGGTCTTCGACAAGTCCAACGAGATCGATGCGCTGATCACCTACTGCCAGCGGCTGGCAGAAGGCGAGATCAGCGGGCACGGAACGCTGTGAGGGCCGACGGCCTACTGAATCAGGCCGTTCTTCAGTGCGTAGTAGGTCAAGTCGCTGTTCGACTCGAGCTTCATCTTTTCCATCACACGCGTGCGATAGGTGCTGACCGTCTTGACGCTCAGCGACAGGCTGTCGGCCATGTGGCCAATGGTCTCGCCCTTTGCCAGGCGCAGGAACACCTGGAACTCGCGCTCCGACAGTTGCTCGTGCAGCGGCTTCTCGGAGTTGCCACCGAGGTTGTCGGCCAGCAACTCGGCCACGGCCGGCGTGATGTACTTGCGGCCCCGCGCAACGGTGCGAATCGCGGTGACGATTTCGTCGGGGTCGCATTCCTTGTTCAGGTAGCCGCTCGCGCCCTGGCGCAGCAGCGTGGTCGCGTAGTGCGTTTCAGGAAAGCCGCTCAAAATGAGCACCGGCAGTTCCGGCGCACGCGCACGGATCGCTGCCAGCGCATCGACGCCGCTTTGCTCCGGCATCGACAAATCCATCACCAGGACATCGATCAGCCCTTTGCGAACGATGTCGAGCGCCTCACGGCCATTGGCCGCTTCCGCGACCACCTGCAGATCGACCTGCTCGGAAAGGTACTGGCGCAGGCCAGCACGTACAACGGCGTGGTCATCAACGATGGCGATCTTGATCATAGGGGGCAGGTCCTGGTTGGTAGCCTCCCTACATTTTAGATGGACATCTCGAAAACGGCATGAACAACCTCCTGAGTCGCGTCAAACGAAGTGCGGTTACCTTTCCATTGGCCGTCGTGACCGCGGTCACGCTGATGGTGATCAGCGAATCGGCCTATCACTCGTCCGTCGAATCGCTCGACCGGCTCGGCCAGCTCAGCCGAGCCCAACTCGACAACATGGCCTTGATCCGCCAGGTGCTCGATGCCGAGAACGGCCAGCGCGGCTACCTGATCACCGGCCGCGCCGAATACCTCAAGCCGTACCGCAAGTCGATGGAAAACATCGGGCAGACCTTGAAGGCGCTGCATGATTTCTATGTCAACGAATCTGGGCAGGTCGAGGAGTTCACCGAACTCGTGTCGCTGGTCAACAAGAAGCTGAGCGAGATGGAGACCACGATTCAGCTGCGCTCGGAAGGCCGCGAGGCCGCGTGGCGGGCGCTGATCGAGACCGACATCGGCCGCGAGCAGATGGAGAGCATCCGCCTGGCCTCGGAGAAGCTGATTCAGCGCGAATCGTCGCTGATCAAGCTCGGCCGAGAAAGCGTCTATGAGACGCTGCTGCTGAGCCGACTCGGCGTCAGCGCCATGACGGCCTTGAGCGTGCTGGCCTTCTTCATGTATTTGCGCCAGACTGCTGCGCTCGGCAAGGAGCGCGAGCGCCAGCAGAAAGCCTTGCAGACCGAGCGCGATCTGCTGGAAGGCCAGGTGCAGCGGCGCACGACGCAACTGACCGAGCTGGCCCATCATCTGCAAAACGCCCGCGAAGACGAGCGCAGCCGGCTTGCACGCGACCTGCATGACGAGCTCGGCGCGCTCCTCACCGCGGCCAAGCTCGACGTGGCGCGGCTCAAGTCGCGGCTGCCGCAGATCACGCCGGAGGCCACCGAACGGCTGGTCCACCTGAACGAAACGCTGAACAGTGGCATCGCGTTGAAGCGCCGCATCATCGAAGACCTGCGGCCTTCATCGCTCAACAACCTCGGGCTCGTGGCAGCACTCGAAATCTTGAGCCGCGAATTCGGCGAGAGCTCCGGCGTCGACGTGACCTGCGAGCTGGAAGCCGTTCGCCTGAAGCCTTCAGCCGAACTCACGGTCTACCGGCTCGTCCAGGAGGCATTGACCAACATCGGCAAGTACGCGCAAGCGCATCTGGTGTTGATCCGCCTGCGCAGCGAGGGCGATCAGGTGATGGTGTCGGTGCGAGATGACGGCGTGGGCTTCGATATGCAGGCGACCAACCCGTCGACCCACGGGCTGGTCGGCATGCGCTACCGCGTCGAGGCAGAAGGCGGGCAAATGCACCTTGAAGCCGAGCCCGGCGAAGGCACGCACATCCATGCGCTGCTACCGCAACTGCCTGCCGCTTGATATTGAGCGGCCTGTCGGCGGCGTCCTACAACGCCAGCCCCGAGCCACCGACAGGCTATCGGCTCAACGTCTCATGGTGAGCGCCCGAGGTCGACCTTAAGCTAACTGCACATTGACGATACAGAGTCGGCGGCTCAGAACATAACGAGATGCTGCCTCTGTAGTGTCAGTGACTCAGCCACCCACATACGATATTAAGGAGCTTCTCATGCTGCACTACGCCGTTGTCTTTTTCATCATCGCGCTGATTGCAGCGCTGTTCGGCTTTGGCGGCATTGCTGCCAGTGCGGCCGGCATTGCCAAGATCCTTTTCGTCGTATTCGCCATCATGGCTGTGGCGAGCTTCCTGTTCAGCCTGATCAGAAAAGGCACGTGACCCGCGATCCGTCGTTGCTCAACGCCACCCACGCAGCGAGCCTTAGATCCCGACATCCTTCCCGCTGCGCTTAGCCCGTTTCCGCTCAAGCTTCTTCATAACCACGAAAGGACACTCCATGATCACCACCAAGCAAGGTTTCTCGAATGCTGCCGACAACGCAGCAGCCACCGCCAACCACCTGGCCGATTCGGCAGACAACGCACTGCGCTCAACACGCCGGGTAGCCAACAACACCCTCGACCACATCGATGCAGCCGTCGATTCCGCCCGTGACCGCGTGCAGCCCACCATCAGCCGCTTGGCCGAGCAAGCTGAAAGCGCTGCCCGCCGCAGCTATGACGCAGTGCGCGATGGCGCCGTGCAGATCCGGGAGCGCGCCAACGGCGTCAGCGAAGCGACGGTGCGTTACGTCAAGGACGAACCAGTCAAGTCGGTGCTGATCGCTGCAGCCACCGGTGCCGCACTGATGGGCCTGTTGAGCCTGATTCAAAGCGCTCGCCGCAACCGCTACTGAGATTCATTGATTGACGCTGTGCGCCTCGGCGGGCAGCATCCTGTCGAGCCCGGCGCAGCGTTGACGTTGCCCGGGCTTGCTTTCCGTCCGATATGGCGTCCGACATGGCGTCCGACATCGCTCCGTGAGTACGCAGACCATGATCCACCCGCTTGTGCGCTTGATCGTCAACGAACCGGAACTGCTCGCCGAGCATCTCGCTGCCTATGCCGAATTGATCGGCAGTGAAGCGCAACATGTCAGGAGCCGTGTGGCAATTCGGGTGCTGATGTCGGCGCTGGCCTTGTGCTGTATCGGTGTCGCGGCCGTGCTCGCGGGTGTGGCCTTGATGCTCTGGGCCATCACACCCAACTTGTCTCAACAGGCCGAATGGGCCTTGATCGCGGCCCCGGCCATTCCGGCTTTGGTCGCGATGATTGCAGGCCTGATTGCCAAGCGACCGCCCGCCAAGGAGGCTTTTGCCGCCGTGCATGAACAGGTGATGTCGGATCTGCAGATGCTCAAGGAAGTGGGGGCAAGATGAGCGCCCACAAGAGCATGGGCGAGTCGTCGCAGCAACAACCACCATTGCAAGCGCGCCCGTCGTCAGATGACCGGACGCCGACTGCCGCCGCCCCGGTCGAACAAGTCATTACCCAGACACCCGCCGAAAGGCTGTCAGCTTCACGCGACACATTGCGAGCTTGGCTCCAGGAGAGCAACCGCCGCCATGCCCCGCCAGAGCCGCGCGGCCCCGAACAGGGCTGCCA
>CAXTCD010000183.1:0-8729 GCA_964242145.1 uncultured Rhizobacter sp.
GACCAGCCTCAGGTCAGGCAGAGCCACGTCGGCAGGTGGGTGTCTTCCACATTAATCAAGACTGGCATTGATGGAGGACGTTCACTGCAGGCGGGGTGCGAGCAACGCCGCATGACGTTGCGTTCGTTATCGGCGATGGCTGTGGTCACCGCGGCCGGGCTTGAGCGCCGGCGCGGCTGACACTGCACTGGTGAACGAATCGGCGAGCCATTTTTTGCTCGATTCGCCAGAGCCCTGAGCACGGTTCGCAGCGGCCATTTCTCACGGCGGGAAAACCCTCCGGGGCGGTCCGGGGCACACTCCTAGAATCTTTTGTGCAATTGCACACACAGCGGCATGTTGATTTCAAAGAAAAAAGGAGCTTTCTGAATGGCCCAGACCCGCCGCGCTTCCCAGCCGTCCGACGACGAAGCTACTGAAAAGAGCGGCCCCCGCGTGCTGAAAAAGTACCCGAACCGCCGCCTCTACGACACCCAGACCAGCAGCTACATCACCTTGGCCGATGTGAAGACCATGGTGCTTGCGAATGACGCTTTCATCGTGCGTGACGCGAAGACCGGCGAAGACCTGACCCGCAGCATCCTGCTGCAGATCATCCTGGAAGAAGAGGCCGGCGGCATGCCGATGTTTTCGGCCCAGATGCTGGCGCAGATCATTCGCTTCTACGGCAATTCGATGCAGGGAATGATGGGCTCTTACCTCGAGAAGAACCTGCAGGCCTTCACCGACATTCAGCTTCGTCTGACCGAGCAGTCCAAGGTCACGCCGATGAACCCGGAGCTGTGGGCGCAATTCGTGGGCGGCCAGAACCCGGCGGTGCAAGGTCTGATGGGTGGCTATCTCGAGCAATCGAAGAACATGTTCTTGCAGATGCAGGAGCAGATGACCAAACAGGCGGAGACGCTTTTCCCCGGCATGCCAGGTTTCGGCACGCCCAAACGCTGAAAGCCCACGCGCGGCCCGGGGATCGGCGAAAATCCCTGGATGACACAAGACATGCTCGCCAGCCCCGCTGGTCTGACCCCCGCGGCCCTGGCCCCCAAGATCGGTTTCGTCTCGCTCGGCTGCCCGAAGGCGCTGACGGATTCCGAACTCATCCTCACCCAACTTCGCGCCGAGGGCTACGACACCTCGAAGACCTTTGCCGGCGCCGATCTGGTGATCGTCAACACCTGCGGTTTCATCGATGACGCCGTGCGTGAAAGCCTCGACACCATCGGCGAAGCGCTGGCCGAAAACGGCAAGGTGATCGTCACCGGCTGCCTGGGCGCGAAGGCGGGCGAGGGCGGTGGCAATCTGGTTCGGCAGATGCACCCGAGCGTGCTGGCCGTCACCGGCCCGCACGCCACCCACGAGGTGATGGATGCGGTGCACTTGCATGTGCCCAAGCCCCATGACCCGTTCATTGACCTGGTGCCGCCGCATGGCGTCAAGCTGACACCGCGTCACTACGCTTATCTGAAGATTAGCGAAGGCTGTAACCACCGCTGCAGCTTCTGCATCATCCCGAGCATGCGCGGCGATCTGGTCTCGCGCCCGATCGGCGATGTGCTCGGCGAGGCGCAGCGCCTGTTCGAAGGCGGCGTCAAAGAACTGCTGGTGATCAGCCAGGACACCAGCGCCTATGGCGTCGACGTCAAATACCGCACCGGCTTTTGGGACGGCAAGCCGGTCAAGACCCGCATGCTCGACCTGTGCGAGAAGCTCGGTGAACTGGCCGCCCGGCACGGCGCCTGGGTGCGCCTGCACTATGTCTACCCGTATCCGCACGTCGATGATGTGCTGCCGCTGATGGCGCAGGGCCTGATCCTTCCTTACCTCGACGTGCCTTTCCAGCATTCGCACCCCGACGTCCTCAAGCGCATGAAGCGCCCGGCCAACGGCGAGAAGAACCTCGATCGCCTGCAGCACTGGCGCGAGGTCTGCCCGGAGCTGGTGGTGCGCAGCACCTTCATTGCCGGCTTCCCGGGTGAAACCGAAGCCGAGTTCCAGCACCTGCTCGATTTCGTTCGCGAGGCGCAGATTGACCGCGCCGGCTGCTTTGCCTATTCACCCGTCGAAGGTGCGACCGCGAACGATCTGCCCGACGCCGTCCCACAAGCGGTTCGCGAAGAGCGGCGCGCGCGTTTCATGGCCGTGGCCGAAGAGGTCTCGGCCGCCAAGTTGCACCGACGCGTGGGTGCGACGATGCAGGTGTTGATCGATTCGGCGCCGGCCTTGGGCCGCAAGGGCGGTGTCGGCCGAAGCTATGCTGACGCGCCCGAGATTGACGGCACGGTGCGCCTGTTGCCGCCGGAGAAGGCGTCGAAAACCTTGAAGGTCGGCGAATTCACGAAGGCGCGCATTGTTGGGACGCAGGGGCACGATCTCGTGGCTCAGCCGATCTGAGGTGATGGATTCATCGCGCACCGATCATTCGCAGCCCGTCGATTCTCGATCGACCGCCCTGGAATCGCCGGCGCTGGCTCAGCGCACCGCGTTGATTCATCACCCTTACGTGCCGCCGCAGGGCTTCGATGCCGTGGCGCCGGGCGTTCACAAGGCGTCGACCGTCATCTTCGCCAACACGTCGGCGCTGAATGCCCGCACCTGGAAAGACAAGACCGGATACACCTACGGGCTGCACGGCACGCCGACCACTTTCACGCTGGAAGAGCGCCTCGCCGCGCTCGAAGGCGGCCTGCAGACCTTGTTGACCCCGAGCGGCCTGTCGGCGATCACGCTGGTCGACATGGCCTTGCTGAAGCAGGGCGACGAGGTCTTGATCCCCGACAACGCCTACGGCCCGGGCAAAGAGCTGGCTCGCCATGAACTGGCGGGCTTCGGCATCACCCATCGCTTCTACGATCCGATGGATGCACGCGGCTTGGCCGAGACGATCCGGCCCGAGACCCGGCTGGTCTGGCTGGAGGCTCCGGGTTCGGTGACGATGGAATTTCCGGATCTGGTGGCGCTGGTGCGAGCCTGCCGCCAGCACCGTGTCGTCGTCGCGCTCGACAACACCTGGGGTGCTGGCATTGCGTTCAACCCCTTCGATCTCGCGCCGGGCCGCGAGCCGACGGGTACCGACCCGGAAGGCGTGTTGGGTGTCGATGTTTCGATCCACGCGCTGACGAAATACCCCTCGGGGGGCGCGGATGTGTTGATGGGCTCGGTGACGACGCGCGATGAAGCCTTGCACCTGAAGCTCAAGTTTTGCCACATGCGCATGGGCTGGGGCGTCGGCGCGAACGATGTCGAGCTGGTGCTGCGCTCGTTGCCGACGCTTGCGCTGCGCTATGACGCTCACGACGCAGCAGCGCGTGCCTTGGCAACATGGTGGTCGCGCCGCGCGGAGGTCGTTCAGGTGCTGCACCCCGCGCTGGTCGGCTCACCGGGGCACGGCCACTGGGCGCGTCAATGCACCCGCGCGGCCGGCTTGTTCTCGGTGGTCTTCAACGAGCGCTACAGCGCCCAGCAGGTGAACGCCTTTGTGGATGCGCTGAAGCTCTTCAAGATCGGCTATTCCTGGGGCGGCCCGGTGAGCTTGGTGGTGCCTTACGACTTGGCCGTGATCCGCAATCAGGCGGCTTTCAAAGGCACGCTGATCCGCTTCTCGGTCGGCCTCGAAGCGGCCGGCGATCTGATTGCCGATTGCCAGCAGGCGCTGGAAGCGCTGGCCGGCTGACGGTCACCGGGCGGTCAGCTTGTGGCTCAGCGCCGCAGGTGCGGTGAGATTTCTGTGTCATCAGCCGGCTTTTGCCTGACGGCGAAAGGGCCGTGCCTCGCTGCGCGAGTCAGTCCTTCGGACCCGATGAGACTTTATGTCTCATCAGCCGGCCCTTTTCCCGGTCCCAGTCGCGTTGTTTTTCGGTGTTGCGCTTGTCGTGCTCGGCCTTGCCTTTGGCCAGTGCAATCTCGGCTTTCACCCGGCCGCCTTTGTAATGGAGGTCGAGCGGGACCAGCGTGAAGCCTTTTTGCTCCACCTTGCCGATCAGCCGCTTGATCTCTTCCTTGTGCATCAACAGCTTCTTCGTGCGCTCGGCTTCGGGGCTGACGTGGGTCGATGCGCTGCGCAATGCGTTGATGCGGCAGCCGATCAAAAAGAGTTCGCCATTGCGAATCAGCACATAGCCGTCGGTGAGCTGCACCTGGCCTGCGCGAATGGCCTTGATCTCCCAGCCGTGCAGCACCATGCCGGCCTCGTAGCGCTCTTCGAGGTGGTAATCAAAACGGGCGCGGCGGTTTTCTGCAATCGACATAGGGTGGGACGTTGGGGCGTGGTCGCTCAATACAATCCACGCATTGTATGAAGCACGTCAAAAAGTCAGTCCTGCTCTGGTATTCGAGCGAAGAGATGTACCGCCTGGTCACCGGTGTCACCGACTATCCGCAATTCCTGCCCTGGTGCGAACGCACCGACATCCTGGCGCAGGATGAACGCGGCATGACGGCTCGGCTGCATCTCGTCTACGCCGGTGTGCGTCACGCGTTCACCACCCGCAACACCCATGTGCCCGGCGAAAGCGTGACGGTCCAACTGGTCGACGGGCCCTTCTCGATGCTCGAGGGCTCCTGGCTTTTCAAGCCCTTGCCGACTCAAGGCGACGAGCCGGTGAAGGCTTGCAAGATCGAGTTCGAGATGCGCTATGCCTTCTCGAATCTTGCGCTCGAGCTTGTGCTCAGCCCGGTCTTCGATCGGGTGGCCAACACGCTGGTCGATGCCTTTGTCAAACGCGCCGAGCAGGTCTATGGTTCTCGATGAAGCGCCTTTCACGGCGGGTTTGATTCCGGTCGAGGTGGCTTACAGCCCACAGGCCGGCATCGTGTGGCGGCGTACCCTCATGGTTGTGCAGGGCTGTTCGATCGGCGAAGCTCTGCAGGCGAGCGAGGTGCTGTTGCTGCATGCGGAGCTGGATCTGACGACGCTCAAGCTGGGCGTTTGGGGCCATGCCCGAACGATCGATGAATGCGTCAGAGCCGCCGACCGCATCGAGATCTATCGGCCTTTGCGGGTGGACCCGAAAGAAGCGCGGCGCCAGCGGTATCAGACGCACCGCAAGGCCCGGCCTGTGGCGCCGAAAGAGCCTCGGCGCAGTCAGCAGCTCAAGCGTTGAGGGCGCTGAAGTGACGCCAGACTTGAGGCGGGGCGAATTGAATCAAAGAACGTGATCCGCATCGGCAGCGTGTTAGCCGATGCAGGGCGTTTGAAACCGGCTTGGTGGGCTTGGGGTCATGCGGCACCGCTCGGGTGCCTTGTTCGAGCCTGCTGCGTGGCACGGGTGCGACGCAGCCCGTGCCCGGCTTATTTGCAGTCTGAATTGACGATGTCGCGAGCGCGCTGGCTTTCATCGGCACGGGCCTTGTCGTCGAGGATCTCGCGCTCGCCTTTTTCATTGACGCGTGCCATGCGCATGCCTTCATCGAGCGTGCGCAACTGTGCCTTCGCGCGTTGGCAGTTGTCGGCCTTGGCCGTCTTCACCTTGTCTTCTTCGGCCTTGCGCTTGGCCGCTTCTTCCTGCTCGGCCTTGCGGCGCTTGGCTTCGAGTTCGGGTTCGGCACCATTGGCCGGGCCGCTGGCGATCGGCGCTGCGGTAGCGGGTGCCTGGCTGGCTGAAGCCGACGAAGGCGCAGCGCGTTGGCTGCCTGCCGGGCGTTGAAGAATGTCCTGTTCACCCACCGACGAAGGCGGGGGAAGGTCGCTGTATTGAACGCGGCCGGTCTTGTCTTTCCATTTCCACTGCGCCCAGGCAGATGTGCCTACGCCGAGGGTCAACAAGACTCCAAGCGCGAGAGCGCTGAGCCGCACCGTGTGTCGAGAGAAAGAGATGGTCATCTGCAAAGTGTAGTGCCGAGGCCCCTGCCTGGAAATTGCCGCGTGGTGAATGTGTCAGGTTTTGTTCGATGGGCGATCGCGTTGGTGGCCTGGATTGACTGTGTCTTTAATTTGCGCAAAGGCGACTCCGCTGGTCTCGTGTTCTGAGGCCTGGAATATGAGCGCGGGTCGCCGTGCAAGGCGCCATGCCAGAGGTGATGCAGCCGTCCCTATAATCCGCTTTTGCGTCAGGAGCTTCCTCATGCGCCTTTTAGGCAAAGCGCTTACCTTCGACGATGTGTTGCTGGTGCCTGCTTTCTCCCAAGTGTTGCCTCGAGATACCTCGTTGGCCACACAGTTCTCCCGAAATATCCGCCTGAACCTTCCGCTGGTGTCCGCTGCAATGGACACCGTGACCGAAGCGCGACTGGCGATTGCCATCGCGCAGGAAGGTGGCATCGGGATTGTTCACAAGAACCTCACGCCCAAGCAGCAGGCGGCTGAAGTGGCGCGTGTGAAGCGCTATGAATCGGGCGTGCTGCGCGACCCGATCACCATTTCGCCGGGCGTGCCGGTGCGCGACGTCATCCAGCTGTCGCGCCAGCACGGCATCTCGGGCTTCCCGGTGCTAGAAGAAGGCAAGGTCGTTGGCATCGTGACCGGCCGCGACCTGCGCTTCGAGACGCGCATGGACATTCCGGTGCGCGAGATCATGACGCCGCGCGAAAGGCTGATCACGGTGCGCGATGGCGCGACGCTGGCTGAGGCCAAGGCCTTGATGCACAAGCACAAGCTTGAGCGCGTGGTCGTCGTCAACGACGCTTTCGAGCTGCGTGGCCTGTTCACGGTGAAAGACATCACCAAGCAAACCAACTTCCCGAGCGCCGCGCGTGATGCCCACGGCAAGCTGCGCGTGGGCGCCGCGGTCGGCGTCGGCGAGGGCACCGAAGAGCGGGTCGATCTGCTGGTGAAGGCGGGCGTCGATGCACTCGTGGTCGATACCGCCCACGGCCACAGCGCGGGTGTGATCGAGCGGGTTCGCTGGGTCAAGCAGAACTATCCGCAGATCGACGTGATCGGCGGCAACATCGCAACCGGCGCGGCAGCACTGGCGCTGGCCGAGGCTGGCGCCGATGGCGTGAAGGTCGGCATCGGCCCGGGCTCGATCTGCACGACGCGCATCGTGGCGGGTGTCGGTGTGCCGCAGATCACCGCGATCGATAACGTGGCGAAGGCCTTGGCTGGTTCGGGCGTCCCTTTGATCGCCGATGGCGGTGTGCGCTATTCCGGTGACATCGCAAAGGCGATCGCCGCCGGCGCCTATACGGTGATGATGGGCGGCATGTTCGCCGGCACCGAAGAGGCGCCGGGCGAGATCGTGCTGTTCCAGGGCCGCAGCTACAAGAGCTATCGCGGCATGGGGTCGATCGGCGCGATGCAGCAAGGCAGCGCCGACCGCTACTTCCAAGACAACACCGGCGCCAACCCGAATGCCGACAAGCTGGTGCCCGAAGGCATCGAAGGCCGCGTGCCTTACAAAGGCTCGATGGTCAGCATCGTGTTCCAGATGGCCGGCGGCCTGCGGGCTTCGATGGGCTATTGCGGCGCGGCCTGCATCGAAGACATGCGCGACAAGGCGGAGTTCGTCGAGATCACCTCGGCCGGCATCCGCGAGAGCCATGTGCATGATGTGCAGATCACCAAAGAAGCGCCCAACTACCGCATGGAGTAGATGGTGCCCCTCGGCCGACGGGTACGTCGGCCGATCCCCCGAGGGGATCGGGCCGGCTTGGGAGCGGCCCGGCGCTCGGCCCGTTACTGCATCAACCATGGTGTGTGACACCCAGCTGGGAGCGGCTTGCCCTCACTGCATCAACCGTTGTAAGGAATCGGTGTGACCTTGTCTCTTGATCCGCCGAGCGCGCCAGCGGGCCGCCCTGCAGCGATGCGCTTCATCTTGCTGACGGTGCTGATCGACATGGTGTCGATCGGTCTGATCATTCCGGTGCTGCCGTCGATCGTCGGCGGCTTCACCAGTGATCGGGGCGAGCAGGCATTCTGGTATGGCGTCGTGGCCTTCAGTTTTGGGTTTGCGAACTTCTTCGGCTCGCCGGTGATGGGGGCATTGTCCGATCGCTATGGCCGGCGGCCGGTGCTGCTGACGGGCTTTTGCGGCCTGGCCTTCAGCTTCTTTGCCACCGCCATGGCCACGCAGCTCTGGATGCTGGTCGCGATTCGCCTGATCAGCGGCGCCTTGCTCGCCAACGCAGCGGTGGCCAATGCTTATGTCGCTGACATCACAGCACCCGAAGACCGCTCGCGCCGCTTTGGCCAGCTCGGCGCGATGTTCGGAATGGGCTTCATCCTGGGCCCCGTCATGGGCGGGTTGCTTGGCGCCCATGACGTGCACTTGCCGTTCTTCGTCGCCGGCACGCTGGCACTGGTCAATCTGTTGTACGGCTACTTCGTTCTGCCCGAATCCTTGCCACCCGATAGCCGCCGCCCGATCAGCTGGCGCTCGGCGAACCCGGTGTCTTCGTTGATGAAGCTCGGCCAGCTCAAAGGCGTGGGCGGGTTGATCGCGGTGGTCGGGCTGTGCAACCTTGCGCAGTTCATCATGCACACGTCCTGGGTGCTTTACACCAGCTTCCGTTTCGACTGGGGGCCGATGGAAAACGGTTGGTCGCTGTTCGCTGTGGGCTTGTCGGCGGTCGTGGTGCAAGGCTTCCTCCTGAAGCCGCTGTTGGCGCGATTTGGCGGGCCCCGGCTTGCGATCATGGGCCTGAGCTCGAGCACGCTGGCCTATGTGCTGTTCGGCCTGTCGACGCAGGGCTGGGTGATGTACGCGGTGATCGGGTTGAACCTGCTGGGCTCCACCGTCTCGGCCACGATCAGCGGCATGGTCTCCAGCGCAGCTGATGCGAAAACGCAAGGC
>CAXTCD010000183.1:8739-10481 GCA_964242145.1 uncultured Rhizobacter sp.
CAGACGATGGGTTCGGTGGCCTCGTTGACCAGCCTCGCCGCCGCGATCGCGCCAATGATCGGCGCCCCCTTGCTCGGCCTGGTGTCGCACCTGCCGGCGCAAGACTGGCGCGTCGGCGCGCCCTTTTTCTTTGGCTCCGCATTGCTGTTGGCAGCCACGCTGCTGGCATGGCGCCATTTCGGTCGGCAGTCGCGCCTTCAAGGCGAGTTGGCTGCCAAAAATCTGTGACCCGCTGAATCGCCTCCTCATGCACGACAAGATCCTCATCCTCGACTTCGGTTCTCAAGTCACCCAGCTGATCGCCCGCCGCGTGCGCGAAGCGCATGTCTATTGCGAGATCCATCCGAACGACGTCAGCGACGCCTTCATTCGCGAGTTCAACCCGAAGGGGGTGATCCTCTCCGGCAGCCATGCCAGCACCTACGAAGAACATGATCTGCGCGCGCCGCAGGCGGTGTGGGATCTCGGCGTTCCGGTGCTCGGCATCTGCTACGGCATGTTCACGATGACGGTGCAGCAAGGCGGGCAGGTCGAGGCCAGCACGCACCGCGAATTCGGCTATGCCGAAGTGCGCGCGCATGGCCACACCAAGCTGCTCGAAGGCATCGAAGACTTCTCGACGCCTGAAGGCCACGGCATGCTCAAAGTCTGGATGAGCCATGGCGACAAGGTCACGCAGCTGCCGCCCGGCTTCAAGCTGATGGCGTCCACGCCGAGCTGCCCCATCGCAGGCATGGCCGACGAATCACGCGGCTACTACGCGGTGCAGTTCCACCCCGAAGTCACGCACACCGTGAAGGGCCGCGAACTGCTGAACCGCTTTGTGCTCGACATCGCGAAGGCCAAACCCGACTGGGTGATGGGCGACTACATCGCCGAAGCCGTGGCGCGCATCCGCGAGCAAGTCGGTAGCGAAGAAGTCATTCTTGGCCTGAGCGGCGGTGTCGACTCCAGCGTGGCCGCGGCGCTGATCCACCGCGCGATCGGGGACCGGCTGACCTGCGTCTTCGTTGACCATGGCCTGCTGCGCCTGCACGAAGGCGACATGGTGATGGACATGTTCGCCGGGCGCCTGCACGCCAAGGTCATTCGCGTTGATGCGAGCGAGCAGTTCCTCGGCCATCTGACCGGCGTCACCGACCCCGAAGCCAAGCGCAAGATCATCGGCCGCGAGTTCGTCGAAGTCTTCCAGGCCGAAGCCACGAAACTCAAAGCCGCTGGCGCCACCACCGGCGGGCAAGGCGCCAAATGGCTGGCCCAGGGCACGATCTATCCCGATGTGATCGAAAGTGGTGGCGCCAAGACAAAGAAGGCGATCACGATCAAGAGCCATCACAACGTCGGCGGCCTGCCCGAGACCTTGGGCCTGAAGCTTTTGGAGCCGTTGCGCGAGTTGTTCAAGGATGAAGTGCGTGAACTCGGTGTGGCTCTCGGCCTGCCGCACGACATGGTGTATCGCCACCCGTTCCCCGGCCCGGGCCTGGGCGTGCGCATTCTCGGTGAGGTCAAGAAGGAATACGCCGACTTGCTGCGCCGCGCCGATGCGATCTTCATCGAAGAGCTGCGCAACGCCAAAGACGAGGCCACCGGCAAGACCTGGTACGAGCTGACCAGCCAGGCCTTCGTGGTGTTCCTGCCGGTCAAGAGCGTCGGCGTGATGGGTGATGGCCGCACCTACGATTACGTCGTCGCCTTGCGCGCCGTGCAGACCAGCGACTTCATGACCGCCGACTGGGCCGAGC
>CAXTCD010000184.1:0-10337 GCA_964242145.1 uncultured Rhizobacter sp.
CACCCGGCGGATCTCAGCTTTCCAAAGATCTCTGTCGTGTAGTCGCCGCCTTGTGCGGTGATGATGATGTCGCAGCGCTTCAAAGCCTCGACGCTGTAGGCGTCTTGCAGCGTTGTTTCGTTCTTCGCATAGGAAGGCGCCTTGCCGCCGACATTGCTGGTGCTGAAGAACACCGGCTCAATCAGATCAAAATCATTTTCTTGTGCCATGCGGTCCAGCAACACCGAACCGACCATTCCACGCCAGCCCACCAGGCCGACCAATCGCGTAACCATCTTCGTTCCTATCGTTTGCGTTGATTTGAAAGTGCGTACCTTGAGAAGCGCTCAGGATTGCGCTTTCAGATGGGCGACAACGGCGTCGCCCATCTCCTTGGTACCGACCCGTATAGTGCCGGCACTGTAAATATCGTTGGTGCGCAGACCACTTGCCAACACGGCCTTGACGGCCGCCTCAATCCGTTGAGCTGCGACCTCCTGATTCAAGCTGAAGCGCAGCATCATCGCGGCCGAAAGAATCGTGGCCAGTGGATTGGCAATGCCCTTGCCAGCGATGTCAGGCGCAGAGCCATGGCTCGGCTCATACAGACCTTGATTCCTTGAGTTCAGCGAGGCCGACGGCAACATACCGATCGAACCCGTGAGCATGGCCGCCTGGTCGCTCAGGATGTCCCCAAACATGTTGCCGGTCACGATCACATCAAGACGCTTCGGTGCCTTGACCAATTGCATGGCTGCGTTGTCGACATACATGTGCTCCAGCTCGACATCGGCATATTGCGCATGCACTTCGGTGACGACATCCCGCCAGAACTGAAAGGTTTCCAGCACATTGGCCTTGTCGACGCTCAGCACCTTCTTGTTGCGCTTGCGAGCCGCCTGAAAGGCCACGTGGGCGATGCGCTCAATCTCTGGACGCGAATAACGCATCGTGTCGAAGGCTTCGTCATGACCGGCAAATGCGCCATCCGGTGACGCACGCCGTCCGCGTGGCTGCCCGAAATAGATGTCGCCCGTGAGTTCACGAATGATCAGGATGTCGAGACCCGACACGATCTCTGGCTTCAGTGAAGAGGCGTCGGTCAACTCGTCATAACAAATCGCTGGCCGGAAGTTGGCGAACAACTCCAGGTGCTTGCGCAACCCGAGAATCGCTTGCTCAGGGCGCAGATGCCGCTCCAGCTTGTCGTATTTCCAGTCACCCACCGCACCGAACAACACGGCATCGGAAGCCTTGGCCAAGTTCAAGGTGGCGTCAGGCAATGGATGTCCGTGAGCCGCATAGGCTGCGCCGCCCACATTCGCCTGTTCAAGTTCGAAGGGCAAATCAAGACAAGCCAGCACCTTGAGCGCCTCAGCGACGATTTCGGTACCGATGCCGTCACCCGGCAAAACTGCAATCTTCACGAATCACTTTCCTTGTTCTTCAGGCGGTTTCACTGCCTGACAACGACACAGTAATCAGAGGGTGTGCGCCAACCAAGGCTTCGTCAACAACCTTTCGGCCTCGAATGCACGAATCTTGTCGGCATGGCGCAACGTCAAACCGATATCGTCGAAACCATTCAGCAAGCAGTATTTTCGAAATGGTTGCACATCGAACTGCAACGAGGTGCCATCCGGCTTGATCACCACCTGGCGATCGAGATCGACCGTCAGCTCGTACCCGATGAAGGCATTGACCTCGTCGAACAAACGGTTGACTTCATATTCCGGCAGCACGATCGGCAGCAAGCCGTTCTTGAAACTGTTGTTGAAGAAGATGTCAGCGTAACTCGGCGCAATCAGCGCCCGAAAGCCATATTGCTCCAACGCCCAAGGCGCATGCTCGCGCGACGAACCGCAGCCGAAGTTCTGACGTGTCAGAAGCACGGAGGCGCCCCGATAGCGCGGCAGGTTCAAAACGAAATCCGGCCGAGGCTGCCGTGAGGCCGGGTCTTGCCCCGGCTCACCCACATCGTGATAACGCCATTCATCGAAAAGGTTCGGCCCGAAACCCGATCGCTTGATCGACTTCAAAAACTGCTTCGGAATGATCGCGTCGGTATCGACGTTGTCGCGGTCGAGCGGCAGGACCAGACCTTTGTGGACTCTAAAGGCCTGCATGACTCACTTCTTCTTCGAAGCAGAGTCTTCCATCTTCTCGCCGACCTTCTGCACGTCTTTGCCGAAGCCTTCGACGGTATTGCAACCAGCCAGTGCGTAGGCCGCAGCAAAAATCAGGATCAGTTTCTTCATGGCATTCTTTCTTTCGCAGTTGATGATTCAGGCAAGGCGCCGCACGTCGACGAAATGGCCTTCAATGGCGGCAGCCGCCGCCATTGCGGGGCTCACGAGATGGGTGCGGCCACCCGGACCTTGGCGACCTTCAAAATTCCGGTTGGATGTGGATGCGCAACGCTCACCAGGCTCCAGCCGATCCGCGTTCATCGCGAGGCACATCGAACAACCGGGCTCTCGCCATTCGAAGCCGGCAGCGCGAAAAACAATGTCCAGCCCTTCACGCTCCGCCTGCTCCTTCACGAGCCCCGAGCCGGGCACGACCATCGCGAGCTTCACGTTCGAGGCGACCTTGCGGCCCATCTTGCGCACGACCGCGGCCGCCTCTCGGATGTCTTCAATACGGGAGTTGGTGCAGGAACCGATGAACACTTTGTCAATCAGGATGTCCGACATCAGCCGGTTCGGCTCCAGATTCATGTACTTCAGCGCACGCTCCATCGCACCGCGCTTATTGGCATCTTTCTCACGCTCGGGATCGGGCACGCGATCTTCGATCGACAAGACCATTTCGGGTGAAGTGCCCCAGGTGACTTGCGGCCGGATTTGCGACGCATCCAATTCGACAATGCGATCCCACGATGCATCGGGATCGGAATGCAGGCTGCGCCAGTACGCCACGGCGTGCTCCCATTCCAAGCCATTCGGCGAGAACGGGCGACCCTTCACATAGTTGATGGTGGTGTCGTCAACCGCCACGAGACCCGCACGGGCGCCAGCTTCGATGGCCATGTTGCACACCGTCATGCGCCCTTCCATGCTCAGCGCGCGGATCGCTGAACCGGCAAATTCGATGGTGTAACCATTGCCGCCTGCCGTGCCGATCTTGCCAATGATGGCCAATACGATGTCTTTGGCACCACAGCCGCGCGGCACCTGGCCTTCGACCATGATCAGCAGGTTCTTGGCCTTGCGCGCCAGCAGCGTCTGCGTGGCCAGCACATGCTCGACCTCGCTGGTACCGATGCCATGCGCAAGTGCGCCAAACGCGCCATGCGTCGACGTGTGGGAATCACCACAAACGACCGTCATGCCAGGCAGCGTCGCGCCTTGCTCTGGGCCGATCACATGCACGATGCCCTGACGCTTGTCGTTCATCTTGAACTGCGTGATGCCCAGGCGGTCGCAGTTCTGATCCAGCGTGTCCACCTGCAGCCGCGAAGTGGGATCTGCGATACCGTGGCTTCGGTCGGTCGTCGGCACGTTGTGATCACTGACCGCAAGGTTCGCAGAGATACGCCAAACTTTGCGTTGAGCCAGATCCAGCCCTTCGAACGCCTGCGGGCTGGTCACTTCATGGACCAGATGGCGATCGATGTACAGCACGGCCGTGCCGTCATCTTCGGTATGGACGATATGTTCGTCCCAGATCTTGTCGTAGAGCGTGCGGCCCATGGATGTCCCGAAAAGCAAAGCGTGGAACATCCGATTTTAGGCGCTCACCCCTCTTGTGCGCCGGGATTCTGGTTGAAACACAAAAAAGGAGCCCGGCAATTGCCGGGCTCCTTTCGTTTTCACAACTGCATTGCGCTCAGCCGATCACCAGCCGAGATCTTTCAGCAAGAGGAAGGTCAAGTCTTTCGGTGCAACCAGCGTGGTCGTCAGATCACTATTGATCCGCGGCTCCATCAGCAGGTTCGGAGATGCGCTGACGTCCCAGTGAGAAACAGAAGATCCGCTCTCATACGGGTTCGGCGTGTACAGCAACGGCCGACCGGCTTTATCGGCGCCGGATAGGCGCTTCTTGTCGGTCGAAAGCGTCGCTGTCAGCGTGCCGGGTGTGCTGCGAGAGCCGAACTTGGCAGATGCCAATACGCCAGCCTTTAGCTGCGCGCCGACTTCCAGTGAAACGCCCACCGTCGGAATCACCAGGGTCAGGTCTTCACCCGACATCCCTGGAGCTCCAGCACCTGCAACATTGTTGGCGATCACCACGCCGATCGCGCCAGCGTCTTGAGCCACCTTCGCCTTGGACACGAAGGTGCAGCTGCCACGGTCGATGAGAGCCACCTTGCCTTTGACTGCTGCGGCGGCAGCCGGTGACAAAGGCGCGCAAGCCAACTCACCAGCAATCGCCAGCGGGCCGAGCTTGCCCGGATTCGTCGGTGCCGGGCCGAATGCAGCCAGGCTGTATTCGTAGGTGCCAGCCACGCCGGGTGCAGGCGACGTCACGTTGAGCAACGGAACTCTTGACAGCGTGACCGCCGCCCCCGTCACGGCATTCGGGCCCGTCCAGGCCAATTGGAGAGGGCGCAATCCCGACTCCTGGCGCTCGACGTCTGTCATGTCCAACCACGTTTTGCCAACGCTGTTGTCATACATGAACGCTTCCCAGACGCTCGGAATACCTTGAAGGCGCGCTCCGGTCTTGCCACTGGTGGTCAGCGCAGCGAACCCGAGGCCGTGCCCCAGCTCGTGCAGCAGCGTTTCGACGAAATTCACCTTGTCGCCTGCCAGACCATCGAGGCCCAGGTAGAACGGCGAGCCGGCCAGACAGTTCTCGGACCCCAGATTCGCATTGAACTGAGTCTTGATGTCGACGTTGCCATAGCCTGTGCCGTCATCTTCCTGCTCGTCAGACAGATTGGTCTTCGCAAGCTTGTTGGCCAACGCCTGCGGATACCAGGTATTGGGCTTCGGGGCATTGGGGAAGTCACGCCAGATGTTCCAGGCACCTGCGCTGCCGAGCGTCGCAGAGGTGGCCGTGCAGCTCAACGCCTCCCAGCCGGCGCTGACCTCGATCGGAACCGCGCTGTCGAGTTGCTTTTCCCAGATGTCAGCAACAAAGCGATAAACGTTGTAGCGCTGCTCGCCCAAGGTCTTGCCGGGGTTGCCGCCGACAGGTTCGGTCGGTGTCGGGTCATTGAAGCCCACACCCGCCGGATCGCGACTATGGATGTTGATGGTCGCAGCCTGGGCACCCAAGGACGCGAGCACCAATGCGGCGAAGCAGGTGAGTTTGAATTTCCGTTGCGTCATGTTGGTTTACTCGGTCGTCGCTGCGTTGGAAGGTTTGCCCATCGAAGTCCGCCCCATGGCGGCTTCGGCCTGCTCGCGGTTCTCGAAACAGCGCATGGCATAGCTGCCATCGGGCTGTTTGACTGCGACGACCATGCTGATGAGTTCTTGCGTCATGCGAGCGCCATGGGCGCCATTCGAGTGGAACTTCTGCAAAGGCTGGGAAGCAATCGTCCGCACCGAGGCGGCGCGCGCACGAACCGATGCGGGCGTTTGCAAGGCCGCCGCTTCGTCGGCGTTGGGCAAGCGCAATTCGCCGGTTTTCGGGTCTTTGACGACGATCAGATTCGACGTGGTGTCCAACGCTTCGGCGGACGACGCCCCTACCGGCGACTCCTGATGCGCCACGGCATTCAAGGACAGCCCCGCCAATCCAGCGAGCACCAGCGACAGGCCGGTACGGCCCAGAAAACGTACTGAAAACATATCAATCTCCTGACAACGGATGGATGAGCTCAAGACTTGCGACGGCGGGCGAACAAGCCCATGCCAGCGAGGCCCACGCTCATCAGCAACCAGGTCGACGGCTCAGGCACCGGCGCAACGGTGTCGATGGACAGACTGTCGATACCGATGTAGTTCGATGCATCCGCAGCGCCGAAATAGTTGAACGCAAGGCGGCCCAGCGACGCCGCACCCTGCGCGGCAAAGCCGACCGAGTAAAGCGTCCAGGTATCGGTCAAGGTGAGCTGGGTGCCGCTGGAAAAGCTCAAGGCCTGGCCGTTTTCAGACACGAGGCTGTATGACAAGGTGTCGGCGAAAGCGCCCGTCGAGTCACCTGCCGAGCGGGCCCAGAAGCTGATCGTTCCGTCGGCCTGGGTTGAGAATTTCGGCGAAATCAGCGAGTTGTTGATCTCACCGCCTGCCGCCGCGCTATTGAAATTGGCGGCAATGTACGAATTCGCCTCACCGCTTTTCGCTTCGAACACACTGGCATCGCCTTGAAACCATTCGGTGCTGCCCACAGGTGTGCTGAGATTTTTGAATACCCAACCGCCGTCTCCTGCAAATGTCGAGATGTCGTCAAAGCCTTCAACCAGCAGGCCATCGGCCTGCGCCGAAGACACACCCAATGTGATGGCTGCTGCCATCAACGCATGTTTCAACATGGAATCCTCCCAAGAGGGCACCAAATGTGCCGTCGTCGTTGTGTGAAATATTCGACTGACGCCGAAATCTTGTTTACTGCACATCAAACTTTACGTGGAGCAACTCACAGCCACATAGCAAACTTACACTTACCCCCTACTTTAGGGGTTTGAGTTTTAGAAAGCTTCGCCTGTCGCTCACAGCGGCGCGTACCAACGAGATTGGCAGCATCGGAAAGATCGGTTGGCGTTGCGCCATCGCGACACAAGGTGAAACGCACCTTCAATGAAAAAGCGCGAGGCTTTTGCAAACCCCGCGCTCCATATGAACTTTGCGCCGCCGACTAATGCACTTTTCATGCCGACAGCATTGCGTTGGCCTGCACCAGGGGCAGGCCGGGCACCTTCTCAGCGCTTGCCGAGCGGCACCACGTTGCGCGCGACCGCCCCGTTGAACAACTGACGAGGACGGCCGATCTTGTATTCCGGATCGCCGATCATCTCGTTCAGCTGGGCAATCCAGCCCACAGTGCGGGCCAGCGCGAAGATGGCCGTGAACAGGCTGACCGGGATGCCGATGGCGCGTTGCACGATGCCGGAATAGAAATCGACGTTCGGGTACAGCTTGCGCGAGACGAAGTAATCGTCTTCGAGGGCGATCTTCTCCAGCGCCATCGCCAGCTTGAACAACGGGTCGTTTTGCAGACCGAGTGCATTCAGCACCTCATGGCAGGTTTCACGCATCAGCTTCGCGCGTGGGTCGTAATTCTTGTACACGCGATGACCGAAACCCATCAGCTTGATGCCGGAGTTCTTGTCCTTCACCTGCTTGATGAACTCGCCAATCTTCTCGACACCACCCGAGCGCTGAATGTCTTCCAGCATGTTCAGTGCGGCCTCATTGGCGCCCCCATGCGCGGGACCCCACAGACAGGCCACGCCAGCGGCGATTGCTGCAAACGGGTTGGTGCCCGACGAGCCGCACAGGCGCACGGTCGAGGTCGACGCATTCTGTTCGTGGTCTGCGTGGAGGATGAAGATGCGATCGAGCGCGCGCACGACGACATCATTCGGCGTGTATTCCTCGCAAGGCGTTGCGAACATCATGCGGGTGAAGTTCGCGGCGTACGAGAGCTCATTCTTCGGATAGATGTACGGTTGGCCGATGCCGTACTTGTAGGCCATCGCGACGAGCGTTGGCATCTTCGCGATCAGGCGGACCGCCGAGATCTCGCGGTGCTGAGGGTTATTGATGTCGGTGCTGTCGTGATAGAAGGCCGACAGGCCGCCCACGAGGCCGGTCAGCACCGCCATCGGGTGTGCGTCACGACGGAAGCCACGCAGGAAGAACTGCATCTGCTCGTTGACCATCGTGTGGTTGGTCACCGTGTTGACGAACTCGGCCTTCTGCGTCTCGTTGGGCAACTCGCCGTTCAGCAGCAGATAACAGGTTTCGAGGTAATCGCAGCTGGTGGCCAACTGTTCGATCGGGTAGCCGCGATACAGCAACTCGCCCTTGTCGCCATCGATGTAGGTGATCGTCGACTGGCACGCCGCGGTCGACAGAAAGCCCGGGTCGTAGGTGAATTTTCCGGTCTGGGCGTAGAGCTTGCGAATGTCGATGACATCCGGTCCCACGCTGCCCTTGTAAACCGGCAAGTCCATGGCAGGGCTGCCGTCGGAGAACGAGAGGGTGGCTTTCACGTCGGACGGGGTCATGAGCGTTCCTTTTTTAATAGAGAGATCCAGAAAGACACTTTTGCAACTACCGGGGGACACGCATGAGGCGCAAAACTTCAAGCACATCCTCGCGAGCCAGTTCGCCAACGGGTTCCTTGCGAGACAACAACAAATCCAGCAGGTCGGGGTCCGAAAGGTCCATCAGCAACTGCAGGCCGCCAGCTTGCCGTTCGGTCAATGCAGCTTCGTGACGGTCGAAGAAGCGCTCGATGAACAAGTCGTTCTCGAGCAGGCCACGACGGCATCGCCATCTCAGCTTGCTCAGCGCACGTGCATCGATCAAAGGGGACATGGCTGCTGGCCGTGATGAGCTTAGTACGAGACGCGTCAGACCGCGCGCCGAACCATCAATTCCTTGATCTTGCCGATGGCCTTGGTCGGGTTGAGACCCTTCGGGCAGACATCGACGCAATTCATGATGGTGTGGCAGCGGAACAGGCGGTACGGATCTTCGAGATTGTCCAGGCGGCCAGCGGTGTCATGGTCGCGGCTGTCGGCAATGAAACGGTAGGCTTGCAGCAACCCGGCGGGGCCGACGAACTTGTCCGGGTTCCACCAGAAGCTCGGGCAGCTCGTGGTACAGCTCGCACAGAGGATGCACTCATACAAGCCGTTGAGTTCATCGCGCTGTTCCGGTGATTGCAAGCGCTCTTTCTCGGGCGGCAATACGTCGTTGACCAGATAAGGCTTGATCGAGTTGTACTGCGTGAAGAACTGCGTCATGTCGACGATCAGGTCACGCACGACCGGCAGTCCAGGCAGCGGCTTCAGGATGACGACATCCGGCAGCGTGCGCATGTTGGTCAGGCACGCAAGACCGTTCTTGCCGTTGATGTTCATCGCGTCCGACCCGCACACGCCTTCACGGCAGGAGCGGCGGAAACTCAGGCTGGGGTCGACCGCCTTCAGCTTCATCAGCGCATCCAGCAACATGCGCTCGCTGCCATCGAGTTCGACTTCGATGGTTTGCATGCGTGGCTTCGTGTCGATGTCAGGGTCGTAGCGATAGATCTTGAATACGCGCTTGGTCATGGGAGTCTTTCGTCCGAAGTCTTCAACCAGTTCGCACCGCGGTGCGAGCCAGCATCGAGGCGAAGCTGCAATGGGCTCGCCTCATGGTTGCGTATGTGGCCAGGCTCATTCGCTTAGAACGAGCGGACCTTCGGGGGGATGGATTCGGTGGTCAGCGGCTTCAAGTTCACTGGCTTGTAGTCCAGTCGGTTGCCTTCGCTGTACCACAGCGTGTGCTTCATCCATTCCTTGTCGTTGCGGCCGTTCGGAAACTCCGGCGAGTCGGCATAGTCATCGACCGTGTGGGCACCGCGGCTCTCATGGCGCGCAGCCGCCGAGATGATCGTAGCCAGCGCCACTTCGATCAGGTTCTCGACTTCCAGCGCCTCGATGCGCGCCGTGTTGAACACCTTCGACTTGTCGGCCAAATGGATGTTCTTGACGCGATCGGCCAGCGCCTTGATCTGCGCCACGCCCTCGTCCATCATCTTCTGCGTGCGGAAGACGCTGGCGTGCTTCTGCATCGAATTGCGGAGGTCGTTGGCCACGTCCTGCGCGTACTCGCCATCCGTGCTCTTCTGGTACTTGGCCAGACGCGCCAACGTGCGCTCGGCGGCATCGGCCGGCAGCGGCTTGTGGTTGCGGCTCTTCAGCGCGCTGTCAACAATGTGGTTGCCAGCCGCACGGCCGAACACCAACAGGTCGAGCAGCGAGTTGGTGCCCAGGCGGTTCGCGCCATGCACGCTGACGCAGGAACATTCACCCACCGCGTACAAGCCGTTGATCACGCTGTTCGGGTTGTCGCCCTGGGGCACGACAACCTGACCATGGATATTGGTTGGAATGCCACCCATCTGGTAATGAATGGTCGGCACCACCGGGATCGGCTCTTTGGTGATATCGACATTGGCAAAGTTATGGCCGATCTCGAACACGCTCGGCAGCCGCTTCATGATCGTCTCGGCGCCCAGGTGGGTCATGTCGAGCACCACGTAATCCTTGTTCGGGCCGCAGCCGCGGCCTTCCTTGATTTCCTGGTCCATGCAACGCGAAACGAAATCGCGCGGCGCCAGGTCTTTCAGCGTCGGCGCGTAGCGCTCCATGAAGCGCTCGCCATCGCTGTTGCGAAGAATCGCGCCTTCGCCACGGCAGCCTTCGGTCAGCAGCACGCCCGCCCCGGCCACGCCGGTCGGGTGGAACT
>CAXTCD010000185.1:0-10064 GCA_964242145.1 uncultured Rhizobacter sp.
GCCGCGGCACCGATCGCGTCGCCCCCCGCGCCTGCGCCGGCCACATCGAACAAGCCCACGTCTGCGACCCCGGCGGCGCCCGCCATGTCGACGGCTGGGCCCGCATTGACGAGCGAGATCGAATCTGCCGTGAGCGCCTGGGCCAGCGCCTGGAGCCGAAAGGACATGGAGGCCTACTTCGGCGCCTACACGCGCGACTTCTCCGCTGGCAAATCGCGCAAGGCTTGGGAAGAAGAGCGACGCGCGCGCATCGTCAGCAAGCGCAGCATCACGGTCGGCCTGGCTGACTTCGAAATCATCGTGAAGGGCGACAAAGCGACGGTGCAATTCCGTCAGAGCTATTCCGCCGATACGTTGAAAGTGACCAGCCACAAGACGCTGGAGATGGTGCGCATCGACGGCCACTGGTTGATCCAGAGGGAAAGCACCGGCTCGTGAGCCGGCCCATCATGGGGGTCGCGCGCGGATCGACACGGCTGCGCTGGTTGCAAGGCAGTGCTTCGGCGCTCGTGCTGGCAGGCATGATCTCGCACGTTGGCGCAGCGCCTGGCTATCGCGCGCGCCCCGGGCCGTCATCAACCAAACCCCAGAACGCTTCATTGGGCTCGCCCGAGGCGCGGTTGATCGAGATCCTCAAGCTGATCGCCGCCGGTGATGGCCGCCATGCGTTGGACAAGGCCGCGACGCTGGCGCAAGACACGCCCAACTTTCAGCTCGCCCAGCTTGTATACGGCGATCTGCTAATGGCACGTCAAGGCAAGCTTGATGCATTGAGCGCCGTGCCTCCGGAGATCAGCGCATCGGCCAGCGATCAATGGCTGCAGTTGCGCAAAGAAGCTTCGCTGCGACTGGCCGCACTGACCGAACGTCCGCCGGCGAATGCCATTCCGCGCCAGTTTCTCGACATCCCGCCTTCGACGCGGCATGCCATTGCCGTCGACGCCAGCCGTTCGCGCCTGTATGTCTTTGCGAACGACGCGCAAGGCCTGCGGCTGATTGCGGACCATTACGTGTCGCTCGGTCGCCTTGGCATCGACAAGCGCGAGCAAGGCGATCAACGAACACCGATGGGGGTTTACTTCATCACCAGCCGGCTGGCGTCTCGGCAATTGAAAGAGTTTTACGGGCCGGGCGCATTGACGCTCAACTATCCCAATGAATACGACCGCCGACGCGGCAAAACCGGCGGCGGCATCTGGCTGCATGGCGTACCGCCGCAGAACTACGCCCGCAGTCCGCAGAGCACCGACGGCTGCGTGGTGCTGGCCAACGCCGATCTGATGAGCTTGATACAGTCCGTCGCCCTGCGCCGCACGCCGGTGTTGATCACGCAGCGCATCGATTGGGTCAGCCCGACGCAAACCGAGGCCGAGCGCAACCAGGCGCGCGCCTTGGTCGAGCAATGGCGGCAAGCCCGGTCGCAGCGTGACCTTAAAAAGCTGATCGGGTTTTACTCGTCGCAGTTTTCAAGCGGTGGCGCGGATCTGACACAGTGGGAGCAGACTCTCGACCGCCAGCTGCATGCCAAGGGTTGGCGCGAGTCGGAGTTGAAAGAAGTCTCCATCCTGTCGTGGCGCGATAGCGGCGAGGTGCTGGTGGTGACCTTCGGTGAAGTGCTGAAGGGCCAGCGCACCGGCCTGACCAAGCGCCAGTACTGGGGTCGTGAAGGTGGACAATGGAAAATATTCTTCGAAGGAGTGATTGGATGAAAACAAACGTGAAGTGGCTGCCGATGTTGGTCGCGGCCTGCATTGGTCTTGGCGCCAGCTTGGCGGCGCATGCGCAAAAGGTGAAGCTCGCCACCTCGGCCGGAGACATCGTGCTCGAGCTCAATGCGGCCAAGGCCCCGAAGACGGTCGATAACTTCGTGCAATATGTGAAGGCAGGCCAATACAACGGCACGATCTTCCATCGCGTGATCGGCAACTTCATGATCCAGGGCGGCGGCATGACCCCCGACCTGAGCGAGAAGCCAACCCGTGCGCCGATTCCGCTCGAAGCCAAGAATGGCTTGACGAATGATCGCGGCACGCTGGCCATGGCCCGCACGCAAGACCCGAACTCCGCTACCGGCCAGTTCTTCATCAACCTGAAAAGCAATGACTTCCTGAATGCCGCCAATGCATCAGATGGTAACGGTTATGCGGTGTTCGGCAAGGTGATCTCCGGCATGGACGTGGTCGACAAGATCAGTGCAGTCGAGACCGGCAACAAAGGGCCTCACCAAAACGTACCGGTCACGCCGGTCATCATCAAAAAAGCGACCCTGGAGAAATGACATGAGCAAACTTGTCGAACTGCAAACCAACAAAGGCAACATCCGCATCGAACTCGATGAAGCCAAGGCCCCGATTTCGGTCAAGAACTTCCTGAGCTATGTGGAGAGTGGTCATTACAGCGGCACGGTATTTCACCGCGTCATCAAAAGCTTCATGATTCAAGGCGGCGGCTTCGAACCCGGCATGAAGCAAAAGCCCACCGAAGCGACGATCACCAATGAAGCCAACAATGGCCTCAAGAACAATCACTACACCTTGGCCATGGCGCGCACCAGTGCACCACACTCGGCCTCAGCTCAGTTCTTCATCAACACGACCGATAACGACTTCCTGAACTTCAAGTCTGAATCCGCATCAGGATGGGGTTATGCCGTGTTCGGCAAGGTAGTCGAAGGCAAGGAAGTGGTCGATGCCATCGAAGGCGTCAAGACCGGCAACAAGGGCGGCCACGGTGACGTGCCGGTCGAAGATGTCGTGATCACGCAAGCCATCGTTCTCTGATCCCGGCGATTCGGCACGGCAAACCAAACGATGATGTCACTGACCCCTTCCTCGGTTGCCACGCCGAAGCTTGCCGAGTTGCAGGCACCTGCGGCCTGGCAAGCCATTGATTTCATTTCGGACCTGCACCTCTCACCGGGCACACCGCGCACTTTCGCGGCGTGGTCGGCCTACCTCCGGGAGACGTCGGCCGACGCCGTGATGATGCTCGGCGATCTGTTTGAAGTCTGGGTTGGCGACGATGCCCGCCACGAAGACTTCGATGCCGAGTGTGCCGCGGTGCTGAGCAGTGCGGCGAAGGATCGCGCGCTGTTCTTCATGGCGGGCAACCGCGATTTCCTCGTCGGTGCCGACATGCTTGAAGCTTGCGGCCTGCAAGGCCTAAACGACCCCACGGTCCTGCAGGGCTGGGGGCAGCGCCTGGTGCTGACTCATGGCGACGAACTGTGCCTTGCCGACCTGCCCTACCAGCAGTTTCGAGCGATGGTGCGCTCGCCGGAATGGCAACATGCCTTCCTGTCCAAGCCGTTGGCCGAACGGCGGGCCTTTGCGCGTGCCGCTCGCGCTCAAAGCGAGCAGAAGAAGCAGGCGCAATCGGACCCGAGCTTGTGGGCCGATGTCGACTTCCCCGCGGCATTGGACTGGCTCGAACGGGCCAGCGCCCAAACGATGATTCACGGCCACACCCATCGCCCCGACACCGAAGCGATGGCCCCGGGGCAGATTCGATACGTGCTTTCCGACTGGGACCTGGAGCACGCGACTCCGCGCGCTGAAGTGCTTCGCCTGTCACAGGCCGGCTTGCGGCGGCTGACCCTCGAACAAGCCCGTCCTTCGTGATTCTGTATTGACCGAGCTCGGTGCCTTCCCGTGATTAAGATCTGGCGGCGCTGGCGCGAACAGCAAACGCTGAAGCGGCGCGCAATCCCCGTCGCGCTGTGGCAGCAAACGCTTGATCGCTTTCCTTTCCTCGCCCAACTCAACACTGAAGACGGCCGTCAACTCAAAGCGTTGAGCACCCTGTTCCTGGCGCGCAAGGAGTTCAACGGAGCGCACGATCTGCCTGTCACCGACGAGATGGCCGTGGCGATTGCAGCGCAGGCTTGTCTGCCGATCCTGCACCTCGGACTGGATTGGTACGACGGCTTCATCGGCATCATCATTCACCTGGACGAAGTCGTGGCTCGCCGTGAAGTCATGGATGAAGACGGTGTCGTCCATGCCTATGACGACCCCCTTTCAGGCGAAGCCATGGAAGGCGGCCCGGTCACCTTGTCGTGGAAAGACGTTGCGGAGGCCGGCGACAGCGCGGCGACTGGCTACAACGTCGTGATCCACGAGTTCGCGCATGTGCTGGACATGCGCAATGGCCAAGCCGATGGCATTCCACCCATGGCAAGCCGAGCTGAGCACGCCAACTGGCAAACCGTGTTGGGGACGGCCTTCGAATCATTCTGTGAACGCATCGATGCCGGTGAAGACACCCTGCTGGACCCGTATGCCGCAGAAGCCCCAAGCGAGTTCTTCGCCGTGGCCTGCGAATCGTTTTTTGTATCGCCGCTTGAACTGCAAGAAGAACATGCCGAGGTCTATGCCTTGCTGCGTTCGTTCTTCCATCAAGATCCTGCATCCCGCTTCACGCAAGAACCCGAGAGCTAACTGGATCACATAGTGGCATCATTCGATCTGCATCACGGCGATGTTTCGCCCAAGAAAAACGAGGCCCCGAAGGGCCTCGTTTCAAAGAGATCAGCTTGCCGCTGCAGGCTTTTATTGCAGATCAGGCCGTGGCCGATTCAGCCTTCGGCTTGTCACTTTTCTTTGGTGGCTGGATGTCCAGCACCGTTTTGCCATCGGCATCGATGTCCACCGTCAGGCGGCCGCCATCCACGAGACTGCCGAACAACAGCTCGTCGGCCAGGGCGCGACGGATCGTGTCCTGGATCAAGCGCTGCATCGGTCGGGCACCCATCAACGGATCAAAGCCCTTCTTTGCCAGCAGCTTGCGCAGCCCATCGGTGAACGTGACTTCGACCTTCTTCTCCGACAGTTGGCTTTCCAGCTGCAGCAGGAACTTGTCGACCACGCGCATGATGATTTCTTCGTTCAGCGCCTTGAAGCTGACCGTCGCATCCAAGCGGTTGCGAAACTCTGGCGTGAACAGCCGCTTGATGTCGGCCATCTCATCGCCTTGCTCGCGCGAATTGGTGAAGCCGATCGTGGCCTTGTTCATCGTCTCGGCGCCCGCGTTGGTCGTCATGATGATGATGACGTTGCGGAAATCAGCCTTGCGCCCGTTGTTGTCGGTCAGCGAGCCATGGTCCATCACCTGCAGCAGCACGTTGAAGACATCCGGATGCGCCTTCTCGATTTCATCGAGCAGCAACACCGCATGCGGCTTCTTCGTGATGGCCTCGGTCAACAACCCGCCTTGGTCAAAGCCAACGTAGCCCGGAGGTGCGCCGATCAGACGGCTGACGGCATGGCGCTCCATGTATTCGCTCATGTCGAAGCGAATCAATTCGATGCCCAGGATGAAGGCCAGCTGCTTGGCGACTTCGGTCTTGCCAACGCCTGTCGGGCCGCTGAACAAGAACGAGCCAATGGGCTTATCGGGCTTTCCAAGGCCTGAGCGCGCCATCTTGATCGCAGCCGCCAAAGCTTCGATGGCCGGTTCTTGGCCGAACACCACGCTGTTCAAGTCGCGATCGAGCGTCTTCAACTTCGAGCGATCGTCGCTGGACACGCTGGCCGGAGGAATGCGCGCAATCTTGGCGACGATGTCTTCGACCTCGTTGCGGGTGATGGTTTTCTTCTGCTTGCTCTTCGGCAGGATGCGTTGCGCCGCGCCCGCTTCATCGATCACGTCGATCGCCTTGTCCGGCAGATGGCGGTCATTGATGAATTTGGCCGACAGTTCGGCAGCAGCCTGCAATGCACCGACCGCGTACTTGACGCTGTGATGCTCTTCGAAGCGCGACTTCAAACCCTTCAAGATCTCCACGGTCTGCTCGACCGACGGCTCCACCACGTCCACCTTCTGGAAGCGGCGTGACAGCGCGGCGTCTTTTTCGAAGATGCCGCGGTACTCGGTGAAGGTGGTTGCGCCAATGCACTTCATCGCACCGGAACTCAGCGCAGGCTTCAACAGGTTGCTGGCATCCAAGGTACCGCCCGAGGCCGCACCCGCGCCGATCAGCGTGTGGATCTCATCGATGAACAGCACGGCATTCGGCTGATCTTTCAAGTGCTTCAGTACGCTCTTCAAACGCTGCTCGAAGTCACCGCGATACTTGGTACCGGCCAGCAAAGAGCCCATGTCGAGCGAATAGACCTGGGCATCGCCCAAGATTTCCGGAACGTCGTTTTGCGTGATGCGCCAAGCCAGCCCTTCGGCGATCGCTGTCTTGCCCACGCCAGCCTCACCGACCAACAGCGGGTTGTTTTTGCGGCGACGGCACAGGATCTGAATGACGCGCTCGACTTCCATCTCACGGCCAATCAGCGGGTCGATCTTGCCGTCACGCGCCATCTGGTTCAGGTTCTGGGTGAACTGATCCAGTGGCGAGCCTTTGGCTTCGCCCTCGTCCTTCTCGCCTTCGTTGCTCGCGCTTTCGCCAGATTTCGGCTGCTCGGGCGGGTCGGACTTCTTGATGCCGTGGGCAATGAAGTTCACAACGTCAAGACGAGTGACGCCCTGCTGATGCAGGTAGTAAACCGCGTGCGAATCCTTCTCGCCGAAGATCGCAACCAGCACGTTGGCGCCAGTCACTTCCTTCTTGCCGCTGCCGGTGGATTGCACATGCATGATCGCGCGCTGGATCACCCGCTGAAATCCCAGCGTGGGCTGCGTGTCGACCTCGTCCGCGCCACCTACCGTCGGCGTGTTCTCTTTGATGAACTGCGCAAGGCTCTTGCGTAGCTCATCAATATTGGCCGAGCACGCGCGCAGTACTTCAGCGGCAGAGGGGTTGTCCAGAAGCGCCATCAACAGGTGTTCCACCGTGATGAATTCGTGGCGCTGCTGGCGCGCCTCGACGAACGCCATGTGCAGACTGACTTCAAGCTCTTGCGCAATCATGCGGCCTCCATAATGCATTGCAACGGGTGACCACCGCGCCTTGCGGCGGTCAACACCAACTCGACTTTCGTCGCTGCCACGTCTTTTGTATAGACACCGCAGACGCCCCGACCTTCTTTGTGGACCTTGAGCATGATTTGAGTCGCGGTCTCGAGGTCACGTTTGAAATATTCCTGCAACACCATCACGACAAACTCCATGGGGGTGTAGTCGTCGTTCAAGAGCACGACCTGGAACATGCGGGGCGGTTCAGTTTTCGCCGCTTGGCGTTCAGCCACGACCGCACCCTGCTCTTTATCTGGCAGTTGCCGCTGGGGCGGCGAGGGCGATTTAGGTTTTTCGTCTGGCATGGCGAATCATTCTATCGACTTGACGAGATATGTTTCAGTCTCTCAGATATTGCGCCAGATGACGCTTCGTCAAGGGCTAAAAATAGATCCTTTGAACCTCATTTTTCCAATCACCCAACCCGGCTCCGAGCTAACCGGCTACCGTCTTGACATTCGTCTGAAGCCGGATCGAGAATCCCGCCGTTCATGGCAAGGGAGCCCCATCATGGCAGTTGGAACGGTGAAATGGTTCAACGATGCAAAGGGTTTTGGCTTCATTGAACCAGATGGCGGGGGTGACGATGTGTTCGCCCATTTTTCTGCCATCCAAATGGAAGGCTTCCGCACACTGAAACAAGGCGGGAAAGTCAGTTATGAATTGGTGCAAGGCCCGAAGGGGCAACTGGCCCATCACATTTGCCCGCAAGAAAGTTCATCTGAAACCGAACTGATCGCCAGTTCATTGCGGGCTCCGATGCAGGCATTTTCCGCTTCGCCCTGATTCATCTTTCGGATCAATCCACCAAAGCCCACGGGTGGGTGGGTTTTTTATTTTTGGCTCATTGAGGGTGCTTGGCGAGTGTTGCGTGGTGACCGTTCTCACAACGCGCAAGACTCGAAGCGAAAGACACCATCAGCGATTCAGCCCTCTCACCCAAAAATACTTTGCACGCTAATGATTAGTTCGATACACCTCATCTTGTCGATGCGATAAAGGATCAAATTTTATGAATAGCCAATCGGTTTTTTTACCAGATAGTTATTGAACTAATTGTTAGCAAACTACTTATCGACCGATCGCCGACCACACCTTGCGCTGTCGCCTCTCTCACCTCCTCCCTCTTTTCAACCCTTCCCTGGAAGACACCTCATGAAGAAGATCACCCGCCTCCTCGCCAGCACCGCAATCAGCCTGACGGCAGTCACCTCAGGCTGGACTGCCGACGGCGTTAAGCACAACACCCAGGCCTTTTTCGATGTGCTCTCCCGTGACGGCGGCAAGCCACTGGAGCAGCTCAGTCTGGCCGACGCACGCAAGGCGCTGGTCGGCGCGCAAGCAGGTGCCAAATTCAAACTGCCGAAGGTCGATGTCTCGCGCAAGACCATCACCGTCAATGGCAACGAGATCAAGCTCGTGATCGTGCGGCCGGTCGCGGCCAAGGGCACGCTGCCCGTGTTCATGTTTTTCCATGGCGGCGGCTGGGTGCTCGGCGACTTCCCGACCCATCAGCGCCTGGTAAGCGATCTGGTGGCCGGCTCTGGCGCCGTGGGCGTGTTCGTCGACTACACGCCATCACCCGAGGTCGGCTATGGCGTGGCGATCAATCAGGCTTATGACGCGACAAAAATGGGTGGCAGAGCACGGTAAAGACATCGGTGTCGATGGCAAGCGCCTGGCCGTTGCGGGCAACAGCGTGGGCGGCAACATGGCCGCGGTTGTCAGCCTGATGGCAAGGACAAAGGTTCGCCCTCGATCAAATTCCAGGCCCTGCTGTGGCCGGTGACCCATGCCAATTTCGACAACGCGTCGTACAACCAGTTTGCTGACGGCTACTTCCTCAGCCGCAACATGATGAAGTGGTTCTGGGACAACTACACCACCGATGCCGCCAAGCGCCATGAGATCTATGCTTCGCCGCTGCAAGCCAGCAGCACGCAGCTGCAAGGCTTGCCGCCTGCGTTGATCCAGACCGCGGAATTCGATGTGCTGCGCGATGAAGGCGAGGCCTATGGCCGCAAGCTGGATGCAGCCGGTGTCGATGTCACCGTGACGCGTTACAACGGCATGACATGATTTCGGCCTGCTCAATGTGCTGAGCGATGTACCTGCCGTGCGCTCAGCTTTGCTGCAAACCTCTCAAGAATTGAAGCAGCGCCTGCGTTGATCGAGGCTTGAACCGGCCGCCTTATTGAAGAGACGGTCATCGAGCTGAGGGCCATCGCTGATAAACCAATCGCCCAGATATTCATGGATTGAAGCGATGAGGCCGAAAGGCCTGGCCCGACCGGCCCTACCCGCCGGTCGGGCCGGTCCCACTCCTTCATCATCCGATCCTCTTTTGGGTTGTCTGTCTCTGCCTCAAACCAAGCCCTGAAGCCCTGGCGGCCGGTGTTAAGCTGCCCGGCCGCCCTCCACCGAGCCACCCCATGAACGCCAAAGATGCGCTGTTGCTCGATCAACAGCTGTGCTTCGCTGTCTACTCCACGTCGCTCGCGATGACGCAGGTCTATAAGCCACTGCTGGCCGAAATCGGGCTGACCTACCCGCAGTACCTGATCATGCTGGTGCTTTGGGAACAAGAAGGCATCACGGTGCGTGAGCTGGCCCAGCGCCTGCATCAGGAGTCGGGCTCGCTGTCGCCGGTTCTGAAACGCATGGAAGCCGACGGCAACCTGTTGCGCCGCCGAGACCCAAGTGATGAGCGCAATCTGTCGTTGACGCTGACTCCCGCAGGCCGCGTGCTGCGGGAAAAAGCCAAGGCCGTCAACGCGTCGTTTGGTGCCGCCTGCAGCTTGAGCCGCGGCGACATCGCCCGCGTGCGTGATGACCTCATTGAGCTGCGCCAGAGCTTGTTGAGTTGAATGCGATGAAGTGACAGGTGCGGTGCTTCTGAAAGCATCTGAGCGGCACAAGCCTGCGCGATACCACGCGCAAGCCAACGGATCAGAGGATCAAAGAGTGCACGATGAACCATGTAGAGCGCCGACGATGGCGTGTTTGGCCGATGTGGAAGCTGATGCGCCTTCCACCCCCACATGCTGAGCCATCAGCCGCATCCAGCGGCGCACCATCGCCCACCCGGTTGACAGCCGGCTGTTGGAGATCGCGCGCCACAAGGTGGTGAGTGCGGACTAGCGGGCCGGCATCGCGTG
>CAXTCD010000186.1:0-10023 GCA_964242145.1 uncultured Rhizobacter sp.
GCTCAAGATCTGCTGCGCGATCCCAAGGTGCGTGCCGCTTATCTGGGGGAGTAAGGGCGCTTCAGGGGCAAACCTATACTGTTTTTCCCGGTGGCGGGCATGATGCTCTCACCGATCAAAGGGGGCCCCATGAAGACGAATCAAAGCACGATCAACTCACCGCGCACCACCCTCCCAGCCTGGATTTACCGCAGCGCCATCGCCAGCGTGGCCTGCATTGCGCTCGCGGCCTGCGGATCAACCGCCCCGAGCCTGGGCGGCAACAAAGGCACGGTGTCTGGCTCAGCCAGCGGCAATGCGGTCGAGGGCAATAACAGCCAACTCGAGCGATGCAGTGAAACGCTGGGTACGCTGACGATGCAGGAAGACACCAACGCGCCTTGGTACTACCAGCTGCGGGAACATCAGCTCGGTTCGACCATCCCGGTACTGCGGCTGATGGTGCAACAAAGCAACTGCTTCGTGATCGTCGAACGCGGCCGCGCGTTGCATAACATGATGGGTGAGCGCGATCTGGAAAAAACCGGCGAGATGCGCGCCGGCAGCAACTTCGGCAAAGGCCAGATGGTCTCGGCCGACTACACGCTGAGCCCGGCGATCCAGTTCTCCGGCAAGACCGGCGGCGGCTCTGCCGGCTTGCTGACCGGCAAGTTGGGCTTTCTCGGTGCGGTGGCCGGCAACATCAGCCGCAACGAAGCCTCCACCACCTTGCTGCTGATCGACAACCGCTCGGGCGTGCAGATTTCAGCCTCCGAAGGCACGGCCAACAACTTCGACTTCGGCATGTTCGGCGGGGCCTTCACCGGCGGCCTGGCCGGCGGCGGCGGGGGCTATGCCAACACGCCGCAAGGCAAGGTCGTGGTCGCGGCATTCGCCGACTCCTACAACCAGATGGTCAAGTCACTGCGCAGCTACAAGGCGCAAACCGTCAAGGGCGGCCTCGGCACCGGCGGCCGCTTGGGCGTGGACGGCGGCCTGCCTCCGAAAAAATAAGCGATGACGCGGCGCAGCCACCCTCTCTGCTGCGCCTAACCGACACGCGACATGACATCAGCCGAGCCATCGATCACCGGGCAGCGGGCAGCGGGCAGCGGGCACTCAGGTGGCAAGCCACTCTCCCTGACCTTCCATGTTTTCATTGATCCTGAAATGCGCCCTGGGCGCACTGGCCGTGCTGGTGATCGCGCTCCTGTCCAAATCAAAGAGCTTCTTCATCGCTGGCCTGGTTCCGCTGTTCCCCACCTTCGCGCTCATCGCCCACTACATCGTCGGAAGCGAACGCTCGGTGGCTGCATTGCGCGTCACGGCGCTGTTCGGCCTGTGGTCGCTCATTCCCTATGCGCTCTATCTGTTCGCCGTCTATTGGCTGAGCGTCCGCTTTGCGCTGGCCACTACGCTGCTGCTGGCCACCGCGACCTGGGCAGGGTGCGGCTGTTCTTCTAATGGTTTGGTTCAAGGTCTACCCCGCCGCGGGTTGAGCAAGCTATGGCGAGCGACGAAGCATCATTCGGGCTCACCCGCTCGCGGCAACGGAGTGAACACCGTCGCCCGTTGATCCATGCCGGATCGTCATCCTCACGATTAACGATCAAATGTCCGGTTAGTTTTCAGGCTGTCGCTTTGCCGCATCGAATGGACTCGCGGTTTGCTTCGGCTGAAGAGAGAATGCGCACCGCCGGACGCGCACATCTAACCTGACGATCGACCGGATTTTCATGACGCCGTCCACGGCTGCACCTGCCGCTTCCGGCCGCACTTCCCTTCCCGCAGCGGGCCGCCACCGATTCATCGACCGATCTCTTGCCATGCTCAAAGCCCTTCTTTTCTCGCTTGCCGGCCTGCTGGCCTTTCCAGCCCTGTGTTCGGCACAGCAGCTCTACCGCTGTGGCAACCAATACAGCCAGACGCCTTGTGATGTGAACGCGGCACCATCGAAGATTTCGCCCGGCGCCGCGCCCGACGCCGCGCCAGTCAGCCGAGGCAAAGAAGTCTGCATCACCGAAGGCATCGGCCGCCTGGGCTTCCCCGATCCGGAAAGCACGCGTGTGAGGGCCGTCGAGCGATCGGGCACCGAAGTGATTCAGTACGCGGGCAAATCCGTCGTGGCTCAGCGGTTCAATCTCGTCATCAATACCAAGAACAGCACGGGCGGCTACACCGGCGATCGCGTCTACCCGTGCTATCTCAGTGAAGACGGCGCACGCGTTCTGTCGATGGAAGCACAGCCCCATTGAAGGCCGCTGCAATGCGCGACCGCCGAGATGTCTTCACAAGACTCATCACCAAGCCCTGGCGGGCCACGATCCCGCTGCTCTGGATGCTGACCATGGCCGTCGGCTCCTTTGCCGCCGACAGCCCGACTTCGACCACGCTCTACAAGTCGACCGGCCCCGATGGCAAAACCGTCTACAGCGACCGCCCGCCATTGCAGGCGCGCGACGCCCAGACCTTGAGCTTCACCAGCGCGCCGGCCAGCCCGCTGTCGGCCGAAACGCTGGCCTACATCGAGCAGCTGAAAAAGTCAGCCGACGCCCGCTTATCGGCCCCGCCGCCGCGAGAGACGGTGCTGTTCTCTGCGGCGTGGTGTGGCTACTGCAAGAAGGCCAAGTCTTATCTGGCCAACAAGCAGATCGCTTATCGCGAATTCGACATCGACACGAAGGAAGGTGCCCTCGCCTATGCGCGCGCCGGTGGCTCGCACGGCGTGCCACTGCTGTTCTCTAACGGCCGAAGCGTCTCGGGCTTCTCGCCCCCGGCCTATGACGCGCTGTTGACCGACCGCAAATAGGCGCTGGTACCGATCGGGTGATCAAAATGGAAACGGCTTCGATGCACGAACGATAGCGCGAGGGCCCACGCCCGAAGCACGAAAAGCCCGCCGCCTTTGCTGACGGATTTTTCGCCTCGCGTCCACTGAACAAGCAGCCAGCCCGCGTCACAATCCGCGCTGCGCGCTGAACGGGCTCGACCTGCGATCGCTCTGATCGACATGCGTTGCGTTCCTTGCTTGGCGACAGCGCCTGCGGCTAACACGCCCATCCAACGGATTCATTGAACCACCCAAGGTCTGTTCTTCATTCGGGCATCGCCCCTGCCCGCCTCACCTTCAATACGGCAATTGCATCCATGAAACCTTCCTGCCTCGCCCCCATTGTTGTGGCCTTGTTCGCTCCGGCATTCGCATTCGCCGCCGATACCTACTTCCTTCAGCTGCCGGTCCAATTGATCCTGCCGCGCCCTTCCGGCGGCGGTAAAGAAAGAATGCAGCGTCGACATGCTGCTGGGGAACTACGCCTTGGCCGAGATCGGGCGCCGTGACAGCGTTCAATCGATCGCCACGCCCGACCAGGCGAAGGGCGGCAACCTCGTTCAAATCACCATCCTGTCGGCCCACGGTTTGGGCGGCGGCGCCTGGAGCGGCGGCAAGTCCATGAGCATCCGGGTCGACCTGAAAAGAGCGATGGCACGGCCAGCTCGACGGTGTTGAACAGGGCTTCAGGGGGCGGTGCGTTGGGGGGCTTCAAGGGCAGCTGCTCGATCTTCGAGCGGATCACCGTGACGCTGGGCAAAGACGTCGCCGGCTGGCTGGCACGTGGCGCCAAGGCTCGCCCGGAAGACGCGGCTGCCACCGCCGCAGCGCCGGTTGAAGCGCTGGCCTCCACTTCCGAGAAGAAGTAAGGCGCTGTCGCTCTTCGAGCGGCCTCTTCAGCCGCTTGTCACGCAGCAGATGCGAAGGCGGGGTCCTTTCTTCGCGCCCCGGCAACGAACTGCATGGTAGCCCGGGCCATGGCGCCACAGAGGGCGATCGCGCTTCACCACGCCATCTCCCGCCGCGCCAGGTTCGCCAGCCAACGAGCGCCCTGCATCGCCCACGAGCGGCTCGCGCCTTGCAGCAACGCGGTACCGGGAATTTCGCTGCGCGGCGCCTGGGTCAGGTCGCAGCCTTCGAGCCTGACGCGGAAGGTCGATTCCATCGGCACCAGGCGGTGATCGGCGCCCAGCTTGGCGGCGATCTCACCGCCATAGGGGCTGGCGACGCTCGGCTGATCAAGTTGCGCAAGCGGCACCGCATCGAGTCGGATCACATTGCAGTTCACGCGCGCAGCATCCAGCGCCTGTGGCACGAATCGAGCCGTCATGCCTTGGGCATCCAGGCGCTGCATCGAAGCTTCGTCGATGAAGGCATCGGCCTTGGTGCCGTGGGGCCCGACGACCTGCAGCAGCCGCTCCCCGGCCGGCAGCCAGCTGCCGATGCCTGCGTCGTCGGCCACATCGACCACCGTGCCATCGAACGGCGCGCGCAAGACCAGCCGCTGCTGCTCCAGCGCCAGGCCCGCGACCTCTTCGACCGCCGATTCCCAATGCTTTCTCAGCGCAGGGCCGGCCGACATCAGCTCCCCATCAAACGGCTGCTGCGTCAATTGCCATTGCAATTGCTGCTCGCGGGCCTGAGCCACGGCCAGCCGGTAAGCCAGATCGGGCGAAGCCAGCCGAGCTAACTCATCACCCGCGCGCACCCTTTGCCCGGCACGCGGCAATTCGGTCTCGATGCGCCCGGCATATGGCACATACACGGCCTGCGACTGCTGCGCGCCCCACACCGCCGGCGCACGCACCGTGGCGGGCCAGGGCCAGCACAGCAGGGCCAGCACCGCGCCCGCGATGAACAGCGTGCGCCCCGCAGCCCCCTTCCAGGCGCCATCGCCCCTGCGCGCCCACCACACCCGCGCCTCGCGCCACGCAGGCCGGGCAATGAACCAGCCCAGTTCCACCGCCATCAGCAGCAAGCCGAGCGCCTTGAAGAACAGGTGATAGACGACCAGCGCGATGCCGAAGAACAGCACCAGCCGGTAAACCCAGGTCGCCAAGGCAAAGCCGATCAGAAAGCGGCGCCGGCCCGGCGAGAAGTGCTCGGGCGGCGCGTCGCTCCAGCCGAACAGGCGCTCGCGCAGCCACCAGCGGCCTTGTGCAAACGCGCGCTCATGCAAGTTCGGCAGGTTCAGTGCATCCGACAACAGGAAGTAGCCATCGAAGCGCATGAACGGGCTGGCGTTGATCGCCAAGGTCAGCAGCCAGGTGGTGGTGGCAAGCAAAAACGCCCCCGAACGCAGCGGGCCGAAGGCCGGCGTGTCGGGCATCAGGCTCCACGCAGTCAGCGCCACGGCCGCCAGGGCCAGCTCGCTCAGCATGCCAGCCGCGCCGATGGCCAGGCGCTGCCGGCGCGAAGTCAGTTTCCAGGCTTCGTTGGTGTCGGTGTAGAGCACCGGCCACATCACCAGAAAGGCGATGCCCATCGTCGGCACGCGGCAGCCATACCGCGTTGCCGTGAAGGCATGCCCGAGCTCGTGCAAGACCTTGGCAACGCTCAACGCGAGGCTGATCGCCAGCACGCCTTCCCAACTCGCATACGAAGTGAAGGTGTGGGTGAATTCATCCCAATGGCGCGAAGCCATCACCAGCCCGAGCAGCGACAACAGCAGGATGCCGACCCAAAACGCCGGGTGAAACGCCCAGTCCACCCAGCGGCTGGACTGCTGCAGCCAACGCATCGGCCGCAGCAAGGGCACCCGGAAAAAGAGGTAGTTCTTCAGCAGCCATTGCGAGGGCGTCAGCAGTCGCGCCCGCGCCTGCGCGGCAAAGTGCTGTGTGTCTTGCGCACTGCGAGCCACCAGCAGGTGGCTGCCCACCAGCATGCGCAGCAGCCCTTCCAGGTCGGCAGCCTGCACACGCAAGGTGGTCTCGCGGTTGACCGCCGCGATCACCGCCTCGGCCGTGCCCAGCGCCCAACGCGACAGCAGCTCGAAGGCCGGCCAGCTCAATGCATAGAAGCGGTTGCTGGCCGGGTCGTGCAGCGTCCAGGTCGGCGAGCCATCGGCGGCGGCCGCGCCGGGGTGCAGCGCCAGGTCTTGGCGCAGCGACGGCAGCAAGGGATGTTGCGTCATCGACATGAGCTTGCGGCCCACACCGCGGCCTTCAACCAGGCCCTTATCCGACCCATTGCCGCACCACCGCGAGCGGGCGGCGAAGTGCCACATAGATCAACGGCGCCCAGCCGCCGTTCAGCCGCGCCGTGCCGAGCTGGCCAATGCGTGGCATCGCCGGGCCGGGCACGAAGGCCGCCTTCAAGCGATAAGCCAGATAGCCTTCGCGCGTGACTTCGGCGCGATAAGCCACGCTGGTGATGCGCGCCTCGAAGCCGCTGAGCGGTGAGCCTTGCGGGTACAGCATCAAGGTGTCGCCGGGTGCGACCGGCAGTTGATCGGCTGCGGGCATCCAGGCCGTGAGTTCCACCTTCGCCGGGTCGGCCACCAACAGCACGCGCTCGCCCAGCGTCACCGCCTTGCCAACCCAATCGTTGGTGTCGGCGAACACCGCGATGCCGCTGCGGTCGGCCTTGACCTGCACGCGCTCGAACTGCGCCGCGGTGTAGTCCATCTCGACCGCCTTTTCCTGCAGCTTGCCGCGGCGCAGCGCCGTCTCGGCGCGGCTCTTTTCGCTGGTGACGGCCAGCTGGGCCGACTGGCGGTATTCCTCTTGCGCGGTGTCGACCGCGCGCCGAGCTAACTCCATGCGAGCGCGCAGCATCGTCGTATCGAGATTGAACAGCGGCGTGCCGGCCTGCACGGCCTCGTTCGGCCGCACATCGAAACGGTCGATCACGCCATCGAGCGGCGCGCGCACCATGAACGGCTCGACCGGCGACACCTCGGCCGGCGCCAGCACCGTCAGCCGCACCGGCAGCACGCACAGCAGCAAAGCCGCCAGCGCGAGCCGGCGCCGGGCCTTCGCGCTGCGCAGCCAGCCGAGCAACTGTTGATGCCAGGGCCGGCGTGGCACGAAGCCGGCCAGCGCATGGCCGTAGACATGGCCCAGCTCTTTCAGCAGCGCCAGCTCATGGTCGGACCCCGCCTCGTCACGCGCGAGCAGCAGGCCGCCGACCGCCGCTTCCCCTTCGCGCCCCAACGGCAGCCACAGCGCCTGCGGCGGCAGCCAATGCGCCCATTCCTCGCGCAAGGCAGCGGGCAAAGCCGCCGCATCCACACCACCAGCCTGCGGCTGCACACGCCGCAGATGCCGGCACAAGGCCGAAAGCCATTGCACATAAGGCGCGGTGGGCTCGACCTGCGGCAGGCCCGACAGCGCAGCCACCTGGCCGATGCCGAGCTCGGTCCACAGCGCGGCCTGCCGATAGGCCAGCAACTGCAAGCTCTCGTTGACGATCACAAAGCCCAGCACCTCGGGCGAGGGTGCTTCGCGCGCGCGGCGGCCCAGCTGCAGCAAGGCCACCAGTGGCAACATCGCGTCGCCCTGGGGCTCGATCGGTGGCCCATTCAGCGGTTCGTTCAGAGGAAGGGGTTCGCGCACCATCGCGGTCAGGGCCTCGGCTCGGCAAACACCGCCCAGCCGCTCATGCCGGCGAGCAGGCCCGGCTGGTTGCCATCGATCACGCCGACCACCGCGATCGACTGGCTCACCGGGTCGATCTGCGCGCCCAGACGCTGCACCTTGGCCGGATAGCTCTTGCCCAATTCATCGACCTGCACCGTCAGCACGGCACCCGGCTTCAGCCACGCCAGCCATTTCGACGGCACGATCATCTGCAGCTCCAGCTGGCTGGTCTCGATGATGTCGAGCAAGGCATTGCCCGGCGTCACGTATTGATGGGCCGCGACATGGCGCTTCGCCACCCGGCCGGTGAACGGCGCAGCAATCGTGCAGCGGCTGACCAGGATGCGTGAACTCGCCACCTCGGCCTGCGCCTCCTTCAATCGCGCCTGCGCCTGCTCCAGCTCATAAGCACCGATCGAGTTCAGCTCCAGCAGGCGCTGGTTCGAGCGGACCATCGCGGTCGCCGCTTCGGTCGCCGCTTCGGCCTTGTGCAGCTGGCTTTGGTAGAGCGCGCAATCAAAGCCGACCAGCGCCTGGCCGGTGCGAAACGAATCGCCATCGCGCAGTGGCAGGCTGGAGATGCGCGCGGCCAGCTCGGCCGACAAGGTCACCGAATTGCGCGAGCCCAATTGCGTGCGGATGCGGCCCTCGCGGTCGATCGCCAGGCTGGAGGCGGATGATTGGGTCGACGACTGGCCCGAAGCCTGAACCACCGGCACCAGCATGCTTTTTTGCGCCAATACCGTACCGCTCATTTGAAGCGTTATCAACATGGCCCATGCGCTCCACAGAGGCCGATTCATCCGCCAGGCCGTCGACGTGAGGTCGACATCGTGCCTCGCTGCTCTCATGTCCCGCCCTGCGGATTGACGGTCTTGAGCCAGCCGATCTCCGACGCATGCACCGCGTTGCCCAAGGTCTTCAGGTCATGCGAGGGCACCGAGTCGGGCAGCGGGTCGAGGCCCAACGTTGCGATCATCTGGCCGTAGGCGCCCTGCACCGCGCCATAGTTTTGATACAGCCGCAGCTCGGCCATCATCGCCGAGGCGGCGGCGCGCACCTCGTCGAGCTTGCCTTGGGCATTGGCGGTCGCGGCATTGCGCGTCTGCGTCAAGATGCGCTGCTCGACGGTATTCAGCTCCTGCGTGCGTTCGTATTGGCGGGCACGGCCGAGGTATTCGAGGTGCGCCACATGCACCTGCGTCAGCACCGCCATGCTCAGCGCGAGCCGCTGCTGCTTCGCGACATCGAGCTGCAGCTGCGCCAGCCCGCGGATCTGGCGGGCATTCAACAGGTTGAACAGGTTCCAGCTGACGCGCAGGCCGACCTCGCTCCATTCGTTGCTGACGAGATAGCTGTTGCTGTCGTAATGCCCGCCCAGGCTCAGCTCGATGCCGGGGAAGAGGCGCGCCAGCGCCTTGCGCGTTTCGAGCAGGCCGATGCGCTCGTTGTATTGCGCCTCGATCAGCTCCGGCCGGTTCAGCATCGCCGCCTGTTCCATCTGCTCGGTGCTGATGCCGATCGGCGGCAGCGCCGTGTCGGCCGGCACGACCACGCTGAAGCGCTGGCCGGGCGACAGGTTCATCACCGACGCGAGCTTGGGCTTGGCCTGCGCCAGCTCATCCTGCAGGCCTTCGAGCTGGCGCACGATGTCGAGCAACTGGCGCTGGTAGTTCAATGACTCCAAAGGCTGGCGCAGCTTTTCATTCTCGACCTTGCGCGCATCGGCCAGCGCCTTGCGCGCCAGCTCGATCACCGGGCCGATCTTCTCTTCGAGCTGCTGCGCGCCCACCGCTTGCCAATACGCCTGCCGCGTCTGCTGCATCAGCATGTGCAGCACCTTGCGGCGCCGCTCTTGCGCGACCAGCCAGCGGTCGGCCTGCTGCCGTGCGCCGTAGTAGCTGACGCCGAAGTCCAGCACATTCCATGACAGCGCGAGGTCGGCGGTGCGGCGGTTGCTGTCGGTCGATGTCGACGGCACCAGCGACTGCGTGCGCGTGGCGACATCGCGCGATGACGAAGCCAGCTCGTTATCGCGCCCGGTGTAGCCCGCCGACGCCACCAGCTTGGGCAGCAGTTCGGTGTTCGACAGGTCGAGTTGGCGTTGGGCCACCGCCTCTTCCATCAGCTTCAGCCGGTGATCGAGGTTGTATTTGATGGCCCGCGCCATCGCTTCATCCAGCGTCACCGCGCCTTGCACCGGCTCTTGCTGCGTGAACATCGCTTCGCGGTCGCTGCGCCATGTGGCCTCGCGCTCGGCGAGGCTCAGGCTTTGCGGCTGCACGGCGCAGCCGGCCAGCCCCAAAGCTACCAGCGACGCCAGCAAAAGGCGGCGAGGCGCCGCATCACGCTGGCGGGAACGAGTCGAAGCGTTGGTATTCAAATCATCTCTCCTCTGACGGGTGATCGATGGACATCTCGGTGTGTTCGTTAAAGCTCATCGTGATGACTGAGCGCCTGCGCCGATCGTTGGAGGGCGAACGGTGCAGCCGCCGCAGGCCCTGGCCTACCTGCAGCGCAACTCATGCCGCACGCCGTGCCGCCGCACGCAAATGCGCCAGCAGTTCCGCGCCTTGCGCCGCACGCGCCGCGCCGCCATGGCGCTCGAACTGCGCATCGAGCGCGGGCCGGCCG
>CAXTCD010000187.1:0-10021 GCA_964242145.1 uncultured Rhizobacter sp.
CAGGCCTTCCTCGATCAGCTGACCGAGTCGATCGGCATCGTGATCAACACCATCGCAGCCAACATGCGCACCGAGGACTTGTTGACACAGTCACAGTCACTCGCCGAAGAGCTGCAGAACCGCCAGCAGGAACTGCAGCAGACCAACGAAGAGCTGCAGGAAAAGGCCCGCCTGCTCGCTCACCAGAACCACGAAGTCGAGCGCAAGAACCAGGAAGTCGAGCAGGCCCGCCAGGCACTGGAAGAAAAGGCTGAGCAGCTCGCGCTGACCTCGAAGTACAAGTCGGAGTTCCTGGCCAACATGTCGCATGAGCTGCGCACGCCGCTCAACAGCCTGCTGATCCTGTCGGACCAGCTCAGCAAAAACGGCGATGGCAACCTGAGCCCGAAGCAGGTCGAGTTCGCGAAGACCATCCATCTGTCGGGCAACGACCTGTTGATGCTGATCAACGACATCCTCGATTTGTCGAAGATCGAATCGGGCACGGTGGCGGTGGATGTCAGCGAACTGCGCCTCGACGAGCTGCAGCGCTCGGTCGACCGCAGCTTCCGCCACGTCGCCGAATCCAAGCATGTCGGTTTCGTGATCAACGCGGTGCAGCCACTGCCCAAGACCATCGTCTCCGACGTCAAGCGCCTGCAGCAGATCATCAAGAACCTGCTCTCCAACGCCTTCAAGTTCACCCACCGCGGCCAGGTGGTGCTGCAGGTAGCGACCGTCGACAGCGGCTGGTCGCGCGACAACGAAGACCTGAACCGCGCCGCGCAAGTCATCGCCATCTCGGTGGCCGACACCGGCATCGGCATCTCGCCCGACAAGCAGCAGATCATCTTCGAAGCCTTCCAGCAGGCCGATGGTTCGACCTCGCGCAAATACGGCGGCACCGGCCTGGGCCTGGCGATCAGCCGTGAGCTGTCGAAGCTGCTGGGCGGCGAGATCCGCCTGGTCAGCACGCCGTCGCGGGGCAGCACCTTCACGCTGTATCTGCCGCAAAGCTACAACCCGTCACGCGGTTCGCGCCACAGCCGGGCTGGCCTTCAAGAGGCCGAAGCGCTGGTGCGGGCCGAACGCCAGCTCGATGCACAAGCCTGGGATAACGCTCTCTCTGAGCGCACTCAGCGCGGCAGTCAGCGCACGCCCGCACGCGGCGAGTTGAAGGCCGATCCGGCGCCCACGCGTGACACGATCGTGCCCACGCTGCCGGAAGACGGCGAGCCCAGCACGGTATTCAGCGATGTGGCCGGCGACGACCGCAACGACATCTCGCCCGATGACCGGGTGTTGTTGATCGTTGAAAACGACCTCGCCTTCGCCAAGCTCTTGCTGGAAGCCGGCCGCCTGAGCGGCTTCAAGGGCCTCGTTAGCACCACGGGCGCAGGTGCTTTAGCGATGACGCGCGAGTTCCACCCGTCGGTGATCACGCTCGACATCTATCTGCCCGACATGGAGGGCTGGCGCATCCTCGAGCGGCTGAAGGCCGACCTCGCGACGCGCCACATTCCGATCTGCGTCGTCTCGACCGACGAGTCGCGCCAGCGCGCACTCGACTCGGGCGCGATCGGCTTTCTGACCAAGCCGCTGCAGTCGATCGACGTTGTCAAAGACGCGCTGGCGCACCTGCACCAATTTGCCGACCGCAACGCGAGAAAGCTGCTGGTACTGCTGCACGAGGATGAGCTGCGCCGCGAGTTCCTGGCCTGCCTGGAGTCCGATACCGACATCGTGCTGGCCAATTCACCCGAGGCCGCGCGGCTGGCGCTGGCCGGGGGCGGCATCGACTGCCTCGTCGTCGATTCATCGGTCGGCGGCTTCGGCCCCGAAGACATCATCGACACCCTGGAGCAGCGGCCCCTGGCGCGGCAAATGGCGGTCGTGGCCTTCGTTCCACCCGGGCGGCAGATCGAGACCCGCTGGCGCTACAAGCACAGCGCGTTTGCACTGCGCGAGGCACACACGCTGGAGCAGTTGCTGGACGCGACCGCCTTTTTCCTGCACCGCGGCACCGCGGCGATGTCAGAGCGCGAGCGGCAGTCGGTCGAAGCGCTTCATCACGCCGAGCCGGTGCTGGTAGGCAAGAAGGCACTGATCGTCGATGACGACATGCGCAACATCTTCGCGCTGGCCACCGTGCTCGATGAGCACGGCATGGTCATCGTGTCGGCCGACAACGGCCGCGATGCGATCGCACTGGTCGAGAACGACCCCAGCATCGACATCGTGCTGATGGACATCATGATGCCGGAGATGGACGGCATCACGACGATGCGCGAGATCCGCAAGCTGCCGCGCGGGCGCAGCCTGCCGATGGTCGCGGTGACGGCCAAGGCGATGAAGGGCGACCGCGAGAAATGCATCGAGGCCGGCGCCTGGGACTACCTCTCGAAACCGGTCGACACCACGCACCTGCTGTCGGTGTTGAGGGGCTGGCTGTGCAAGTGACAGACGGCAAATTCCCTTCCGCTGCCGGCCCCGAACTTGGCGCGCCGTCCCTGGCCGAGCCGTCCGACGAAGCGGCCCACATCCTGATCGTCGACGACTTGCCGGAGAAGCTGCTGGTGCTGGGCACCGTGCTCGAAGAGCTGAACCAGAACCTCGTCTTCGTGCGCTCCGGCGCCGAGGCGCTGCGGGAGGTCTTGCAACGCGAGTTCGCGGTCATCCTGCTCGACGTCAACATGCCCGACATCGACGGCCTGGAAACCGCGAGCCTGATCCGCAAGTACAAGCGCTCCGCGCACACGCCGATCATCTTCATCACCGCCTATGCCGATGAGATGCAGACGGCCGCCGGCTATTCGCTCGGCGCGGTCGACTACATCCTGTCGCCGGTGGTGCCGGAGATGCTGCGCAGCAAGGTCAAGGTCTTCGTCGACCTCTACACCATGCAGTGCCGCATGCGCCGCCAGGCCGATGAGCGGGTCGCCCGCGTGGCGGCCGAAGCGGCGCGCCAGGTGGCGGAAGAGAATGGCCGCCGCTCGGCTTTTCTGTCGCAGGCGAGTGCCGTCTTGAGTGGCTCGCTCGATCTGTCGATCAGCATGAACGGCCTGCTGGAATTGCTGGTGCCCGACATGGCGTCGCTGGCGATGGTGCTGATGCCCGACGAGACTGGCGCGCTGCGCCGCGGCCGCGTGGCCTCGATCGCCGCCGGGCAGCTGAGCTGCGAACTCGCCGACACCGATCACGATGCGCTGCCCTCGCCGGTGAGGCACGCGCTTCGGCAGGCGCTGATCGGAGACACCCGCATGCAGCTCGCGCCAGAAGCGGTCGCAGCGCTGTCGCCCCAGCGTTTCGGCCTGGCCGCCGCGATCAAGCTCGATGCGGCGAGTGCGGTGCCGCTGCGCGTCGGCGAACGGGTGCTGGGCGTGCTGGTGGTCGGCACCGAAACCGCCGACCAGGGCCTCGCGTCATCGGACTGGGCCGCGCTGGACGAATTGGCCAGCCGCGCCGCGATCGCCTTCGAGAATGCCAACCTCTACCGCAGCCTGCAAGGCGAAATCGCCGAGCGGCGTGCCGCCGAAACCGAGCTGCAGTACGCCAACCAGCGCAAGGACGAATTCCTCGCGATGCTCTCCCATGAGCTGCGCAACCCGCTGGCGCCGATCCGCAATGCGCTGGAGGTAGTGCGGCTGGTCGCGCCGCCAGAACACCTGCAGCTCAAACGCCTGACCGACGTGATGGAGCGACAAGTCAGCCACATGACCCGGCTGGTCGATGAGCTACTCGACGTGGCCCGCATCAGCGAAGGCAAGGTCGTGCTGCACCTGGAGCCGCTCGCGCTGCAGAGCGTGGTTTCGCAAAGCGTCGAGACCACGCAGCCCACGATCGACAGCCGCCGCCTGACCCTGGCGATCTCGATGCCGGGCGAAGCGGTGCCAGTGCATGGCGACCCGGCGCGGCTGGCGCAGATCCTGTCCAACCTGTTGCACAACGCGGCCAAATACACCGACCCGGGCGGCCACATCGAAGTGGCCTTGACCCGCGAAGGCGGCCAAGCGGTCGTGACGGTGCGCGACAACGGCATCGGCATCGACTCGACCCTGCTGTCGCGGATCTTCGATCTGTTCGCACAAGGCTCGCGCGCGCTCGACCGCAGCCAGGGGGGCCTGGGCATCGGCCTGACGGTCGCGCGGCGGCTGGCCGAATTGCATGAAGGCCGCATCGACGTGAAGAGCGACGGGCTGGGCAAGGGCTCGGAGTTCCGCGTCTACCTGCCTTGCGCCGAGCCGCTGGCCTTGCCGACCTCATTGGCTCAGGTGCAGAACACAAGCACCGCAGACTCGACTCAGTCGGCCCACCCGGCAAGCGTGGCCCCTTCGCCGACGGCTGAGCTTCCGGCCGCGGCCGCGCTGAGCGGCCCGGCCTTGCCGCGCCGGGTGCTGGTCGTGGACGACAACCGCGACGCCGCGGAAAGCGTGGCCGAGTTTCTGCAGATGGAAGGCCACGAAGCCCACGCGGTGTACGACAGCCTGAAGGCGCTCGAGTGCGTCGAGACCTTCTCGCCCGAAATCGTGGTGCTTGACATCGGCCTGCCGATGCTCACCGGCTACGAGGTCTGCAAGCGCATGCGCAAACTGCCGCAGACCCAGCACGCCACGCTGATCGCAATGACTGGCTATGGGCAAAAGGAAGATTTGGCGCGCGCTTTCGAAGCCGGCTTCGATCACCATTTGGTCAAGCCGGCCGACCCACGCGAGCTGCTTCGGCTGATCGGCCGGCCGCTTCACGCGAAGCCAGAATGATTTTTCTTTGTGCTGGCCGCAGCCCGAAACTCTTCGGCCATCTCTGACGTGAGCTTGTTCACCTACCGGGTACGACAGTTGCTTCTAGGAAGGTACGAATCCATAGCACAGAGGCTGCGAAAAACGGCTAGGCAACTACCCTGATCCCCGCAGCCTCTGAATCAACCTTCCCTTGTCTTGAGAGGCTTTCCATGCTGAATACTGCCCCCCACCTGGACATCGAACAAATCGCCAGCGCTTGCGGCCTGCGTAAAAGCCGTGCCATCGCTGGCGGCGTTTATCTGTGCAACGACGAAGCCTTGCGCGCTTTTGCCGCAGCCGTTGCCAGCCAATCCCAGTTATACCGCTCAGAGCAGCGCCTGGACGCACTCGAAGCTCTGCCGTCGAGCGAGCGCGAAACCGCCGAGGCCTGATCCGGCCTAATTCCCTGCTGGAGCGCATTCTCCGCGCCAGGCAGGGGCGGCCTCGGTTCCTTAGGCGGGCAGCTTGGCAAGCGGTATCTTGCCTGCATGAGTACCGCCTAACCACTTTGATGTAGGAAGTGGCCTACGCTCAATCCGCGTCAGTGCCTATGCCGCCCGGTGTGCCTGTCCCCTGTCTCTATGACGAGCCGGCCACGATGATCCTGTAAATGCGTGAGCGTCTGACCGCCTGCTTGTGCGGCATGAGGCGCTCTCCTCTGTTCCGCTCAGGGAGAACTCCATGCCTTTGCCTTCGCGCATCCTGGTCGTTGACGACCACGTCGACAGCGCTGATTCGCTCGCTGCGATGCTCGAAGACGAAGCGCACGAGGTTCAGACCGCCTACAACGGCCAGGAAGCCCTGGACCGCGCCGCCGCCTTCGACCCGCAGCTGATCATTCTTGACCTCCACATGCCGGTGATGAACGGCTTCAAGGCGGCCCGCGCGTTGCGCCTGGCCCGCGGAGATCGCAACAAGCTGGTGCTGATCGCCCTGAGCGGTTTGATGCAGGTCTCTGAACGCGCCGAAGCGCTCGACTCCGGCTTCGACATCATTCTTCCAAAGCCGCTCGAAGAAAGCCATATGCGCTCCCTCGTCGACAGCGTGCTGGCACAACCCGGCGTCGATCCTGCGTTGGCCACTGTCGACTTGTCAGGCGGGCCGAATTTACCGTGATGCGGCCGTGATGCGGCCGCGATGCGCGGCCCGCCCTTAGCTGCGCACCGCGAGCGCCCGTGCAATGCGGTGCCGCGCCACCTTCGTGCGAGGCACCGGAAAGTCGAACCAGCTGCGCACGTCTTCCTCCAGCCCGATGCCGTGCATGAAGTTGTACAGCGCCTTCTTCAGCGACACGCCCAACGCGTCGTGATCCACGCCGGTCGGATCGATGAAGCCGATGTCGTTCTTCGCGAAGCTGACCGGCGGCAGCGGCTGCAAGGTCACGCCGTATTCTTCAGGGTTCAAACCGACCGGTGAATGCACGGTGCAGGCGAATCGATGAAAGAAGCCGGATTGAATGCAGCCCTCTTCGAACAGTTGGCGCACGTACTCGAGGGCATCGACGGTGTCTTGCACGGTCTGGGTCGGAAAACCGTACATCAGATAAGCGTGCACAAGAATGCCGGCATCGGTAAAAGCGCGCGTCACCCGTGCCACCTGCTCGACCGAAACACCCTTCTTCATCAAGGTCAGCAAGCGATCGGAAGCCACTTCCAGTCCACCTGAAATGGCGATGCAGCCGCTGTCGGCCATCTGCTGACACAACTCCGGGCTGAACGACTTCTCGAAGCGCACATTGCCCCACCAAGACACCGCCAATTGGCGCTGCTGCAGTTCGGCCGCCAATGCTTTCAAAGCCTTCGGCGGTGCTGCTTCGTCAACAAAGTGAAAGCCGGTCTGCCCGGTTTCACGCACGATCGCTTCCATGCGGTCAACCAGCGTGCTAGCCGATGCGCCTTCATAGCGCGAGATGTAGTCCAGGCTGACATCGCAGAAGCTGCATTTCTTCCAGTAGCAGCCGTGCGCCACCGTCAGCTTGTTCCAGCGACCGTCCGACCACAGTCGGTTCATCGGGTTCAGCATGTCGAGCAGCGAAAGATAACGGTCCAGCGGCAGGCCGTCCCAGGTCGGCGTGCCGACCTCGGCAAAGGCGATGTCCGGCTCCACCATGTTGACGTAGCGAACCAGCCCGGTGTCGGCCTGGCGCACGAAGGTGCGCACCAGCCGCTGCACCGAACGCTTGCCTTGCACATGCTCCAGCAGCGCGAGCAAAGGCCTCTCGCCGGCATCGAGCGTCACGAAATCGAAATGGTCGAACACGCGTGGATCTGACAGCTCACGCAGCTCGGTGTTGACGAAGCCGCCGCCGAGCGCAATGCGGATCGACGGGTCGTGCGCCTTGAGGGTCTGCGCGATGCGAAAAGCCGCATACACCGCTCCGGGGAATGGCACCGACACCAGCACCAGTTGCGGCACATGGCGCTTCACGGCATCGAGCGTCAGCTCGCGCAAGGTCGCATCAACCAGATTCAGCGGCTGGGCCAAGGCCTCGGCCAAGGGATCGAAGGTGGGCTGGCTTTGCGCGAGCGATTCGGCATAGCGAACGAATTCGAAACGCGGGTCGACCGCATCGCGCAGCACATCCGACAGGTCGTTCAGGTACAGCGTGGCCAGATGGCGCGCACGGTCTTGCAGGCCGAGCGCGCCGAAGGCCCAGGCCAAAGGGTCGCCGCCGTCTTCATCGACATACACATCGAGCGCACTGAATCGCGCCCCTTCGGGCAGGAAGTTGCGTGTGTTGATGCGGTGTGCCAGCGTCGGGTCACGGCCTTGCAGAAAAGCGATGGTCTGCGGCAGCGTGGCCCGGTATTGACGAAAGCGCTCCCTGAACGCAGCCACCAGTGGCGTGCGCCGCAGGGCCGGCAAGTCATCGATGCAGATACACAGCGCATCGAGGCCTTCGGTCGAGAACAGCTTCAGCACCAGCGCGAGGGCCAGGTCTTCCTGTACGGCATCGACGCCACGTGAACGAAGAAATCCCGTCAGGTACGCCGTGGACGGATAAGGGGTGTTGAGCTGGGTCATCGGCGGGATGACAGATAGGACGCGCATGCCCGCATTGTCGCAAGGCCGCAGGCATCGGCCACTCAGGCGCTGTTCAGTCGGGTATGGGGCGCATAGCAGCCTGGTTTGCGGAGGGCTTCTGCCACTTAGAATTCAGCATCAACTCGACATCGGGAGCGCCGGCCGTGGAAGCCGTTCGGCGATCACGAACACACCGCCCTCATCAAGCCGGCAAGCGCCAAAACGCCCTCAGCTCGGCGGCCAGCTCCTGCGCGGACTCTTCGGCCAAATTACCCGCCGTCGACAGTGCGACCGCGCACGTCCAGTGCCCAGGTCAAGCGCATCGATGATCGGCACGGCATCCAGCACCGTCAGATGGCTGATCGCTTTCTTATGGTGCATCGTGGCCCGGAATGCCACCAAGGCGCCACCGTCCTGGCCCACGACCGCGAACCGTTATGGCCGAGTACCGTACCGGCTTGATCCGGTCGACCACCGTCGTGCTTTTGGAAGGAGCACGAAGCCGTCCCGACCCGCATCACCTGAGCGGTTGAAATAGGCGGTTACCTCTTGGTCGAGGCGGCCGCTGGCTCGGCCGCACTCGGTGCCCCGTCAAGCAGCCACTCAGTTGCGTTCGCGCACGCTGATGGAGGTCATCGGGCGGTGCAGCAAAGTCAGCAAGTCGCCGGTCACGGCCTGTGCGCCTTGCGCCACCAAGCCGCCATCACGGCGCTCCAGCTCGATCAACTCGCATTGCAACTCCAACATCGCCAAGTGCAGCAGCCGCAGCGCCTTCGCTGCGGCTTGCAAAGAAATTTCAAGCTGGCTGGGTTCGTTCTTCATGAGATCAGTGTCACGCGAGCCAGTTCGTCCCGCTGTAGGACAAGCCCGCAAATCGGTTTCCTGACGTTTCTGAGTGCCAGTCGCTTTCAACTGCAGCCGACGATCGCCTGCATCGTGAGGCAGCCCTCTTAACGCGAATGGCACTTACTTTGGCCGAGGTGCGTGACCGTAGTTCATGACTTGTCGGCGAGCCTGAGCACGCGACATCTTCAACCAAGGATAGGATTTGGGCCGTCGCTTTCGCATTCGTGGCTCGATACGTCCGGGGCGGTGACCGACTTTGCATTGAGCGATCGATGCGAACAGCCGCTGGCGATCATTCGCCGTGCAAAGGCCTCGCGTTGTCCACTCTGTCCACAACTGCACCGTGTGCTTGAAGCTCAGGCTGCGCGGGTCCACGTTGGCATCGCAGGCGGCCTGCGCCATGAGCAGTCGGATCACGTTGTAGGCCAACAAGTGAACCCACAGCGGCTTGTCGTTCATCTGCGGCGTCTGACAGCTCAACACATCCATGCCCGTCGTGGTCTTGAGGTTGCGCAAGTCCAGCTCGACGTTCCAGCGCCGCGAGTAAAGCGCCGAGAGATCAGCCTTGCTGACCCGACGCTGATCGAGCAGCGTGGTGACCAGCACTTGGTGGGCGACTTTGACTTCGCGCAGCGTGATCTCATCGGGGGCGCAGGCGTATTGCTCGGGCGTCATCCAGTCGGGGCGTGTGGCCGGCTTGGGCCATCGCACGATGTGATCGCGCGTGCCCAGCGAGTGTCCTCGCCTGAAGTCGGTGATGCGCGAGCCGTTTTGCTCGAACAGCACATCCACGCCTTGGGCCATCAGTGTGGCGATCAGGAAGTAGTTGCAGTACAGCGCATCGGCGAGCATCACATCGCCTGGGTTGAAGCCATCGAGCAGGCGGCGCACCAGGCCGAGTTCTCCACTGCCTTTGCCCTGATGCGGCCCGATCGCCGTATCCAGTGCAGCACCGGTGGCCAGGCAAATCACCATGACCCGCGCGCCAGCGGAAAGCCGACGCCCCGGGCCTGCGAGCAGGGCTGGGGATACGCCGCTTGGTTCTGCGGCGTATCGGGCATCGACAGCCCGGTGCCATCCACCAGCTTGACCGCAAGACCGCGCCAGCGCCATTGCCTCAGCGCCTTCTGGCTGAGCAACTGGCCCGTTTGGCGGGTGAGCGCACTGACCCTCTCCAGAGGCAGACGCTGGCGGTCCCTGCAGTAGCCGCCGGTGCGAACGCTACAAGCGCTCAGCCCATCGGCTGCGCGCTGTGCAGCCCACCCGTTGACGGCCTTCTGGCACGAACCATCGGCCTCCAGCACTTGCCTCATGAACATCGCAAGCGTCACCGTCGGCGGATACAACCGCTCCCGGTGCTCGGGCAGCACCGCTTCAGTCGTCTCGAGCAACTC
>CAXTCD010000188.1:0-9989 GCA_964242145.1 uncultured Rhizobacter sp.
TGCCAAGCGGGATAACTGGCCGCGTAGATCGACGAGGCCGCGAGCAGCGCGGTAAGCATGCTCACCAGGCGCAAGTGGCGCGGGCGTGAGCGGGTGGTAGACGCAATGGCTGGCATGGATGTGGATCTCCAGATGGGCGGCCGGTTGGGCATTCCGGCACTACTGTGGTCGGGTTTTCGCTCAGCTGCGATCACGAATGACGCAGAGCTAGGGCGAACAATTTGACTCTACTCACCCGAATACCATTTAAGTACCACTGACGGGTGAAAGTGGTAATGGTTTGTGCGGGCGACCAGCGGCAAACCCGCTTCGGCCCAGGCCGCAGTGCCATCTCGCGCATATGGATTTCGACCTTCGGGTCGAGCCATTCGTGCAGCTCCTGCGAGACATAGCGCGCCAGCGGGCCGGTGCCACAGGTTACGACCCTGCGCTGCGGCACAAACCAGCCGCCAATCATGTGGCGTTTGCTGGCTGCCGTGCAGCGCGCCTGCGGATCGCGATAGAGCAGGTACTGGCGATAACGGTCTGCGCCGGGCTGGGCATGCAAGGCCGGCAGACAGACAGTCGTCGTGAGCAACCCGGTCTTCTAGCAGCGCGTCGACATCACGGCGAATCACAGCTTCTCGTCCAGCACGTGCCCGCGGGCGCATCAAGCCGACGGTCAGAACGGCTGCAACCGATGCTCAGGCTCGACGCCATCGTGCTTGCGAGGGCCACAGGCGCTGCGTCGCGTGGCCGAGCTGCGCGGCCGGTGCCCGGGCATCGCCGATGCAATCGACGACACCACCGCGCGGCGCGGCCTAGGCGCATGCGGCCGGGCTGAGCGCGGGCTCGTTCGATGGCGCACAATGGATCGTTGACCGCGAAGGCTGGCTGCGGGCCTACGGGCCACCGAAGCGCGTCGGTTGACGAAGGCCGAGCGCATCAAGCACCCCAGCTTCGCAGTCCTCGCCTTCGCTCTCGACCGCTGCCAACAGTCTTGGCGAATTGGTCAAACGCCGACGCACAGACCAGATAACGATCCCATGAATTCTCATTTGCCCTGGCTAAACCAACCCCGTACCGTTATCCGATGAATACATTCTTATCTCTGCCAGCCGCTCACCCGGCTGTTCGTGGGTTGAGACAACCCTCCACGCTGCTGCGCCGCGACCGATGTGATTTCAGCCAAGGGCTAGCTTGCCACCTGCCCACCTGATACCGGCTTGATGGGCCTGAAACTCAGGCCTGCCCGCACCAACCCGCGGCCCCAAGCCCGACCCGCCTTTCTCGGATACTTAGCTCGCCCGGCCATCGTGTTAGCCGGAACCCACCCACCAGGAGTTTCCCCATGCGTGCATTTGTCGCAACCGCTTTGATCGCATTGAGTTCATTGAGCTTGGCCGCATCGCTTCCCTATGACGAAGCCGCAGACGCCAAGGCCGAGATCCAGGCCACGCTTGTCGATGCGAAGAAAGCCAATGTCCCGGTCCTCGTCGTCTTTGGTGCCAACTGGTGCGGCGACTGCAAGCTGCTCGACGCCGCGTTCAAGGGCGAGACCAACGCACCGCTGATCGAGAAAAATTTCAAGGTTGTCAAAGTCAATGTCGGGCGCTTCGACCACAACGTCGAGATCGCCGAAGCGTATGGCGTGCCACTGAAAAAAGGCATTCCAGCCGTCGCGGTGCTGGCTTCGGATGGCAAGGTCACCTACGCGACCCGCGAAGGCGAACTCGCCAACGCCAGGAAACTGGGCGAGCACGGCATCTATGACTTTTTCGTCAAGGTGGCCGACGCCGGCAAATAAGATGAAATATGCCCGGCAAGCACCAGCGGATTTATCGCCTCGCTGGCTGTAAAAAACGCGCTCTTATCAAATGAGGTTTTCAGGAGTGCAAATGGGCTATTTCAATGGGCTTGCAGGCTTCAGCCTCAAGCCAGACGCAGAAGGCAGAACGGGCTCTATCCATTTATTTTGAGTGCTCGGCAAAGGCCGGGTGCGGCCCGATCAGGCTGCCGAGGAAGATGTACGGCAGTTTCTGATTCGCTATTACATGATCATGATCAGTTGACTGGCCGTCGTCGGCATAGGCGCCGCGGTCCATTGGATGGGGTCGGTTGCGATCACACCCGCCCTCGTCGCCTGGTTCTATCTCGGCAACCGATCGCTACCTGCTTTGGGCAAAGCGCCGCTGAGGCTTGCAGCGAGGCAGCCTACCGCTCGAACAGGATGAATTCAACGCGGCTGTACGACGCGCCTGAATCCCTCCACCGATCAGGCCACCACCACCCGGCGCGGGTCGGCGGCGATCCAGATCTCCTCGCGATCGGGCCGCGGCGGGTAGATCAGCTCGGTGTTGATCTGAAGCTTCAAAGCCTTGGCTTCGAGTCCCTCCGATTGCACCTCGCGCTGCCAGCCTTCGGTATAAACCGCACCCCAGGGACCGAGATCCAGGCAGGTGACGTACCTCGGCTGGCGGTAAGAAATCTTGGGCAGCGCCAACAGGTCGGCCACCACGTTATACCCAGCCGAACGACCCAAGGCCATCGCGTGCTGGCATGACATCAGCGCGAAGTTTCCTGCGTCATCGGTCGCGGCGCGCGCTGCATCGCCCGCAGCAAATACGTTCTTGACGCCAATCACCTGCAGGACGCAGTCAACATGCAAACGGCCGACGGCATCGCGCTGGCCTGGGATCTGTTCGGTCAACGAGGTGGCACGCAGGCCGGCCGTCCAGATCACCGTCAACGCGTCGATGCGCTCGCCGCTGGAGGTGACCACGCCGTTGGCATCGATCACCTCGGCTGCAGCGCCCACCTTCCAGCTCACTCCTTGGGCTAGCAGCGCTTTCTCGATCACAGGGCGCGGGCCCGGGCCGAGATCGGGGCCGATCGCATCAGCGCGTTCAATGACGATGACGTGAACATCGGCTTCGGGCCCGAAAACACCGCGCAGGCGCGAAGGCATTTCGGCGGCAGTCTCGATGCCGGTGAATCCGCCACCCACCACCACCACGGTGTTACGTGCACGCGTCGCCGGCAGGCTGGCCAGGCTTTGCAGATGCTGCTCGAGTTCGACCGCCTCATCGAACTGATCGACGCTCCAGGCGTGTTCACGCAGCCCAGCAACCGGTGGCAGAAAAACGCGGCTGCCTGCCGCCAGCACGAGCCGGTCATAGCTCAGGGTGGAAAGCACACCGGCAGCATCGATCACGTCGACCTCCTGCGTGCCAGTGCGAATCGCCTGCACCCAGCCTGGCTGGAATCGAACGCCTACCGCGTCGAACACCGCCGCCAGCGGCGCCTTCATGTCATCGACCGGGCGTGCATAAAGGCGGGGGCGAATCTCCAGGTTCGGCTGCGGTGCGATCACCACGATCTCGACCGAACCATCGTTCTGCTTCGCCCCGTTCAACGCACGGGCAGCGCCCAATGCGCTCCACATGCCTGCGAAACCAGCGCCCACCACCAAGATACGTTTTGCCATTGTGTTGACTCTGCCCTTCATGGGCCGCTGATGCGGCGAAATACTTCAAGGCCCCCTGACGCCACGGCTGCGACGCAGCCTTATCGATCAAGGTGCAGGCACGCCGTGTGAGTTCATGAGGGGAAAAATGACTACGACTATATGAGTCGTAGTCAAGTTTCACAAGCACTCGGCTTTCGGGTAACCACAAGCCCGACTCGCGCGGATACCTTTGTTGATGAGCCTTGTGCTGCGATGGCAATTGACACCCAATCTACGACTCATACAATCCTAGTTTGACTGTGTCACCCTTTGGGCACAGCCTACAGGCCTGAAGGAATCAGGGCCTTGATTCGTTCCTTCAACTCGGAAATTCAGATGAACCGTAGACACACCCATCTCGCGCGGCTAATTGGTGCCGCAGCCCTTGCCGCTTCTGGCGTCGTCCACGCAGCCGATGCCGAAGCACCGCGCGAGACGGTCGCACCGGCCTTCGCTCATGCCATCGCCAACGTGCCCGGCAAGACGCTGACCGCGCTGGTCGTGACTTATCCGCCCGGCGGCACAACGCCAGCCCATCGCCATGGCAAATCGTTCGTCGTCGGTTATGTGCTGGAAGGGGCGATCCGCAGCCGCCTGGGCGATGGCAAGGAACAAGTCTTCCACGCTGGCGAGAGCTGGACGGAAACACCCGGCGCGCACCACACCGTGAGCGGCAACGCGAGCAGTACCGAGCCCGCCAAGATGCTGGCGATCTTCGTCGCCGACAGCAAAGACAAGGACCTGGTGAAGCTCGACCCGAAATAAGCCGCGTCAGCTACGATTGAATCTCCTCCTGCCTTCGGAGTTTGATTGAGTCATATCAGTGTCGGCGTTGAATATGGGCTGCACTGCCTGCTGCACCTGGCTGGCCCGCCGCTCGGCGTTTCGGTGGCCAGCGTGCGCGATCTGGCCGATTTGCAAGGGCTGTCGAACGACTACGTGGCCAAGCTTTTCACCAAGCTGCGCAAGGCCGGCCTGACGGTTGCCATCGAAGGAAAAAACGGGGGCTTTCGCTTGGCCAAGCACGCAGACCAGATCAGCGTGCTGGATGTCGTTTACGCCATCGACGGCATCAAGCCCCTCTTCGAATGCCAGGACGTTCGAGCGCAATGCGCCGTGTTCGACGGGCAGGCGCCACGCTGGGCCACCCGAGGGGTGTGCTCGGTCCATTCGGTCATGCTCAATGCCGAAAAGAGCATGCGAGAGGTTCTCGCGTCTCAGAAGCTGTCTGACCTCATCGCAGGCGTCAGCGCGAAAGCACCTGGCAGCTTCGGCACCCACGTTGTTCGCTGGATGGAAAACCGCGGCGCCTGACGGCCTGCCCCTATCAGTAGACCCGTCAGGAGACCAGTTCTCCGCCCCCACTCGTTGCGGCACCAACATGACGCTCAAGTGATGCGTTATCACCCTCCCGAAGCCCGGCACAAATCTGATCTCGCGTCATTTTGGCGCTGTAAAGACGTTCATCGGCCGTGCGCATCAGCTGCTCGATGTCCTCTGCCGTATTCAGCGACAGCACACATTCGGCGACGCCCCCACTGACCGTGACCGATATCTCGGCCCTGTCGCACAGGGGGCTGGCCCGCGTTTCTTTGCGCACCCGTTCGGCCACTCGCACGGCCTGCGCAACATCTGTATCGGGCAGCACCATCACGAACTCTTCCCCGCCCCAACGGGCTGTGATATCACCGCGCCTCGAATACTTCGTCAGCCTGCTGGCAAAGCCACGCAGCACTTCATCGCCAGTCGCGTGGCCATATCGGTCATTGACCTTCTTGAAGTGGTCGATGTCAAAGATCACCAAGCTCAGCGGGCGCTTGGCGCGATGAGCGCGTTCAATGTCGCGCTCAAGCAGCGTCATCAAGCCACGGCGGTTCAGCAGGCCCGTCAATGCATCGCTGGTGCTCAACTCGGCCAGTTGCTGGCGCACCTGCTCCTGCAGCAAGGTCATGAAGCCCAGCGTCAACAACAGGCTCACGACGATTTGCGTCAGCAGCCCCCGGACCAGAGCGTCCGAGACATTCGGGTTGGCAAATGGACCCACAGCCGCCACGCGCAAGATCATCATCACAAAGGTGACGCAGGTGATCGTCAGCATCACGCGTGCGCCCCAATAGCGCCGGCTCAGGCGCACGAGCGGCAGCATCAGAAGCACTGATCCCACTCCCACTACCGCGCCCAAGGCTCTCAGGCGGATGGCGCCGTCATCGATCACACCCCAAGACAGCGCCATCCAGGCAATTGAAATGCAGCAAGATTCCAAAGGCGCGCGATACCAATTGAGGCGTTGACCCTCCACCCTCAGCAGCGCACGCCGGCGCCACCAAAACGCAGAAGCAACGAAAGCACCCGGGATGACACCCGCTGGCACGCCATCGACGAACGACAACCTCAGCCCGGCCAGAAGCGGCGATCGCTGTTCATGCAGAAGCGCCAGGTTGGCCAGATAGAGGCACAGATCGGCCGTGGCCCAGCTGATCGGGCCGGCCGTCACTTGCCGAAGCGTCAACCGGTTGACGACCAACATCAGCGACACGATGAAGCAAATCAGCGTGTTCACCACGATGATCGTCGGCAGGTCCAGAACGAAGGTTTGATTCACGATGCCGCTTTATCGGCAACGCACATTCTTCCTTTAAATCCCGGGCTTTCCCAATCCGACAGCCGCCCTGAAATTGGGTGGTTCGTTGGATGGTTCGGCTTGGCTACCGCCACGCTTGGCAGCATGTCGGGCACGGGTATGGTCGGCCAGCACATGGCGCGTCAGGCTCGAAGCCCAGCCGAAAGTGCGCGCGCGATGCCCACTGAATTTGGCCCTGACGCGCCAGGCGGAGGTCGGCTGCATGAACCAGGACGTGCGCTGCAGCGTATGACCGTCGCGTTCGCGCCGCAGATGATGCCGGGCGAGCTGCCTCGACTCGTCATCGGCCAAGGGCAGCAATCGATCTAACGCGGTCACGTCACGCAGAGTTCAGCGTTGAAGCAATTCGGTCGTGGCGCTCGAATCAAGCGCCATCTCGGCCGCGGCCAGCTGCCGACCGAAGAATCTGTGCGTCAACTGCATGCCATCCTCCTCGTTGTTTGGGTCGGCCTGCTGCGCCGCCTCACCTCAGAGGCACCGGCGCAGATCGCTTGCCAGACGCAAAGCCTGCTCGGGCTCAAGCGCAGAGACGGTAATGCGCAATGCATGCGCCGTGGCCTGGACCCCGAACGGTTCGCCCGGCCGGATCAACCAGCCCTGTTTCGCCATGCCCAGCACGACGGTGTTGCTGTCGGCCTCCAGCGGCACCCAGACGTTGAAGCCGTCCGCGGCCATGGCCTCGATGCCTTGCTCATGCAATGCATGAACCAAAGCCTCCCGATTCGCCCGGTAGTCGTGCCGTGCCTGCTGGATCAAATCGGCCACATCCTGCGATCGCAGGCACGACTCCACGAGGTCCTGCAGCAGATGGCTGACCCAGCCCATGCCGGATGACAAACGCAGACGCAGGCGTTGCGAGGTCATCGGGGCGCTCGCAACGAATGCCAAGCGAAGGTCCGGCCCCAGCGCCTTGGACACCGACCGGACCACAGCCCATCTCGTGCAGGTCTCGGGAATGACCGACGCATAGGGCACGTCAGACAACAAAGCGTAGTGGTCATCGACGATCACGAACACCAGGGGGAACTGTGCCAGCACCCGACGAATCTCTGCGGCCCGATCAGGCGTCAAGCTGCAACCGGTCGGGTTGTGTGCACGCGGAGTGATGAGCACCACGCGCGCGCCTGCCTTCAGCGCCTGCATCAAGGCATCCGGCCGCATGCCTTGTGCGTCGACAGGAACGCCGACAGCATTCATTCCGGCGATGCGAAGCGCGTTGATCGTGCCGAGGAAGCATGGGTCCTCCACTGCAATGCGATCGCCTTTCACCAGATGCGCCGCAGCAAGGCGCTCGATGGCGTCGACAGCGCCATGCGCGAGATTGAGTTCCAGCGCGGGTGGGCAATCCGGCTCAAACCACTGCCGCCCGAGCTCGCTCAAACTCGGGTTCATTGGCTCGTCACCATACAACCTTGGAGTTGCCGACAAACCGGCGGACATCCATCTCACCTGCGGCAACCCATGCGGGCCGGGGTTGCCGCTGGCCAGATCCACCAGCGGTGAGGCCCCTTGGCGCCCCTCCTGCTCGCCCGGCGTGGCGTGGCTGCAGATGCGTGTGCCCAGACGCCCTCGTGTTTCAGCCAGGCCGGTGTCACTCAGCCGCTTGTAGGCCGAGGCAACCGTGTTGCGGTTGACGCCCAGCTGCAGGGCGAGATCTCGCACCGGCGGCAAAACCTGCCCCGGTGGCAACTCACCCGATTGGACTTGCTGCCTCACGCTCTCGACGATGTCCAACACGGTGAAACCATTGATTGGCATTTTGACCTAGGACAATATACAGTTTATCTTGTGTCAATCTTAATCGCCCGTCCAGGGCCTGGCCGCCATGTACGTCCCGCATCCATTCCAGGAAGTGCGCACCGAAGAGATCACAAGACTCATTCAGGCCCATCCGCTGGGGGCGCTCGTCACCCATGGCGCCGGTGGGCTGAGCGCGACCCACCTTCCTTTCGAATGGGCACCTCAAGAGGGGCCTCATGGTGCGCTTCAGGCCCATGTGGCACGCGCGAACCCGGTCTGGACGGACAACCAAGACGGCGACGAAGTGTTGGTGATCTTCAAAGGCGCCGATGCCTACATCTCACCGAACTGGTACCCCAGCAAGCACGAATTCCACAGGCAGGTCCCGACCTGGAACTACCAGGTCGTTCATGTCCACGGGAAGCTTCGCATCCGGGATGACGAGATGTTCCTGCGGCGTGTTCTTGCGAAGTTGACCCGAGCGCACGAAGCCCGAGCCGGTGGCGCCAAGCCTTGGAAAATGGGTGACTCCGAACCGGGGTTCATTGATTCGTTGCTCACCGAGATCGTCGGCATCGAAATTCGGGTCGAACGCATCGTCGGTGCATCGAAGCTGAGCCAGAACAAGGAAGCGCGCGATCGCGCGGGCGTCGTCTCGGCCCTGCGCGAACAAGGCTGCAACGGTGTCGCCGAAGCGACACTCAACGCCGGGCATCGAATTCCTGAAATCGGCAAATAACGCGCAAGCGGGGCGCCGACATGTGGGTGGCGCAGCGCAAGGTGCTCAAGCAAATCCCATCCGATGAATGCGACGACTCGTGACTTTCGTTTTTCTTTACGCATATTCGCGCAAGCCTCATCACGCTCGACCTCGTTCCCCTAATCTTCAGGGATTGCGGCCGATCTTGGTCGCCATCGGAAAGTTCACATGCCAGGCACAAAAATAGGCAGTCCAGTCGGCGGAGTCACGAATATCGCGACACCGGCAATAGTCCCGGGCGGGCTTGCCCGCACTGTTCGCCCTGTCAACACATCGGTGCCGGGTGCGATTGGCAATCTTAGCTCTCGCGTCAGCCCGAGTTCCACCATTGCGCCTAAGAACGCTGCCAGTCTTTCGGCGCTGGTTCGACCACAAGCGAGCCTCGGTGCGAAGAGTATTCCGGGAGAGCATCTCTTTTTCTTGGGAGCGAATATCTCGACACCCAAGGAGCTAAAAGATGCACTCGTAGACTTCGAGGACGCGCAGAAGTCGGGTACGCCAGCTGTTCTCATCTCGGGCGGTGGCGTCGACAGCACCATGGCGGCGATAAAGGCACATCTCGGGGGCGCCAACGTCTTGCTGATTGAAACGCGCAAAGCTTCTACCGGGAGCAGCGTTCTTGCAGCGCTCGCAGACAAATCGTCGCCAACGAACGCCCACCCCAAGGACGGCCTGAAGAGCGACGCGTCGGGTGTGATCGACCCCGCCCACATGCACTATCAAGACCTGAGCCAACTCAGCGACTCACCGCATCCCGCCAGCCAGTCTGGCTTCATGGAGGCAGGGCTCAACAAGCTCTTGCTGGAAAGCGGCGTGAAAGTGGCAAAGGGTCAGGTCGACTTGGTGAAATCGGGCGACCAGATGACGCCACAAATCAAGATCGGCGAGAAGACCGTGGAGCCGCAGCCCGGCTTCAAGTTCGACGGCTTGCTTGGGTTCGAAAACACCGCCGAGAAGAACGCACCCTAACAAGCAGAGTACGCGAACAACGGCACAGGCAGCGCCTGAGTTCGAGCTATCCACGCTGAAAAAGCCTTGCCCGCAACTCACGCGGGCAAGGCGCCCGCCGGCGATTCTCTCGCCAGGCTGGCTCGCTTCGATGGGCTGACACGGTGCTGGATTTCAGCCGCGAGCAAGAGAAGCTGCGTTCACCTCACCCTGTAGCCAAGGCTTGGTGAGAACCTGCCAAACCGTCCATCAGTGCAACGCTGAAACCCTGAGACGCCTTCGTGGCCTTCATCTGCGGTCATCCTCTCGCTAGGCCGTGTTAACAATTAGACTTACGGCGAGAAGAGGATACGGAAGCTGACGAGAAAGCTGTTGAGCGAAGGTGAATGGAAAAGGATGGAACCGCTGCTGCC
>CAXTCD010000189.1:0-9889 GCA_964242145.1 uncultured Rhizobacter sp.
CCCGGACAGCCGCCATTCGGGCCACCGGAGTTTGCGGCGACGAGTTGAAAAACCCATATCAAGAAATTTCGTACGTGACACAGTGAAGCGGCTGCAGCTCATTGGCTCTGGAGATTGACGCTGCAGCACGATCCTGTTTCCATCGCATAACCAGGCAGTCGAGCGCCGCTTGCCTTCCCTGAAAATCGGAGAGACTCATGAAGCACAACAGATTGAGGTATGCCGCGCTCTTGGTGCCGCTGCTGAGCGCCGCTTGCGGCGGATCGTCGGATGCTGACACCTCGGCAACCAGCGCGTTGGCCGTCAGCAAGGCAAACACGGCAATAAACCCAACAAGCAAGGCAAACCCGACCAGCTCGAGCGGCCGGTCGGCCGACATCACAGCTAACCAGTTGCCGGCCGATGCTAACGGTACACGCACCACCGCGCTAGCCATCGCTGCGCGCTTGACCACGCCCTGGACTACCGCCGCCTTGCAGGCACCGTTGCCGCTACCGGAGTACCCGCGGCCGCAACTGGCCCGAACAGATTGGCTGAACCTGAATGGCAAATGGAGCTACTTCGGTGGCGGCTCCGCCGTCAGCGCCGATGCGACACCGAACACCGCGCCCGCCTTTCCCGCCAACGCAGCGCAGATTCTGGTGCCTTATCCGGTCGAGTCTTACCTCTCCGGCATTCAGCGCGTGGGCGAGCGCAACCTTTGGTACAAGCGCAGTTTCACCGTTCCGACCGGTTGGGGCGGCAAGCAGGTTGTGCTGAACTTCGGCGCGGTCGACCGCAAGGCGACGGTATACGTGAACGGCAGGAAAGTCGGCCAACACACGGGCGCTTATGACGCCTTCAGCTTTGACATTACCTCTTATCTGAACGGCGGAAACAACGAGCTGGTGGTTGCTGCGTTTGATCCGACCGATGGCAGCGATGCGCTCGGCAAACAAAGCGCCACACCGGGAGGCATCTTCTACACACCGAGCTCCGGCATCTGGCAGACGGTGTGGCTGGAGCCTGTCGCGCGGCCCCACATCACCCGGCTCGACATGACGCCCAACTTGAGTGACAACACGCTGCGCGTAATTCCGCGCGGCGAGAACATCGAAGCCGGCCACCTCGTCACGATCTCGATCTTCCAGGGCGCGAGCCTCGTGGCGCGCGGCAATGCCACAGTCAACCAGGAAGCAAAGATCGCGATTGTCCAGCCGCGCCTGTGGTCACCGGCCGATCCGTTCCTGTATGACGTGACAGCTGAGCTGACACAAGGCAGCCAGGTCATTGATCAAGTGACGAGCTACACCGGCATGCGCTCGATCTCGGTCGGTACGATCGCCGGGGTGCCGCGCCCGCTGCTGAACGGCAAGTTCGTGTTCCAGTACGGCCCGCTCGACCAGGGCTTCTGGCCCGATGGCCTGTACACCGCACCGACCGATGACGCACTGAAGTTCGACCTGCAAGCCTCGAAAGACTTGGGCTTCAACATGGTCCGCAAGCACATCAAGGTCGAGCCGCAACGCTGGTTCTATTGGGCCGACAGGCTGGGCCTGCTGGTCTGGCAAGACATGCCGCACGCCTGGGATGCCGAGTCGAACGCTTCTGTGCGTGCGCGCATCGAAGCGGAAGACCGCGAGATTGTCGATGAGCACCGCTCATCGCCTTCGGTCGTCAGCTGGGTCATCTTCAATGAGAGCTGGGGTGACTTCGACATGGCCCGCATGGCCCGTCTCTTCAAAAGCGGGGACCCGAACCGTTTGATCAACACCCATTCCGGCATCAACTTCGCCCCCGGCGACGCTGGCGTCGGCGATCTGATCGACGCGCATGACTACCCCGGCCCGTCGGCGCCGGCGTATCAGGCTCAACGCCCGGCCGTGCTCGGCGAATTTGGCGGCAACAGCCTGCGCACCGAAGGCCATCTCTGGAACCCGGCCTCGACCTGCTGCTATGTGCTGTACCCGGATGCGGCCACGCTGACCGATGTCTATGTGCGGCAAGTGCAGGCCTTGCGCGAACTGGCCAGCACCAAGGGTTTGAGCGCAGCCGTGTACACCGAGATCACCGATGTCGAAGACGAATTGAATGGCTTCCTGACCTATGACCGCCAAGTGCACAAGATGGATACCGCTGCCGTGCGCGCGGCCAATATCGCGCTGGTCGGAGGCTTGCCGCTGCTGAACCTCGGGCAGTCGTATTCGTTGCGAACCGTCACGCCGAACATCGGCGAGCGCTATCTGCGACAGGCCGACGATCTGGGCGTCACCGAAGCCGTCAACGCCAACAGCAGTGGCCTGCTGAAGCAGGACGCTTCATGGAAAGTCGTCAGCGGTCTGGCCGATGCCAACTGCATTTCTTTCGAGTCGATCAATCAGCCGGGCCGGTTTCTGAGGCATCAATCTTTTCGCCTGCGGCTCGATGCCAACGACAACAGTGTGCTCTTCCAAGCCGATGCCACCTTCTGTGCACGCAAGGCCCTGGACGATGGCGGCGGCGCGTCCTTCGAATCGAAGAACCTGCCGGGGCACTACCTGCGCCATATGAATGCAGAGGTGTGGCTGAACCCTATGCAAGACACCACCGCCTTCCGCGCCGATGCTTCGTGGGCACCGAGCGCGGGCTGGTGGCGCAGCAGCGTGCCCTTGCCGGTCACGCAGCTGCGCTCACTGCGCGTCACGACACCCGGCTTCGACACGCGCTTCCTGCGGCATAACGAATCATGGGCAGTGACCGAAGTAGTCAACGACAGCACTTCGGCGACCGTGAAAGCCGACGCCAGCTGGCGCATCGTGAGCGGGTTGGCGAACAGCAGCTGCTACTCCTTCGAGTCACGCAACTTCCCCGGCGAATACCTGCGCCATGCGAACTCGCGTGTTCGCCGCGATCGGCTGCAAGACAGCGATGTCTTCCGCCAGGACGCCACCTTCTGCAGCTCGGTGGGCCAGCGAGGCGGTGTCCGCTTGGCGGCCTACAACTTCCCGGCCCGCTTCATCCGCCACTACGCCTCGGAAGTCTGGATTGCCGATGGGCGCGGCGGCGATGCACGGAACGTCCCGACCTCGTTCGAGGCCGACACCAGTTGGTCGATCGACAGCGCCTGGGCCCCATAACGACACAGGTGTGCGCATTACCCTCGGCCAGGATCGTCAGGTCGTCGCCTTCGGGTGGACGGCCTCTTTCATGACCGGTCGCCCCTCGCCCACAGCCAGGTTTGCGTCCAGACACATAAAGCCATACAGCAGACAAGGGGCACTTCAACAATCTCTGGACACAGACAAATGAGCTGCAACGCACGGCTATTTTTCTGACACAGAAATCATTGAGGCTTTTTCCGCGTGGTGCGCGCCTGCTTTTTCTTGCTTATGCTCCCGCGCTCTGAGCTGGCCCCAGCCACCGGTCCGCGATCGATCTGCGGCCTCAGTGCCGATCCCGCTCCACCCGTCAGCGACGCGTGGAACTTGTGCACGTTCGTTCAGTGAGCCGTCGATCTTCTCAGCAACATTCCGTGACATTCACCTGAGGCTTTCCACTTAGATTGAAAAAGCGCCTGGTTCTGCATCGAACTGTCGAGCAGGCCGGGTGTGTCGGCGAAATTGCAAGCCTGTTGAAAATCAGGCTTTGCATCTGGCACAGATGCTGCAATGCCGGGTCCCGTCACTATCAATGGTTAATGGTTCGCTTCAAAGGACGACACATGAGATCGAAAGATAAGCGCCACCTTGGCATGCCGGCGGTTGCAGGCCTTGTGATTGCGCTGGGTTTGGCAGCACCGTTGGCTGCACAAGCTGCAACTTCCGGGTTGGGTTCACTTCAAGCATCGGCCGCGTTCGAACCGACGTCGTCGGCCACGACGGATCGGATGATCATCAAATACCGTGAAAGTACCGGCAGCACCGCAGGTGGCGCAACGGCATCAATCGCATCGACGACAACCGCCCAAGCGGCGCACCGTCGCAGTGCGCAAACGATTGCATCACGCGTGGGCGGCGAATTGAAGCTGCTTCGTGTCGGCCGCTCCAATGCGCATGTCGTGAAGCTGTCACGCGCGCTGCCGAATGAAGAAGTGAGCCAGTTGGCCCGCGATCTGATGGCATCCGACCCGACGGTTGAATACGCTGAACCGGACATTCGCCTGCACGCGATGTTTGTTCCGAACGACACCCGTTATCAACAGCAATGGGGTTATTTCGACAGCCGCGCTGGCATCAACCTGCCTGCCGCCTGGGAAAAATCGACCGGCACCGGCGTGGTTGTCGCCGTGCTCGACACGGGTTACACCCGCCATGCTGACCTGGCCGCCAACATCCTGCCGGGCTATGACTTCGTCTCTGACGCGGCAGGCGCCAATGACGGCGACGGCCGGGACAGCGACGCGTCCGACCCCGGTGACTGGATCACCTCCGCCGACCGTTCGAACGGTTTCTCGGGTTGCCCGATCGAAAACAGCAGCTGGCACGGCACCCATGTGGCCGGCACCATTGCTGCGGTGACGAACAACGGCTCCGGCGTCTCCGGTGTCGCTTTCGGCGCCAAGATCCTGCCGGTGCGCGTGCTCGGCAAATGCGGCGGCAATCTGTCTGACATCGCTGACGCGATCGTCTGGGCTTCGGGCGGCTCGGTACCCGGTGTTCCGACCAATCAGACGCCTGCACGTGTGATCAACATGTCGCTGGGCGGTACGGCCTCCTGCTCGCGCACCTATCAAGACGCCATCAACTCGGCCCGCGGTCGCGGCACCGTGGTCGTGGTCGCGGCCGGCAACGAAGGCGCCAATGCATCGACCGCCACGCCAGGCAATTGCGCTGGCGTGATCAACGTCACTGCCGTCGGCCGTGATGGCGGACGGGCGACCGCGTATGCAAACTTCGGTTCGTTGGTCACCATTGCCGCCCCCGGCGGTTCGGCTGACGGCTCTGCCGCCGATGACATCCTGTCGACCATCAACACCGGCACCAAGGGCCCAGGCGCTGACGGGTATGCCGCCTATGCGGGAACCTCGATGGCCACACCGCACGTGGCTGCCGTGGTCGCACTGATGCTGTCGGCGAATCCGTCGCTGACGCCAGATCAAGTGAAGGCCAAGCTGATTTCGTCGGCACGCCCCTTCCCGGTCTCGTGCAGTGGTTGCGGCGCCGGCATTGTGGATGCCAGCGCAGCGATCGACGCAGCTGGCGGTGACGGCACGACGCCAACGCCAACGCCTACCCCGACGCCAACACCAACGCCTACTCCGTCGACCGGCAATGAAGTGGAGCCGAACAGCAGCCTGTCGACCGCACAACCCGTGACCATCGGCTCGACGATCAATGGCTACTTTTCCAGCAGCAGCGACATCGACTACTTCAAGGTCAGCGTGCCTGCAGGTCAGAGCGTCACCATCAAGCTGACGCCTAACACGTCGTCCGACTACGACCTGTATGTTTATGACAGTCGTGGCTCGCAAGTGGACCTGAGCGAAAACGGCAAGGGCAAGGTTGACAGCGTGTCCGTCACCAACAATGGCAGCACCGCGGCCAGCTTGTATGTGCGTCCGAAGTTCTACTCAGGCGGTACCGGCAGCACCTCCGGCCGCTACACACTGAGCATCAACTGAAGTGACTTGCGAGGCGTCGTGCATCGAATGACGCCGCCTTGCTGAAGAGAGTTTCGGGCTCGCAAGACTCGATGCCGACCCCGCAACGGGCACCAGCGATGGTGCCCGTTCTCATTTTTTTTGATTCTCTTTGAGGACTCAAAAGACGAGTGACACAGAAACGCGGACGAGTACGCGCATTGCGAACGGCAACGCATGGGCCTTTGATGGCCTGGCTCGGCTATTGATGGCAGCTCGTGGCAGCTGACGGCAGTCGACATCACACCATCCATCTGTCGATAGCGTAACAAAATGCTCGACAAGCTAACGTCATAACGACGCAGCTAAACCCCGAGTTCTTGCCTGATCGCAATCGATGCCGATCGGTATCACCACCGAGCTAGCAACTCTCGGTCTCTACCTCGCCATCGAAGCTGAGCCTCTTCGCAGGCACGGAGCGTTCTGTCACTCGATGCCGCCCCGCGCGCCCTAGCATCTGTGGTGCGGCAGCGTGCTTGCGGTGGGCATTCATTCGATCACCCGAAGGAATCGATTCAACCCTGATGCAGTGCACGCCCAGCGTGCCCGCCGCGCTCATCAACGAGGAATCATCCATGATCCAGACATCAAGACATGCACTGAGCGCACTGGCCTGTGCCTTTGCGATCGCCGCCCTGCTGCCCACCGCTCACGCCCGCCCGGCACCACCGGCACGTCCAACGCTGCCCGCACCGCCCGCCCGACCCTCCGCACCGCAAATTCCGCCCAAGCCCGCCAAGCCGGTGCTGGTGGTGTGCTTCTTCGACCAGGCGAACTACCAGGGCGAAGGCTTCTGCCTGCAAAGTGAAAGCAGCACCCCATGGGTCGGTACCGCGTGGAATCACCGCATCTCGTCGGTGAAGATCACCGCCGGCTACAAGCTCTCGTTGTATGAACTGTCGAATTACGGCGGCAAGACCGTCGACCTGAGCGCCGACACGCCGAACCTCGCAACCGCAGGCTTCGACAATCTGGCCGCTTCGTTCAAGGCGACGCTGACCGCGCCCGCACCGTGATGGGTAACGCCGGTCGCTGAAGCTGCCGCTTCCCGCTCGGCCTTCTGAATCCGTTTGATTCCCTTTGATGGGGCAGCTCGATGCTGCCCCATTTCACATCCGAGCCTTCACTGCCGCACCGACTGCGAAAACACACCGATCACGACCACCCCGGCCGCGACCAACGCGATCCCGATCAGCGCCGGCAGATCGAGCGATTGCCGATAGAGCGCCCAGCCCGACAGCGCGATCAAGGGCTGGCCGATGCCCGACCAGATCGCATACGCGACACCCAGCGGAATGCCCCGCAGCGACAGCGACAAGAAGTAAAACGCAGCCGCATAACCCGCGACCGCGAGCAGCGAAGGCCAGACGCGGGTGAAGCCATCAACATGCTTTAGCGCACTGGTCGCGATGACCTCCGAGCCAATGGCCGCGGCCCGTTGAAGCCACACCTTCATGGGTCACCTGTCTCTCGCATATCCATATCCAAAGATCTCACTGGAGGCACCCCGCCGTGCCTGTTACTTTCGCGGCCGGCGCCCGATGCCCGTGGCGCGCTTGCGCTTGACCTTGGGACACCATGCTGAACTCCTATCGAAATCTTCCGCAACTTCAGTCGCTGGTTTATTTCGAATCGGCCGCGCGGCTTTTGAATTTCACGCCGGCGGCTGAAGAACTCGGTACCACGCAGCCCGCGATCAGCCAGCGCGTGCGTGCCATGGAAGAGCACTTGGGCGTTTCGTTGTTCCAGCGGCTGCATCGCGGCGTGAAGCTGACCCATGAGGGGGAACGGCTTTACCAAACGGTGCGCGACAGCCTGGATGCACTGAATCAGGCCACCGCGCAGGTTCGCCCCCAGGAAGACAAGCGCCTGTTGACGATCGCCACCGACTTCGGTTTCGCCAAGCTGTGGCTGATGCCGCGCATGCATGCGCTTCGGCGCCTGATGCCCGAGCTGCAATTGCGCGTGCTGACCTGGCAGGACGAAATCGACGACCGCCGCGGTGAGGTCGACCTGCACATCATCTTGACCGCAAGCCGGCACAAGGGCCGTCGCAATTGCTGGTGCCCGAAATCGTGGTGCCGGTGTGCAGCCCCGATCTGCTGGATCGGCATCGGCCGTTCGGCAAAGCCGCCGAGCTGTGCTCGCTGCCGCTGTTGCACTTGCAGCGCAGTGATCCGGCGCGCTGGATGAACTGGTCGGAATGGTCTTGCGCCCAAGGTGTTGACCATCCTGACAGCGTTGGCGTGCTGAGCTTCAATGACTATTCGCTGGTGATTCAGGCGGCGGTCGCGGGCCATGGCGTGGCACTCGGCTGGGCCCCGCTGGTCGGTGACATGCTGGACCGCGGTGAACTCGTCATCGCCCATGACCGGCCGGTGCAGACCGATCAAGCTATTTCCTGGTCGTGCCCGATGCCCATCTGTGGACTGGCACGAAGGCCGGCTTTCGCGACTGGCTGGAGCAGGAGTGCGTCAGCCCCGGCCACATGATGGAGCTGCTGCAAGGCACGCACCCGAAGGCTCACCGCAGCCCCCTCACCGCCAGGCCCAAGCCTTCGGTACGGCAGCACCGCACCGAGGCCGTGCTCACGGCGCAGTGATCAAGGCTGATGCCGCGGCCCAAGCATCACCACCTTCCCGCGTTTTCACGCCTTCGAGCCAACCCCGCACCAATGGCACGTTATCGTGCAGCAACTTCTTGGCCGCAACATCCAGTGCGAGGTGATCATTGGCGTTGGCTGCGATCAGTTGATTTTCCAGATCGACCGTGAACTTCACTTGCGATAGCAAGCGGCCCACATTGGCGCATTGCTCTCGGTAGCCATGCCGCGCCACGGTGCGCACCGAAGCCTCGACCGAATCGGAGCCGAAATAAGCTTTACCGCCGGTCAGGTAGTGAATCGGGTAGCGACTGTTGACAATGTGCGGCTCCCATGCAAAAACAGCAGGCTCTTCTTGCCGCGAAAAGCGTTGCCGATCTGCGCCAACAGGCGGGTACCGCTGGCGTCGAGCAACGCCACCCACCTAAACCGTAAGCATTTGCAGCAACCATCCGCTCGATCATGTCGTTAGCTGGTGCATCGGCTTCGATGCCATCAATGCGGCATAAGAACTTATCGGCATGGGCGCTGAGTTCGGCGAACGACCGAACACCCGCCTTGGCCGTATGCGCCGGCAGCGCAAGCTTGAAGCGAGCCTTCTCCAGGGGCACGCCCAGGATGTCGACCAACCGGCAGGTCGCAGCACAGGCGATTGCGCGGTACGCCGTTCGCAACGAGCGCCACGCAGCCGGCTTGGCCGCATGGGTCGAGGCCGGCTGCGGCTCGGCGCTGGAAGAGTGGCTTGACGCGAGGCGAGGCGCGGGGATCAGCTTCAGATGGAACGGCGTTAGGACTCTTGACACAGTAGGCGCAACCGACGTTTCAATATTTTCTTCGCACTCACGTTCGCTACGACCGTTTTCTGAATCGGGTGACGCTGATTCGTATGAGGCCAAGCTGGTGTTGCGCCGTAGGCGTGAGCTGGTGGCTTGACTGTGCGCAACGCACACCGGCGAGATCAGCCATTCGAGGATCCAGGTGCGCTGCCGCACAGACCCCACTGCATCAGCGCAGCAGGCTTGCCGCTCCTCAACGAATCGAAAGACCCTCATGAAATCAGACTCGCAACTTCAGCAAGACGTGATGGCAGAACTCAAGTGGGAGCCTGCGGTCCATTCGTCCCAGATCGGCGTCGAGGTTCGCGATGGCGTGGTGACACTGGCTGGCGAGGTCAGCAGCTATCCCGAAAAGTGGAAGGCTGAAAAGGCGGCTCAGCGCGTGATCGGTGACAAGGCGCTGGCCGTTGAGATGACAGTGAAGCTCTCCCGGCTCGGCAAACGGACAGACGCCGACATCGCCCGTTCAGCTCAACACATTCTGAGTTGGACCAGTTCATTGCCCACGGATGCCGTCAAGGTGCTGGTCGAAGGCGGTTGGCTCACGCTGTCGGGCGATGTCGAATGGCAATACCAGCGGCAGGATGCCGAGAAGGCCATGCGCTACCTCGTAGGCGTCACCGGGGTCAGCAACCAGATCGCCATCAAGCCCGCGTTGTCTCGAACGCTCGTCAAGTCGGACATCGAGGCCGCACTCAACCGTCGAGCCTCTGCTGAATCCGAAGCCATCTTTGTAGACGTCAAAGGTTCGGATGTGACCTTGACCGGCACTGTGCACAACTGGTCGCAGCGACAGCTGGCAACACGCACTGCCTGGGGTACCTCAGGCGTTCGCAATGTCATCGACAAGATGAC
>CAXTCD010000190.1:0-9871 GCA_964242145.1 uncultured Rhizobacter sp.
GGCCGGCATCCCCCCGGGGGATCGGTGGGTGTATTCACACGACGAGGGGCAGTCATGACCTACATCGCTCCCGTCAAAGACATGCTGTTTTGCATGAAGGAACTGGCCGGCCTCGAAGCCGTGTCGGCGCTCCCGGGGTTCGAAGACGCCGGGCTGGAAACCGCGCAGGCGGTGCTGGAAGAGTGCGCGAAGTTCACTGAAGGCGTGCTCGCGCCCTTGAACTTCGAGGGTGACAAGAACCCGTCGTACTGGAAGAACGGCGAGGTCTTCACGACGCCGGGTTTCAAGCAGGCGTTTCGCCAATTCGCCGAAGGGGGCTGGCAGGGCTTGCAGCACCCGGTCGACTTCGGCGGGCAGGGCTTGCCGAAGACCATTGGCGCGGCATGCATCGAGATGCTCAACAGCGCCAACATGAGCTTCGCGCTGTGTCCGCTGCTGACCGATGGCGCGATCGAGGCCTTGCTGACGGCAGGCTCCGACGAGCTGCAATCGACCTATCTCGCCAAGATGATCGAAGGCACCTGGACGGGCACGATGAATCTGACCGAGCCACAGGCTGGCTCCGACCTTGCGCTGGTGCGAACCCGGGCCGAGCCGCAAGAGGATGGCAGCTACAAGATCTTCGGCACCAAGATCTTCATCACCTATGGCGAGCACGACATGGCCGAGAACATCGTCCATCTGGTGCTGGCGCGGGTGGCTGGCGCCCCCGAGGGCGTGAAGGGCATCAGCCTGTTCGTGGTGCCGAAGTTCAGGGTCGGCGCCGATGGTTCGCTCGGCGCGCGCAACGACGCTTACTGTGTCAGCATCGAGCACAAGCTGGGCATCAAGGCTAGCCCGACCGCGGTGCTGCAGTTCGGTGATCATGGCGGGGCGATCGGCCATCTGGTGGGCCAGGAGAACCGCGGCCTCGAATACATGTTCATCATGATGAACGCGGCCCGCTATGCGGTAGGCATTCAGGGCATTGCGGTGGCCGAGCGCGCCTACCAGAAGGCCGTGCAGTACGCGAAAGACCGCGTGCAGTCGCGCCCGGTCGACGGTTCGATCGCGGCGAGCGCGCCCATCATTCACCACCCCGATGTGAAGCGCATGCTGATGACGATGCGGGCGCTGACCGAAGGCTGCCGTGCGATGGCGATCACCGCGGCGTCTGCCTACGACGCTGCGCATGCCCATCCGGACGCCGAGGCGCGCAACCAGAACCAGACCTTCTACGAATTCCTGGTGCCGCTGGTGAAAGGCTTCGGCACCGAGATGAGCCTGGAGGTCACGAACCTGGGCGTGCAGGTGCATGGCGGTATGGGCTTCATCGAAGAGACCGGCGCGGCGCAGTACTACCGCGATGCGAAGATCCTGACCATCTACGAAGGCACGACCGCGATCCAGGCCAACGACCTGGTCGGCCGCAAGACCGCGCGTGATGGCGGCCGAGTCGCCAAAGGCATTGCCCGCCAGATCGTCGAGACCGAAGCCGCACTGGCGAAAGCGGGCAGTGCGCAAGCCCTCGCCGTGCTCAAGCGTTTGAGCGCGGCGCGCGAAGCCTTCGAGCAGGTGGTCGACTTTGTCGTCGCGGGTGTCAAGACGCAGCCGAACGCCGTGTTCGCCGGCTCGGTGCCTTACCTGATGTTGGCTGGCAACCTGATGGCCGGCTGGCAACTCGCGCGTGCCTTGTTGATTGCCGAAGCCCAACTGGCAGCCGGTGAAGCCGATCGCGCCTTTCTGACGGCCAAAGTGGCGACGGCGCGCTTCTATGCCGATCACTTGCTCAGCCGCGTGCCGGGAACGCGCGATGCGATCGTCGAAGGTGCGGACAGCGTGACCGCGCTGGCGCTCGAAGCGTTCTGAATGTCTTTGGCGGCCCTGCCGCCCATCGCTTGTTCTGATTCTTCCTTTCGGAGATCGCCCGTGCCTTTGCCTCCCATCTTGCAAAACCTGCCGCTGCCGATCATCGGCTCACCGCTGTTCATCATCAGCAACCCCAAACTCGTGATCGAGCAGTGCAAGGCGGGTGTCGTTGGCTCGATGCCGGCCTTGAACGCCCGGCCGATCGAGTTGCTCGATGACTGGCTGGCCGAGATCACTGAAACCCTGGCGGCCTATGACAAAGCCAACCCTGACCGGCCAGCGGCACCGTTCGCGATCAACCAGATCGTGCACAAGAGCAATGACCGACTCGATCACGACATGGCCTTGTGCGCGAAATACAAGGTGCCCATCGTCATCACCTCGCTCGGCGCGCGGGTCGATGTCAACGAAGCGGTGCATGGCTGGGGGGGCGTGGTGCTGCACGACATCATCAACAACTTCTTTGCGAAGAAGGCGATCGAGAAGGGCGCCGATGGCCTGATCGCGGTCGCGGCGGGTGCTGGCGGCCATGCAGGCGTGAAGAGCCCGTTTGCATTGATCCAGGAAATCCGCGAGTGGTTCGATGGCCCGGTGGCGCTGAGCGGCGCGATCGCCAGCGGCGATGCGGTGTTGGCCGCGCAGGCCATGGGCGCCGATTTCGCCTACATCGGCTCGGCCTTCATCGCAACCGAAGAGGCGCGTGCGGTCGAGGGCTACAAGCAGATGATTGTGGACAGCAACAGCGACGACATCGTCTATAGCAATCTCTTCACCGGCGTGCACGGCAACTACCTGAAGGGCTCGATCGTTGCGGCCGGGCTCGACTCGGAGCACCTGCCCGAGAGTGACCCGAGCGCGATGAACTTCGCCGGCGCCGACGCCAAGGCCTGGAAAGACATCTGGGGCTGCGGTCAAGGCATCGGCCACATCAAGCAGGTGCTACCAACGGCGCAACTGGTCGCGCGCCTGCGCGCGGAGTACACCGCGGCGCGCAAGCGCCTGGCGCTGAGCTAACGCTGCAGCGGGTCGGAGGGTTCGACCGGCAACGCAGGCGCCGGTGCCGAGAGCCCGGGCGCGACGACATCGAGGCTGCAATCGCAGCCGATGCCGGCACCGATCATTCGAAGCGCCATCTTCGATGCGAGGTGGGCCAGCCAGCGCGGCGCAATGAAGCGCTCAGGCTCGGTGGCCACGCCACAGAGGTAACGGGCTTGTGCGTCGCTCCAGGTCAGGGCCGTGCAGCGGCCGGAGCGCGAGCGGCTCAGCAACATGCCGACCGGGCACGGCTCGGCCGCGCAACACACGCCGCAGCCATTGCAGGCCTGGCCCAGCGCGGGCTTGGCCGGCGCGTCGACATGGATCTGGATCGTTTGGCGCATCGGCAAGTCGGGTCCTGTTGCCATTGTGCAAACACGGAAACACCTTCGATCGCAAGAAAAGACGTTTGATAACCAACGGTGTTACAGTCCGCCCGCAGACGTTTTTCAGTCCTTCCCGTCCCCTTGATGTCAGTCAAGGCGGGTCGCAATCCGCCAGTCGGTCCAGCCGTGTCGCGGAAGGTTTATCAACCCACTACAGCGCCGGAAACCGGTGTGAAAGGTGAGCGAGATGATGCAGGAATACAGGTCCAGTTCGTACCTGTTCGGGGGCAATGCGCCCTATGTCGAAGAGTTGTACGAGGCCTACCTCGACAACCCCGGTTCGGTGCCCGACAACTGGCGCACTTACTTTGACGCCCTTCAGCATGTGCCGGCCGCCAATGGCTCCGAGACACGCGACGTGGCCCACGCACCGGTCATCGAATCCTTCGCTCAGCGCGCCAAGGCCAATGCTTTCGCCGCGAAGTCGAGTGCGGTCGAGCTGGCCGTTACGCGCAAGCAAGTCCATGTGCAGTCATTGATCGCCGCCTACCGCTCGCTTGGTTCGCGCTGGGCCGACCTCGACCCGCTGAAGCGCCAGGAGCGCCCGAAGATTCCCGAGCTGGAGCCGGCGTTCTATGACCTGAGCGAGTCCGACCTGGACATCACGTTCAGCGCCACCAACACCTACTTCACGACCGCTGAACAGCAGACGTTGCGCGAGATCGTGCAGGCGCTGCGCGAAACCTATTGCGGCTCGATCGGCGCCGAGTTCATGCACATCACCGAGCCGGCTGAGAAGCGCTGGTGGCAGCAAAAGCTGGAAGCCGTGCGTTCGAAGCCGAACTTCAGCGTCGACGAGAAAAAGAACATTCTTGAGCGCCTGACTGCGTCAGAAGGCCTGGAGCGTTACCTCCACACCAAGTACGTGGGCCAGAAGCGTTTCTCGCTCGAAGGCGGCGAAAGCTTCATCGCATCGATGGACGAAGTGGTGCAGCGCTCGGGCCTGAAGGGCATCCAGGAAATCGTCATCGGCATGGCCCATCGCGGCCGCCTGAACGTGTTGGTCAACACCTTGGGCAAGGCGCCGAAGGACTTGTTCTCCGAGTTCGACCACACCGCACCTGAAAACCTGCCGTCGGGTGACGTGAAGTACCACCAGGGCTTCTCGAGCGATGTGACCACCGATGGCGGCCCGGTTCACTTGAGCCTGTCGTTCAACCCATCGCATCTGGAGATCGTCAACCCGGTCGTTGAAGGTTCGGTCAAGGCCCGCCTGGATCGCCGTGGTGACAAGCACGGCGACACCGTGTTGCCGGTGATCGTGCACGGCGATGCGGCCTTTGCCGGCCAGGGCGTCGTGATGGAGACGCTGGCGCTGGCGCAAACGCGCGGCTATTACACCGGCGGCACGCTGCACATCGTCATCAACAACCAGATCGGTTTCACCACCAGCGACCCGCGCGACTCGCGCTCCACGCTGTACTGCACCGACGTCGTCAAGATGATCGAAGCGCCGGTGTTGCACGTGAACGGTGACGACCCTGAAGCCGTGGTGCTGTGCACCCAGCTCGCACTCGACTATCGCCAAGAGTTCAACAAGGACGTGGTCGTCGACATCGTCTGCTTCCGCAAACTCGGCCACAACGAGCAAGACACGCCGGCGCTGACGCAGCCGCTGATGTACAAGAAGATCGCCCAGCACCCCGGCACGCGCAAGCTGTACGGTGACAAGCTGGTCGCGCAAGGCGTGCTGACGGCCGAAGGCCCGGACGAGATGGTCAAGGCCTTCCGCGCTGCGATGGACGCCGGCAAGCACACCGTCGATCCGGTGCTGACGAACTACAAGAGCAAGTTCGCAGTCGACTGGTCGCCCTTCCTGAACAAGAAGTGGACCGACTCGGCCGACACCGCGCTGCCGCTGGCCGAGATCAAGCGCCTGGCCGAGCGCATCACCTCGCTGCCGCTGAACTTCAAGGCGCACCCGCTGGTCGAGAAGGTACTCGCCGACCGCTCGGCGATGGGCCGCGGCGAGATCAATGTCGACTGGGGCATGGCCGAACACTTCGCCTACGCGTCGCTGGTGGCCAGTGGCTACCCGATCCGCCTGTCCGGTGAAGACAGCGGCCGCGGCACCTTCACCCATCGCCATGCGGTTCTGCATGATCAGAACCGTGAACGCTGGGACGAAGGCACCTGGACGCCGCTGCAGCACATTGCTGACAACCAGGCGCCGTTCGTCGTCATCGACTCGCTGCTGTCCGAAGAAGCCGTGCTCGGCTTCGAATACGGCTACGCGAGCGCCGACCCGAACACGCTGGTGATCTGGGAAGCGCAGTTCGGCGACTTCGTCAATGGCGCGCAGGTCGTGATCGATCAGTTCATCGCGTCTGGTGAAGTGAAGTGGGGCCGTGCGAATGGCCTGACCTTGATGCTGCCGCACGGCTATGAAGGCCAGGGCCCGGAGCACAGCTCGGCCCGCCTCGAGCGCTTCATGCAATTGGCCGCCGACAACAACATGCAGATCGTGCAGCCGACCTCGGCCAGCCAGATCTTCCATTTGTTGCGCCGCCAGATGGTGCGCATGTTCCGCAAGCCGCTGGTGATCCTGACGCCGAAGTCGCTGCTGCGTGCCAAAGATGCATCGTCGCCGCTGTCCGAGTTCACCAAGGGTGAGTTCCGTACGGTGATCAGCAATGCCGCCGAAGACGTCGATGCCGACAAGGTCAAGCGCATCATTGCCTGCTCGGGCAAGGTGGGCTATGACCTGATCAAGCGCCGCGACGAGAAGAAGGCCAGTGACACAGTGATCCTGCGTGTCGAACAGCTCTACCCGTTCCCGCACAAGGCCTTTGCTGCCGAGCTGAAGAAGTACCCGAACCTCACCGAAGTGGTGTGGTGCCAGGACGAGCCGCAAAACCAGGGCGCGTGGTTCTTCGTGCAGCACTACATCCACGAGAACCTGATCGAAGGCCAGAAGCTCGGTTATGCAGGCCGCCCGGCATCGGCGTCGCCCGCCGTTGGCTATGCGCACCTGCATCAAGAGCAGCAGAAGGCCTTGCTCGACCAGGCATTCAGCAAGCTCAAAGGCTTCGTGCTGACCAAGTGACATCACTGCAGTCGTTGATGTCCTTCTCTCCTCCATGAGACAAGCCTCCCTGAGGCGCCGTGTTCGATGGGCCAATGCCCGGCGCATCGATGCGAGCGCGGCTTTCCGCCGCACACCAAGAAAGAAATGAAATGGCAATCGTAGAAGTCAAAGTTCCCCAGCTCTCCGAATCCGTGGCCGAAGCCACGCTGCTGCAATGGAAGAAAAAGCCCGGCGAAGCCGTCGCGCAAGATGAAATCCTGATCGAAATCGAGACCGACAAGGTCGTGCTGGAAGTGCCGGCACCTTCCGCTGGCGTGATCGCTCAGCTGGTCAAGGGCGATGGCGAGAGCTGCGTCAGCGACGAGGTCATTGCGCGCATCGACACCGAAGCCGCGGCCCAGGTCAGCCCGCTCGAAATCAAGGCGGTGCCCGCGCCGTCGGCCGCCCCGGCCGCCGCCGCTGCTCCGGCATCCAACAGCAAGAGCGACGTGGCGATGCCTGCGGCGGCCAAGCTGCTGGCCGATAACAACCTGAGCGTCGGCGCTGTGGCCGGCACCGGCAAAGATGGCCGCGTGACCAAGGGTGATGTGCTGGGTGCGATCGCAGCCCCCGCGACTCCCGCGGCCAAGCCGGCGTCTGCGCCTGCCGCTCCTGCGGTGGCCAAGTCACTGCCCTCCGTGGCCGCGCCGATCGCACAAAACCTCGCGGCCCTGGGCGAGCGCCCGGAGCAGCGCGTGCCGATGAGCCGCCTGCGTGCCCGTGTCGCTGAGCGCCTGCTGCAATCGCAAGCCACCAACGCCATCCTGACCACGTTCAATGAAGTGAACATGGCGCCGGTGATGGAGATGCGCAAGAAGTTCCAGGAGAAGTTCGAGAAGGAGCATGGCGTGAAGCTGGGCTTCATGAGCTTCTTCGTGAAGGCGGCGGTCGCCGCGCTGAAGAAGTACCCGGTGATCAACGCCTCGGTCGATGGCAACGACATCGTCTATCACGGCTACTTCGACATCGGCATCGCGGTCGGTTCGCCACGCGGGCTGGTGGTGCCGATCATCCGCAATGCCGATCAGCTGAGCTTTGCCGACATCGAAAAGAAGATCGCCGAATTCGGCCAGAAGGCCAAGGACGGCAAGCTGTCGCTCGACGACCTGACCGGCGGCACCTTCTCGATCTCGAATGGCGGAACCTTCGGTTCGATGCTGTCGACGCCGATCATCAACCCGCCGCAGTCGGCCATCTTGGGTGTGCACGCCACCAAGGACCGCGCTGTCGTCGAGAACGGCCAGATCGTGATCCGCCCGATCAACTATCTCGCGATGAGCTACGACCACCGCATCATCGACGGCCGCGAAGCCGTGCTGGGTCTGGTGACGATGAAGGAAGCGCTGGAAGATCCGTCGCGCCTGCTGTTTGATATTTGACCCACCCCCGGAGCGGCTGCGCCGCTCCCCCTCAAGGGCGCGACCCCAGCGGCCCGGCAAAGCCGGTTCCGCGGCATCCGCTTGATCAAGCGAGGACCTTTTCATGAGTACAAAGAACTTCGACGTGGTCGTCATCGGTGGCGGCCCCGGCGGCTACATCGCGGCCATCCGCGCAGCGCAACTGGGCTTCAACGTCGCCTGTGTCGACGAATGGAAGAACGAGAAGGGCGGCCCGGCACCGGGCGGCACCTGTACCAACGTCGGCTGCATTCCCTCGAAGGCGCTGCTGCAATCGAGCGAGCACTTCGACCAGGCCGGCCATCACTTTGCCGACCACGGCATCGGGTTGTCTAACCTGAGCATCGACATCGCGAAGATGCTGGGCCGCAAGAACACCGTCGTGAAGCAGAACAACGACGGCATCCTGTACCTGTTCAAGAAGAACAAGATCAGCTTCTTCCATGGCCGCGGCTCGTTCGTGAAAGCGTCTGACGCCGGCTATGAGATCAAGGTGGCTGGTGCCGCGGAAGAGTCGCTGATCACCAAGCATGTGATCCTGGCCACCGGCTCGAATGCCCGTGCCTTGCCGGGTGCGGCGTTCGATGAAGAAACCATCCTCAGCAACGACGGTGCACTGCGCATTCCAACGGTACCGAAGACCTTGGGCGTGATCGGCTCCGGCGTGATCGGCCTGGAGATGGGCTCGGTCTGGCGCCGCCTCGGCGCTGACGTGACGGTGCTCGAAGCCTTGCCGACCTTCCTCGGCGCGGTCGACGAGCAGATCGCCAAGGAAGCCCACAAGGCACTGACCAAGCAAGGCCTGAAGATCGAACTCGGCGTGAAGATTTCCGAAGTGAAATCAGGCAAGGCCGGCGTCACCGTTTCGTATGCGAACGCCAAGGGCGAAGCGCAGACGCTGTCGGTCGACAAGCTGATCGTGTCGATCGGCCGCGTGCCGAACACCATCGGCCTGAACCCGGAAGCGGTCGGCCTGAAGCTCGATGAGCGCGGCGCGATCGTCGTCGACGACGACTGCAAGACCAACCTGCCGAACGTCTGGGCGGTGGGCGACGTGGTGCGCGGCCCGATGCTGGCGCACAAGGCTGAAGAAGAGGGCGTGGCTGTAGCCGAGCGCATTGCCGGTCAGCACGGGCATGTCAACTTCAACACCATTCCATGGGTGATCTACACCTCGCCGGAAATCGCCTGGGTCGGCCAGACCGAGCAGCAACTGAAGGCCGCCGGCCGCGCCTACAAGGCCGGCACCTTTCCGTTCCTCGCCAACGGCCGCGCGCGCGCATTGGGCGACACGACCGGCCTGGTCAAGTTCCTCGCCGATGCCAAGACCGATGAGATCCTGGGTGTGCACATCGTCGGCCCGATGGCTTCGGAGCTTATCTCCGAAGCGGTGGTCGCGATGGAGTTCAAGGCCTCGGCCGAAGACATCGCCCGCATCTGCCATGCGCACCCGAGCTTGAGCGAAGCGACCAAGGAGGCGGCCTTGGCCGTGGACAAGCGTACCTTGAACTTCTGAAGTGATGACGTCCACCCCCGGAGGCGCTTCGCGCCACCCCCTCAAGGGGGCGCCGCCAGCGGCCCGGCAAAGCCGGTTCCGCGGCGGACGCTCGGTCCGCGCCTGATGCCGTCTGTCACAGCGCTTTATCACGCGACGCTGGCCGAGCGCGGCTACCAGAGCGACCCGGCGCAATTGGCCGCCGTCGCGGCGCTACAGCGCTGCGAAGACGAATGGATCGCCTACAAGGCGCGGCGCAGCAATGCGCTGACCAAGCTGATCTCGCGCCCGCCAATCCCACGCGGCGTCTACATGTTCGGTGGCGTCGGCCGCGGCAAGAGCTTCCTGATGGACAGCTTCTTCAATGCCGTGCCGCTGACCCGCAAGACGCGGCTGCACTTCCATGAATTCATGCGCGAGGTGCACCGCGAGTTGTCGGAACTCAAAGGCACGGTCAACCCGCTGTATGAACTGGGCAAGCGCATTGCCCGGCGTTATCGGCTGATTTGCTTCGACGAATTCCATGTCGCCGACGTCACCGACGCGATGATCCTGCACCGGCTGCTTGAATCGCTGTTCGAGCACCGCGTCAGCATCGTCACCACGTCCAACTTCGCGCCCGACGACCTTTATCCGAACGGTC
>CAXTCD010000191.1:0-9752 GCA_964242145.1 uncultured Rhizobacter sp.
ACATCCAGATCGCTTCGCTGTAGCCCACCCAGTGATAGCGCAGAAAGCCGCGCTCGGGCTGCCAGCCATGGCAGATGGCGCCGCCGTCATTGCGCATCCAGGCCCAATCGACACGCGCCTCCAGCCTCGCAGCGGTGGCGCGAATCTCGGCCTCGTGCGCCGTGTCGCGGTCGAAGTAGGCGGCGGCCGCCAACATGCCCGCGATCAGGAAGGAGGTGTCGACGCTCGACAGCTCGCTCTCCCAGGCGCGTGTGCCGGTGTGCATGTCCAGGAAATGGAAGTAGAAGCCGCGGTAGCCCGTCGAATGGCCGGTGCCGGACATGTCGGCCTGATCGAAGAAGCGCAGCGTCGTCAGCGTGATCTCAACGCCCTGCGCACGCGTCATCCAGCCGCGCTCGACGGCGATCGGGTAAGCGCTCAAGGCCATGCCGACACCGGCGATGCTGCACGGGCTGTCAGGCTGCGTCGAGTCCAGCACCAAGCCGCTGGCCGGGTCGACGGTTTGCTCGAAGTAGCGGAACGCACTGCGCTGCGCGCGGTCGATCAGGTGATCAACGTCAACATCCATGGCCTGCCCGGCGCCGACTTCGGCTGGGTGAAGGGCAACATGTTTGGCACTGTGAATTTCTCTGGCTGCGAGGGGTTTCATTTTTCTGGGTGAAGGGGCGGCACGAAAGAGGGGCGACAGAAGAGAACAGACGCGGCAAATGAAGACGCAAAAGAAGGGGCCAATGAGGGCCGCGCTGTGCCATGGCGTGGAGCTCATTCGCCATCGAAAGCATGTTCCCAAAGAACACGTTACCCGATGCAGCGCCGCGAACTTGGCATACACAGCTCACGGCTTTTGGAACCCACACTGAGCAACGCCCAATTTCAGCCGCTTGTTTGACAGGCGCCGAGCGCCTGCTCAAGTGAAAGTGCCCCTGGCCGGCTCGTTGCGATGCCAGCCTTCGCGCTCGGGCACCGAGCGCGGGTCGCTTGACCACACGTCGATCCTGAAATCGCGTTCTACCAAAACACTGAGTGGGCTGAGCGCCAATGCGCTGTGCAGCCGTTCGTGCACGCCGTCGCCATCGAGCGCGCACCCTTCGATGGGATGGCGCCAATGGCAGGCGAGCACGGTGCCGCCCGAGAGCAGCGACTGTTTGATGCGCTGAGCAAGCCGGTCCAACTCATCGATGGACAAGTAATAGGCCAGCTCGCTGATCACGATCAGATCGAACGACTCCGCCGGCCATTGCGCGGGCAGCCAGGCCTGCGCCACGTTGACGTGGGCCCAGGGCGCCAGCCGCTCGCGGGCCCATCGCACGGCTGCGGCTGCGCCATCGGTGACGAGCAGGCGATCGCAACGCGCAGCCAGTGCCGCCGACAACTCGCCATTGGCGCAACCCGGTTCGTAGCCGCTGAGATAGCGCTGCTCGGGCAAGGCCGCCAAGGTCAAGGCCCGCTTGCGCACTTCATACCAGCGCGTCTTGAAGGCCCAGGGGTCGGCGTTTTGGCTGAACAGGGCTTCGAAATTGGCTGCGGGATCGGCAACGGGAGCGGGCATGTCGGGTCAAGTTCAGGTTGGGTTCAGGTCACGAAGGTCAGATGAAAAAGTATTCGTGGCTGCGGCGTGCACGTTGAACGATGGCGTTGCCCAGAATCGGCGGCTGGCCGCTGGCTTTGGGCTGCAGCTGGCTCTGATGGGCGAGCAAGGCTTGCTGCTTGGCATCACAAGCAGCCTGCGTCAGCGCCAACGCATGGAGTCGATGCCACGGCACGCGCGGGTCGCCGGGGTGGCTCCAGTGCCACATCCAGACCGGCGCCTCGATGAATCGGCAACCGGCGCGTGCGCCGGCCTCGCGGCAGGCTTCGGCGGTGGCTTCGTGGTCGGGGTGGCCGTCATGGCGCCAGGTCGAAACCAGCGCATCGCTGGACAGGAGCAGGGGCTGCAGCCAACGCTGCAAGGTCGCTCGCGCGGCCGTCACCCCGCCGTCTGGCAGGCCCAGGCGATGCACCTTCAGATCGTGCGCACCGAGCGAGCGCAGCCCCAAGGCGCTCTCGCGGCGACGCACCGCGGCCCAGTCGTCGGCCAGCCAATCCGGCTCTCCGGCATGGCTGGCCTCGCCATCGGTCACCACCACCACCTCGGCCCGACCGCCTGCGAGCAAGTGGCTGAACAGCAGCCCGCCGCAAGCCAGCACCTCGTCGTCCGGGTGCGGCGCGACCACCATCAAGCGGCTGCCCGCGGGAACGAGTTGATCCAGCACGATCGGCGCCAGCCCCGTCAAGCAAGTCGAACTCAGCCAATGGCTTTCGCCGGTGCCTTCGCCATGGATCAACGGTTCGTCGCTCACAAGGTCCATGCGGTGTTCTCCTCATCGTTGGGCAAGGGTTCAGGCCGTGAAGCGATACAGCCGCCCAACGCGGCCAGGTCGCGCTCACCGTGGCTTTGCCGGATGAACACCGGCAAGTCCGCGGCCCGGCGTGCAAATCGGGCATCACGGCAAAACGGCGTGGCGCCCAGCGAACGGCCGACTTCGTCGAGCACGCGCTGAGCGCAATGCTCCGCAGCCAGCCGGGCCCGCAACGCGTGCTCCTGTGCATTGGCCCGGGGGTGTTGGTCAATCCAGCGAGCGGTTTCTCGCAGCAATGCAGCGGTGGCGCTCAGGGCCAGATCGACCTGGCCCAGCGCCGCGAAACGGAATGCAGCTTGCGGTGTGGCCGCCTTCGCGGACGAATCTGCTGTCAAGGCCGCCAAGCGCAAGGCCTCGCCCAACGCCCGCGCGCCGCCGTACCAACAGGCGGCAATGCCCGCCCCACCCTGCCAAAAGCCGGCGCGCGACAGGTAATCGCCCGGCTGGCCGACCGGGCGGGCGGCAGCGCCGTCAAAAGTGACATCGACACTGGCGCTGCCCGCCATGCCGACGGCTTGCCAAGCCTCGGTGTGAAGCTTGATGCGCGATTGCTTCATGTCGACGGCCGCCAGTTGCGGGCCTCGCCCATCGGGGTACCACGCGGTCAGCAGCCCTTGATCCACATGCTCTGCGCCAGAGCACCAGAACTTCGTGCCGTGCAGTCGAAGCTGCCCGCCATCCTGTTCGATCTCGACGCGCGACGAAGGCATTTCCGCTGCCCAGACGCCCCAGGTGCTGCGCTGTGGCGGTTCGGCCCGCGGTTCAGCCTGCGGTTCGACAAAACCCAACTCCTGCAGGATGGCCAGCGCATCGGTATGGCCTTCATACAGCTTGGCGAGCGACAAATCGTCGGCCGCCACTTCGGCCAGCGCGGCCCATCGCTTCAGCGTGACGCCACCAGCCGGCATCGGCAGGCGATCGGCCGCGGCTTCCACCAGATGGCGAAGGCGTTGTGCTGCGTGCGCCCCAGCCGTCTCGCGCAGCAAGGGCCGAAGCCTCAGCGTCGATGGGGTCAGCGTGCCCGTCATGGCGCGTGCGCATCCCGTTTGGATTCGGGCGTGCCGAGGTGGCGCCGCTCGATGTCACGCAGCAAGCTGCCAAACCCGCCCGGCGCCTTGAAATGGCGGCGGGCACTGGTTGCAACACGGGCCTGGGAGGTCCAGGCGATCGAGGCGCCATCGGCTTCTAGCGCCCGCACCAGTGCCACGTCTTCGCTCGTGCGCAAGGCCGAGAAGCCGCCGACGCGGCGGTAGGCCGTGCTGCTGACACCGAGGTTGGCGCCATGGATGTGGCGGTGGCCTTCGGCGTCGGTGTAATGCCGGTCGTAAGTGCGGCGCACATCGTCGCTGTAGCCGCTCCAGTCGCGCACCGACACCGTGCCGCAGACGGCTTCGCAACCGAGGCCGAGCTGCTTCGACAACCAGTCCGGCGCCACATGGCTGTCGGCATCGGTGAATGCCAGCCAGCGCGCGCCCCGCTCCAGCGCCGCCTTGGCCCCCATCGCGCGTGCGATGCCCACATTGCGTGCCGCACACACCATGGTTTCGACACCGAGGCCGCGCGCGATCTCGCCTGTCGCATCGGTGCAGGCATCCAGCACGATCATCACCAACACGGGCTCCGCGTGCAATTCAGGGCAGGCAGCTGCATTCAAGACAGAGCGGATGCACGACGCGATGTGTTCGGCTTCGTCGTGGGCCGGCACGATGACGCCGATCATGCCAGCCACCGCGTTGGCTGGCCTGCCCTGACACAGTCATTTGAATGAACGCAGTGATCGGAATGCAGGCAGGGATGCGAATGCTTGCCAAGAGGGGAAGGAGCCGGCATCACGACGCTCCCGCGCTGCTGCCTTGATTCAGCAAATGCTCTTTCACGGCCTCGGGCGACTCGCCGACCGCTTGAACCGCTTCCTCCAGCTGCTGGGCGGTGGCACCGAACACCTCCGCCCAGGCCGCTAGCAAGTTTGCATCTTCGGGGTCGACCCGATCGGAGGGGTAAGGCAACGTGGTTGATGGCATGACAATTCCTCTTCGGCTGAAGTCCTGTGGGGAGCAAGATGAGCTTGCGCAGAAAGGGGGCGCTGGCAGTGCAGATCAATGCAAGGCAGGCACCCTTCTTCGGTGGCATTAAAGATAGAGGCTGCCCATTGACACGCGTGTGGGAGCGGCCTCACACGCGCTGTAGGACGCGGGCGCTTTAGGCTCTGTTATTTGACAGAGTTGGCTTGGAAGGCCAGCGACAGACTTCCAACTCGAGAAGTCTCGTGTAGGACGGCGACGCTTTGTACGCGCTGCCTCGTTGTTCGCCAGTGAACTGTCTATGCTTGACCTGATACACGAGTGAATAGACACGAGTGGACAGTCAACGAATTGGAGAATGCAATGGCTTACGGTAATCAGCCCGACGAGACCACGCACGATGGCGATCTTGAGTTCAATAGCGATGACGCCAGGGGTCATACAGCAGAGAACGCAACAGTCAACGCCAGAGATACCACCACAGATAGCACCACAGACGACACCAAAGAGGGTTTAAAAGACAGCGCGAAGGCCTTGATCCAAGCGCATCCCGTGATCGCGACCGCAGCAGCGGTGGTCGTCGGTGTCGGCTTGGCCAGCCTGTGGTCACGCTCTCCATCGCGAACTCGTTCGGCCCCTGCCGTGCCGCAGCGCGACACGCCGCCGCCGCAGAGCGACGATGAACCGTACGGCCCAGCGGCCGCCGCGCCGGCCCCACGCTTTGATTCTGGCGCGGCCCCCAGCTCTGGCATCCTCGACGTGATTCGAGCCCACCCCGAGCTGGCGCTCGCCTCGCTGGCGGCCCTCGGTGGTTTCATCGCGCGCAACCTGGCGACGCAGGCCACACGGCAGTCGGCCAGCGAGCCAAGAGCAAGCGAGCCAAGCGCCAGTGGACTAAAAGCCAGCGAACAAACCGCCAATGAATCGCCTCAGCCCACAGGCCGCGTGACACCCGACCCGATCGCTGACTTGGCCGATTCGGATGAATTCGCGACCGCGCCATCCACAGTTGCACCTTCATTGGTGTCATGAGCTCCAGGGGCGAGCGCTGCCTCGCCTCGCTCCTTGCCTGCGATCCCATTCGGCCAGCGTGCCATCGAATGGGCTGACGTGATGAATACGCGTCATCTAGCATGAGGCAGAAATATGATGATCATCATATTTCTGCGCTAAACGGGCCACATGGACATCTCGCCAACCCGCAAAGAGCGCTCGCGCCAACGCATCGTCGAGGCAGCGGCTCGTTCTATTCGAGCCAAGGGCTATGACGGTGTCGGCGTGGCCGATGTGATGAAGCAGGCGGGCCTGACACACGGTGGCTTTTATGCGCACTTCGCTTCGCGCGAAGCGCTGTTGGTGGAGGCCGTTGAGCAGGCAGGGCGAACCAGCGGGGCGCTGCTGGCCGAAAAGACCGTGCGCTGCGGGCCGCTGGCGCCAGCCCCTTTCGCGCCTTGGTCGAAACCTATCTGTCAGATGCGCTGTTGAAGGCGAGCGAGCTCAGTTGCCCGGTCGCGGCGCTGTGCTCCGAAATGCCACGCCAGCCGCCCGAGGTGCGCAACGCTTCCAGTGTGCGAGCGCACAGCCTGGTGCGCTGCGTGCAGCAAACCTTGCCGTCTTCCGTGGCCGCCGACCGCGCCGCGTTGATCACCGCCACCCTCATTGGCACGGTGCAGTTGGCACGCATCGTCGGAACGGCTGCACAAGGCAAGGCGCTGCTGGCCTCGGCCCGCGCCGCGCTGCTCGCTGAATACGACCACTGATCACGCTGCCGATGTCAGGCCTCACCGAGTCGCGCATCGATATATGACGATCGTCATATCTCTATTGTCTTTTTGGTTTTGTTCTTTTTTGTCTTTTGTTGATGCTGAGGAGCACTTATGAATGTTCGAGATGCAGTTGTTTTCATCACTGGCGCCAATCGCGGCATCGGCTTGGCTTTCGCCCAGGAAGCGTTGACGCGCGGTGCACGCAAGGTCTACGCGGGCGTGCGTGATCCGGCGAGCGTGAAGCTGGCAGGGGTTGTGGCGGTCCAGGTCGATGTCACGGATGTCGCTGAGGTCGAAGCGGCAGCGAAGGCCTGCGGCGATGTCACCCTGCTGATCAACAACGCCGGCATCGCCAAGTTCGGAAGCTTTCTGGCCGAAGGTGCCGTGCAGGACACCCGCGACCAGCTGGAGGTCAACTTCTTCGGCCCACTCCATGCAACCCGGGCCTTCGCGCCGGTGCTTGCGGCGAATGGCGGCGGCGCCATCATCAATGTCTTGTCGATCGCCAGTTGGGTGAGCCGGCCGGCGCTGGCCACGTATGCCGCCACCAAGTCGGCCGCGTGGGGCTTGACGAATGGCTTGCGCAACGACCTTCGCGAGCAAGAAACCCAGGTGCTCGCCTTGCATGTCGGCTTTGTCGATACCGATCTGACGAAGGGCATTGACGCGCCGAAAAGCTCGCCGGAAGCCGTGGTGCGTCTGACCTACGACGGGCTGGAGTCGGGCGCCATCGAGGTACTCGCCGACGATCTGACGATTCAAGTGCATCACGGCTTGTCTGCCGACCCTGCGATCTACCTGCAGGCCCCGAACTGAGCTCATTTCGATCACTGCGCAGGTAAGCCATGCGCCCCTTCCATCTCCCGTTACCGGCAGTGCCGGCCCACGCTGAGCAGGCCCGGGCGCCGCTGGTGAATCTCAGCTTGTTTCGCAACAAGACCTCCGCGTACGTCAACTTGGCGACGCTGAGCTTCGGCACGGCCTTCTCGATCATGTTCTTCGCCTTCTTCTTTTATGTGCGGGAGATCTGGCATTACTCGCTGCCGCTGGCAGGCCTGGCGATCACGCCGGGGCCGCTTCTGGTGGTGCCGGTGGCCATCGTCAGCGGTCGCCTGGCGGCCCGCTTCGGGCACCGGCCGCTGCTGGTCACCGGCTCGTTGGTCTACGCGAGCAGCGGCCTGTGGTACTTGCTGGTGCCGGGAGGCGAGCCGCACTATCTGACACAGTGGCTGCCTGGCTCGTTGCTAAGCGGCACCGGCGTAGGCATGACCTTGCCGTCGCTCGGCGCAGCCGCGGTCAATCGATTGCCTGCCGATCAATACGCGGTACGCAGTGCAGTGAACCAGGCAACGCGGCAGATCGGCTCGGTGCTCGGCGTCGCCGCAACCGTTGGGCTGCTCGGGCATGCCAGCCTGCAACGCAGCGACTTCACGCCGCTGTATGCGCTGCATGTTTCGCTGGCCGTGCTCACTGCCCTTCTCTGCCTGCCGGTCGATACCCGGCCGGTGCGGCGATAAGGTTCTCCACCATGCCGGAGCTAACTTCTCAGGCGGGTGTCAGGCGCGATGCGGCCGAGGCGCCGCGCACCAAGCGCAAATAGTCGCTGACTCGCGCGACGCGCCAGTTCGGGTCAATCGCCGCCCTGGCCGCGCGGGCGCGTTGGCAGGCCTGCACCGCTTCCTGGCGCGGCTCGGTCGTCCAGGGTTTCAGATCGGCCGGTAGCCAGGCCAGCTTCAAGTCTGCGGGCGGCGGCGGGCCCTCGCGCAGCCAGGTCTCGGCTTGATGGAAGTCATCACGCCGCATCAGTTCGATCATGTAGTCGCAGGCGGACTGCAGGCTCGGCAGCAGCTTGCCCGGGCTGACCGATACCATTGGCAGCAGCGGCGCCAGCGTGGGCACCAGGTGGTTCGCATACAGCGTGGCGCCCCAATAGCGCTCGGCGGTCTGGCGAAAGTGGGCCAGGTCGCGCACCGGCACGAGGCCGGAAGCCTCCATTGACACAATCTCGACCGGTGGCTTGGTGACAAACACGGTGTCGTTGGACACGTCGACGTACAGCGTGCCCATCTGCAGCGCGTTCTGGAAATACTGCTCGCGCAGTACACCCCAGACCGGGCGCACCCCGCCGCCTTCGGCAATGAAGCCGCGCAGCGCCCGCTCCACCGCATGCTCAGGCCGGCGCAGACGCTCTTGCAGCTGGTTATGCACCTGCTGGGTGATTTCTTCGCAGCGGCCGTAGGGGTAGGCCTTGCCGGCGGCAAAAGGTAATTGCAGCGCCAACACCGTGTCGACCTCGGCGCGCAACGCGCGGCAGTAGTCGAACAGCGCGTCGCCCAGCGGCGCCAGCCAACGCGCCGTCAGCTCGGCCTGGGCCACGTTGGAGGGGGCGATCTGCTGCGGGAGCAGCGGCGTCATCGTCAAAGACATAACTCCAAAGCGGGATGCACACAGGAAGGTGCGGCCATTGTGCAGGCTGAGCGAGGTTCGATGAGGCGTGCACTCGATGAAATCTCAGCAAGAGCGCAGCAAGCGCTCAGCAAATGCGATGTCGGTTTCTATTGCGAGTCGTAATTCTGTGCATACCCTGAACCAGGGAACGGCCTGTCTGGGCCACCTGGGTCTACCGGCTGGTGCTGTTCAGCGGCATCGCGATGCCGCCCTACCACGTCGTCGTCAAGGCGGTCGGCATCTTGATGTTCGTGAGCGAAATGGGCGGTTCATCGGCTCGCCGTTGTGAAACGAGCTGAGGGCCTGGTGGTTGACGTTGTTGACCTGCATTTCCTTGGCCGACGCTTGCTGCGATGCGATGCGATGCGATGCGATGCGATGCGATGCGATGCGGTGTCGGTGCCGGTCTGCGTCTCGCTCATCGCCTTGGACGGGCCCACCAGCTTCTCGGCGCGTTGGCCTATCAGCTTGCCCATGGCTTTGGCAATGGCACCCATCAAACTGTCAGCGCTGGCTCTGCCGCTGCCGCCGCTCTCGCCGCTTTCCTTCAGGTCCTTCGTCACGCTGTCGACGATGTTCTTGGAAACGTCGTCGACGAAGCTCTTCATGACGTCACCCGTCACCCGTCAGCGCCTGGGCAGCAAGCCGGCCACGTTGGGTCGACCTTGTCCTTGACCTCATCGGCCAGGAACTTCGGCATGCCGTGCTCCTTGTGCAGCGTGTCGACAGCGTTTTCGGTGGCATCGCCCAGACTTTGCTGCACCAGGTTGCCGATCGCCCGGCCGATCAGGGCGCCCAGCGGGCCGCCGAAGGCATTGCCGACCAAGCCGCAATGCCTCCCAAGAGGCCGCCCCTGCCGCCACACCCGACCACGTTGTTCAAAGTACGGTTGCCCGCCTTCCAAAACCACTGAATTTGAAAGTGATGTTATGCCGCTGGAATTTGAGGTTAGCCGATCGAGCGCGGCTGCGCTTCCGAGACCAAGGGCACGCTGGCGGCGCCGGGCGGCGCCGGCGCGTCAACCCCAGCACGCCGAGCGCGCCCCGCAAGTCGATCGTCGCGAGCCCGTGTGGCCAAGGTGTCGAGCAGGCTTCACCACCGAGAGGCGGGGCCCCGAG
>CAXTCD010000192.1:0-9601 GCA_964242145.1 uncultured Rhizobacter sp.
GCTTATCGCCGCAGCCTTGCTCAAAACGCTACCCCGATGTCCGTGCTGCCTGCGCGTAAACGCTAGGCTTCGCTTTTGACACAGTAAGACTAGTGCTCACTGCTCATTCGGGTTCGCCGTTGCCAGCGCGGATTTCGGCGGTGGCCCGCTCCAGGATGGCAGCAATTCGCTGCTGCTCCAGCTCAGTGTTAGCAGGACGATCCAGCAAGGCGCTTGTCAGCGCGCGATAAGCCGGTTCCACCTTGGCACTGAACGAAACTCGCCCTCGCCGGCCGTGGCCGCCACGTCGGCCGAAGCCCGCTTCGGTGGAGCTGGCATTAATGGCGGCGCTCTCGGCCGAAGCGTCGCCAGAGAAGGCCCGACGCATGTCATTCATCTTCTGGCCGATCCAGGCCAGCTGCTGTAACAAGGTGTCGGCGGCCTGGCGGTTTTCATCTAGATGTGCCTGTCCGTCGGGGGTGATGCAGTAGAGCTTCTTCGTGCCTTCAGCGCTCACGGTGGCGTGGCCGATCTCGTCGAGATAAGTGAGCGCCGGATAGACCATGCCAGGGCTCGGGCTGTAGTAGCCGTTCGAGCGTTCACCGAGCGCTTTGATGATTTCGTAGCCGTGCTGTGGCTTCTGCGCAAGCAGCGCGAGGATCAGCAATTGCAGATCGGCCGAGCCGAGCTTCCGCCCCGGGCCCAAGCCGCCACCATGACGCCCCGGATCGCCGGGAAAACCAGGTGCCTGGTCGAAGCCAAAGCCCTGGAAGCCGCGGTGGTGGTGATGCCCTGCATGGCGATGATGATGCCGGTGCCCGAGTGCTTGAAAACGTTCAAAAAAGGAATGCATGATGTGCTCCTTGGACTGTTGATTTATATCTAAAAATACATCTTACGATATATTTTTTTGTTTGAGGTGCTGCAGCCTGCCTCTGCCCAAATCAACCCAAGTCTTCGTCGGCGGTGATGCTCAACTCCACGCGCCGAGCGCGGTGCACTTCGCTGCTGGCAGTCACGCGCAGTGGCTCACCCAGTGACACATGGCGGCGAAAGCGGTAATCGAGCGAGTCTCGGCAACCTTCGTGCGTCGCCTCGCGGCGCAGCCATTCCTGGGTGCCATTCACCAGCACGCGCATCTCGTGCCACGCGTCATCGCCGTCGCTACGTACCACGCTCAAGCTGCAAAACACCTCGAAGCTGCGGTCGCGCTCAGCGTCGGGTGGAATGCTCAACTGTGCTACGCCGGCCTCACCGCCATGGGCCTCCCAATGCTCTGGGGTCTGCGAGCTTGCAGGCGATGTAGCCGTCGACGACGAGGCGGATGATGGGTGTGAAGGCGATGTACGTGGCATGGCGGGCTCTGCGTGGGAGCGACAGTCTAGGCGCGGCGCCTGAACCGCGTGGCATGGCGGAGAATCCGCGAGCCATGCCGATGCGAACTCTCCACGCCACCCGCTATGTCACGCCGCTGCGTGAAGGCGGCTCGCTGCCCGCGATCATCGAGGCCGATGACGACGGGCTCTACGTGCTCAAGTTCCGCGGCGCAGGGCAGGGGCCGAAGGCACTGATTGCCGAGTTGGTGGCGGGCGAGATCGCTCGGGCAGCGGGCTTGCCGGTGCCGGAGATCGTGTTCATCGATCTCGACATCGAACTCGCACGCACTGAGCCCGACCCGGAGATCCAAGAGTTGATCCGCGCGAGTGGCGGCCTGAATCTCGCACTCGACTATCTGCCGGGCTCCATCACTTTCGATCCACTGGCCGACCAGCCCGACGCCACGCTGGCTTCGCGCATCGTCTGGTTCGATGCGTTCGTCACCAACCTCGACCGCACGCCGCGCAATGCCAACATGCTGCAGTGGCACCGCGGGCTGTGGCTGATCGACCATGGCGCCGCGCTTTATTTTCACCACAGTTGGGACGACTTCATGGCGCGTGCGCAAAGCCCGTTCGCGCTGATCAAGGACCACGTGCTACTGCCGTTTGCGAGCCAGCTGCGCGAAGCCGATGCGCAATTGAGCACCACGCTCACGCCCGAGCGCATTGCCGAGATCGTGGCGATGGTTCCGGACGGTTGGTTGGTCGACACGCCACTGTTCTCCGGCCCTGCCGCTCAACGGCGCGCTTATGTCGACTACTTTGTTTGCCGCCTGCAGGCGCCCCGTGCATTTCTAGAGGAAGCCCTTCGTGCCCACGCTGCACACGTATGACTACGCGATCGTGCGCGTCGTCCCACGGGTCGAGCGCGGCGAGTTCATCAATGCCGGCGTCGTGCTGTCTTGCAAGAGCGCAGGCTATCTGAAGGCCGGCATCGAACTCGATGAAGCTCGTTTGCTGGCGCTTGATTCCGCGGTCGACCTGCCTGCGATCCGCGCGGCGCTCAGCACCTTCCCTTCGATCTGTCTCGGTGGGCCCGCGGCCGGGCCCTTGCGCCATCTGTCGCCCCGAGAGCGTTTCGATTGGCTGGTCGCGCCACGGAGCTCCGGTGTCCAGACCTCGGTGGTGCACAGCGGGCGTTGCGACAGCCTCGATCTGGCGCTGGACCACTTGCTGAATCGCATGGTCCGAGCTTTGTTGGCCTGAGGCCCACGCTTGGCTTCGCAAATATCCACATGCGTTCTCATGGCGGACCCGATTTCACTTCAGAAGGATTCAAGCTACGCCCTGCCGCCGCCGAGGCGTTGGAGGTCGTGAGAGGATCAAGTCGTTGTTCAAGTTCACTGTTGCCGCTGTTGCGAACGAGATTCAACGCGCGGCGCAGTTTACCGATGAGCGATCGGGCCGATTTCCTTCGAATGACGCATGGGGCCGTTCTTCGCGCCCCTTCCCGGCGAATGGGTTACCGACCCAGAACCCTTATCCGTACGGCTTGGCCACCAACCCGAGGGCTCAAGGCGGCGCGAGACCTGATCCTTCGACTTCGCCGCAAGGGAGGGCCAATTTGGCGCCTCGCAATGCCAATCCTCATGCCATGCCCACCACTGCGCAGCCATTTCTTCGAAGCGGTCATCCCCCAGCTTTACCTTTGCGCCCTCCGGCCTTGCCTGTGCGTCCGCCAGCGCTGCCTGTGCATCCTGAAGATCGGCCTCTCCTCCAGCAGATGCGAAGGGATGTGGTTCCCGCAGACGGCAACTTATGGCGCCACGAGGTGGCGGACAACTACATACCGTTGGCCGCAGAAGCCTTCGGTGTTCGCTTGAGCAGAGTCCTGCCGACCACCACACTTCGCAACGAGGAAATCCTTGGCGAAGGGAGTTCGGCGCCCAAGCGATTGCATCTCAGCGGATATCACTACAGCCTGCTTTTTTAAGTTCAATCACGGTCTCAGGCGAAGCTCACGGTGCCGTCTGGGATTGACGTCGGTACGAAGGGACGGTGATTCAGCCAATGGCGTGCCACGGGGTGTTGCGGCGTTGATAAGGGAATGATGGCGCGATAGCCCACAGCAACAGGTCAGAAGCGGGGATACGCGATGATGCGGGTTCCCATTCCGAATTACGCTCCATGAAATCCAACTTCCTGCGCATGGCCCTCGTGCTGGGTCTGCTATCGGCGATCGGCCCGTTCGCGATCGACATGTATTTGCCGGCATTGCCAGCCATCGGTCAAAGCTTGCATGCTGACGTGAGGCAGGTGCAGATGAGCCTGATGTCGTTCTTCTTCGCCGTCGCGGTCAGCCAGATCGTCTATGGCCCGGCGTCCGACATGTTCGGCCGCAAAGTTCCTTTGTATTTCGGCATCGCACTGTTCGTTGTCGGCAGCATCGGTTGCGCCTTGTCGCCGGGCATCGAAATGTTGATCGTCTTTCGCTTCATCCAGGGCGTGGGTGGCGGTGCAGCGATGGTGGTGCCTCGCGCGATCGTTCGAGATCTACACACCGGTAATGAGGCGGCGCGGCTGATGGCGCTGCTGATGCTGGTGTTCAGTGTGTCGCCAATCCTTGCGCCCCTGGTAGGCAGCCTGGTGATTGATTTCGGCGGTTGGCGCGGCATCTTCTGGGCCGTCACGGTGGCTGGCCTGATCGGCCTGGGCATGCTGGCCACGGCGCTGCCTGAAACGCGGCCGGTGGCCCAGCGCGCGGAAAGCAGCGTTCGCAGTGCATTCGCCGGCTATTTGCTGCTGATGCGTGATCGCCACTTCCTGGGCCTGACACTGATTGGCGGGTTCGGCATCTCTGCCTTCTTTATTTATCTCGCCAACTCGTCATTCGTGCTGATCAGCCACTATGGCCTGAGCGCTCGCATGTACAGCATGGCGTTCTCGATCAACGCGGTGTCGTACATCGGCGTCTCGCAACTCACGGGACAGTTGAGCACGCGCTTTGGCCTGAAGCGCGTCGTGAAGATCGCGGTGGCAGGTTTCACGGCGTCGATGGTTGCGCTGCTGGCAGTGAATTTGTCCGGTGTCGATAACCTTTGGGTGATGGCTGCGATGCTGTTCGTCGGCTACGGCTTTTTGGGCCTGGTGGTACCGACGACCTCGGTGCTGGCACTCGACGACCATGGCGCAATCGCCGGCACGGCCGCAGCCTTGATGGGCACTTTGCAACTGTTGACTGGTGCCGTGGTGATGGCGGTCACCGGTCAGTTTGTTGATGGCACGGCGCGGCCAATGGTGGCAGGCATCGCGGTCTGCGCTTGCATTGCATTGGTATTTACCGTGATGACACTGGGCGGCTGGCAGCGGCTCTCGTTGAGCCGCCGCGAAGCCTGAACGTCATCGGCGATAGCAGCTGAAGCGGCTCGTTTCAAGGTGCCAGCAACTCGAATGAACGTCGCTCACCCTCGGTGGCCGATGGGCCAACCCAAAGATCGAACTCACCCGGCTCGGTGATGGGCAACAGCGCTGGGCCGATGAACGAGAGATCGCCGCGGCCCACGCTGAATTCCACCTGAACGCAGGCTCCTGCGGCCAGATGCAGTTTCTGGAATGAATTCAGTTCGCGTATCGGCCGCGTTACGCTTGCGCTGCGATCACGCACGTACAGCTGCACCACTTCCTCCGCGGCACGCGTGCCGGTGTTGATGATGCGAGCCCGAACGCGCAGCCGATCGTTCCAGGGCAAACGCTCCGTGCTGAGTTCAGGTCGGCCATAGCGGATGGCGGCATAACCCAGCCCGTGACCGAACGGATAAAGCGCTTCATTCGGCATTTCCGAATAGCGGGCCTTGTAGTCGACCCAAGGCTGTGCGGCATCCAGCGGCCGGCCGGTGGGCTTATGGGCGTAGTAATACGGCGCCTGACCGGTGGCCCTCGGAAAGCTCACCGGCAAGCGGCCCGAAGGGTTGTAGTCACCGAACAGCACATCGGCGATCGCGTGGCCCGCTTCGCTGCCAAGGAACCAGGTCACGAGCACGGCCTGTGCGTCACGTACCGCGCCTTGCAATGCCAATGCACGGCCATTGCGCAGCAGCACGATGACTGGCTTGCCACTGCCCGATACCGTCGCCGACACCGCTTCGGCCAACGCCTGCTGGGCGGGCGGGATCTCCAGGCTGACGCGCGAGCGTGCCTCGCCCGACATCTGCTCGCTCTCGCCCAAGGCCAGCAGCACCACGTCGGCTCCGCGTGCGGCGGACATCGCTTGCGCGATGCCTCCTGGCAAGGCTTCGTTCACGCCGGAGCCTGCAACCACCGACAGCGCCGCTGAGTCAGCCATCGCAGCGCGCAGACCCTGCGCAAGGCTTACGCCCGAACCTTCGGCGGCGAAGAGCGTCCAGGGGCCATGCACGCTCGCGCCACCGCGGGAGCCAAAGGGTCCGATCAGTGCGATGCGCTGGTGATTGCGTGACAGCGGCAGTGCGTTGTGCTCGTTCTTCAGCAACACGATCGAGCGGCGCGCGGCGTCGCGGGCCAGCGCTTGATGTGCAGGCCAAGCCGAGTCAGGAAGCGAGTCGCTCAGGCCCGGTGCACCCAAGCCACGGAATGGATCGGAAAACAAACCTAACTTCCATTTCACCTGCAGCACGCGCCGCACTGCGTCATCGAGCCGAGCCATCGGCACTTCTCCGGAAGCCACCAATGCGGGCAGGTGCGCCATGTAGAGCCCGCTTTGCATGCTGACGTCGGTGCCAGCCAGAAAGGCGCGCTTGGCAGCGTCGCGTGCATTGCGTGCCGTGCCGTGGGCGATCAGTTCTTCATCGCCGGTGTAGTCAGACACCGTGATGCCCCGAAAGCCCCATTCGCCACGAAGCACGCCACCCAGCAAGGCCGCGTTCTCGGTCGATGGAATGCCGGCGATCTCGTTGAACGAGGCCATCACGCTCATGGCGCCGGCATCAAAGGCAGCGTTGAACGGCGGCAGATAGACCTCGCGCAGCGTGCGTTCGGAGATGTCGACAGTGTTGTAGTCGAGCCCGCCTTCGGCCGCGCCATAGGCCGCGAAGTGCTTCGGCGTGGCAAGCATCGCATCGCTGCGCGACAGGTCATCGGTCTGAAAGCCGCGCACGCGCGCCGCAGCGAACAACCGGCCGAGCAGCACGTCTTCACCGGCACCTTCCACACCACGCCCCCAGCGCGCATCACGGGCGATGTCAACCATCGGTGCGAAGTTCCAGCGGAAACCATCGGCCGTGGCCTCGACGGCTGCAGCCCGCGCCGTGCGCTGCGCAAGCGCCGGCTCCCAGCTGGCAGCTTCGGCCAGCGGCACCGGAAACACCGTGCGAAAGCCGTGGATGACGTCGGCACCGAACAACAGCGGAATGCCCAGCCTCGACTCCTTCACCGCCAGGGTTTGCAACTCGCGTTTGGATGCCAGGCCGGCACCGTTGAAGAAGCCGGTGATGCGGCCTGCCCGCACGTCAGCCCGTTGTTCGGCTGCGGTTTGCAAATGCGCCAGCGGATTGGCGATCAGTGCATTGGAAGGCGCATACAGGCTGAGCTGGCCGGCCTTTTCTTCGGCCGTCATCCGTGCCACCAAGGCATCGATCTGACGATCACGCTCCGGCGATTCATTGTCTTGGGCGAAGCTGCTCCCGGCGCTCATGCCCAAGAACAGCGCGGTGCACATCAGGGGGTGCCTTGCCGACCCTGGGCGCGATCTTTTGATGATCGGTCCAGGCCTGCGTTCCCGCGTGATGGTGATGGGTATCGCTGACGGGTATTGACTGCGGTCAGGCAGGAGGTCAGTCGAGGTGGCGCGACCCCGTGAGTGAGGAACAGATGCGGTCATGGAACGTGAAGAGAAGATCACACCGACAGGATCTTGCACGAGGCAGCGGCTTCGGCGAGCATCGCCGAACCACGGCGATGCTGCTGTGCCTGAACCATTCGGTCCGTTGACCTGCAGGCCGCACGTTGCCGACGCAAGCCAGGCTTCTGAAGCTCAGCACCCTCAACGCTCTGGAAAGGGATGCCATGGAAGGAATGCCATGAGCCCATATGGATTGGATCAACGACGTGAACAGCCTGATGTGGCCATCCGCATTGAAGTGTCGATGCAAGACATTTCGCGTGCTTGCCTCCTTTGATTGGAAAAGTTGCCGCCTGGATGAAGGCGCGTGGCGTGGCCCATGTCGGGCCGCCGTTGTTTCGCTATTTATGCATGCGAGACAAAGAGACCATCGATGTGGGTTGGCCGGTGGCAACGCTTGCTGCGCAAACCGATGGACGGGTGATTGCCGAAACCTTGCCGGCAGGGCGCTATGTGACCGCGCTGTACACCGGCCCCTACGAGGACATTCCGGCCGAGACAGCGTTTTCTCGATTGGTGCGGGCAGCAAGCCGTACCCTTGGATTTGTCGGCGGACAAGACCTGGGGTGCTTATGTCGATTGGTAACCGACCGACCCGATGGAGGTCGCGGATCCGCAGCAGTGGCAAACCGAAATTGCCATCCGGCTGAAAGATTGATCTGCCGAACGCAGAGGTGCAGCATGAAGGCGATCTCGCGCTGACACGTTCGCTTTCTGCCTGTCGGCCTGGTTTATCGCGAAAGCCGATGCAGTCCGTTAAGGTGTGAACCTGAAACAGCGTTCGGGCGGGACAGCGCCCGGGCCGCTCAACAAGGAGATCAACGTGGTATCGCTCTTCGCTTTCATGGTCACTGCCTACGGTATGAATCCTTATCTGATCGCTTCGTTCAGTTCAGGCTTCGCTTGCGAAAACGCCAAGACGGAAATCCTGCGTGCAGCTCTGGAGCAGAACATGGCGGGCACGAGCACGTATGCATTGGCGCCCAAGAGCCTGCAATGCATTTCGACACCAGGCTTGCTGCAGGGCAATTCGCGCCCACCAGAGGTAAGCACGCCACCGCGTTCGAACAATACAGTGCTGCCAAACCGCAAGCCGGCCGCGGCCATCAAAAAATGAAACTTCGCGACGCGCGGCATCGCCGATGAAAGCTTGGCCAAGGCCTGGCCGTGAATTCGCTGGCTGACGCTGGACCATAACTTTCAAGAGGGAACTGCCTTGAATACTTTCATCCGAGCCGTCGAAGTCTGGGTGCCCGGCGCCGATGGTAGCCTGCTTGAATTCGGCGGGGTTCGGTGAGGCCGCGCGCTTTGGCCGCATCAGCAAAGACATGTGCTTCGGCCGTGGCGAAGGCTTGCCGGGTCGTGCCTGGGATGAAGGCCGCCCCTTGCTGCTGAAAGAATTCAACGGGAGCTATTTCCGCCGTACCGCTGAAGCCCACGCAGCAGGTCTGCATTGCGGCGTTGCGATGCCGGTGTTCGTAGGCAGTTCACTGACTGCCGTGCTGGTCTTTTTCTGCGGTGATCCGCATGCGCTGGGCGGGGCCATCGAGCTGTGGCAAAGCCAAGCCCAGGCATCAGGCGAGCTGATGCTGGTGGATGGCTTGTATGGCGATACCGCTCGAGCCTTTGAGACGGTATCGCGCGAAACGCTTTTACCGCTAATGTGGTGTTTCGTTCTGTTTAGAACTTAAGCGCGAATTGGCGCGAATGACCTTCTGCAGGATGTCGGCAGCGCTCTTTGTCCAGATGAACGGCTTGGGCTGGGTGTTGTGATGGGCGACATATTCGTTGATGGCGGCGACCAACTCGGGCACGCTGGTGAACACGCCTCGGCGCAGCCGATTGACAGTGATGTCGCGGAAGAATCGCTCCACCATGTTCAGCCACGACGCCGAAGTGGGCGTGAAGTGCATGTTGAACCGCGGGTGCTTGGCCAGCCAGGCCTGCACCGCTGGGTGCTTGTGGGTGGCGTAGTTGTCGGCGATCAAATGCAGCGTCTTGTCCTTGGGCGTTTCGCGGTCAATCTTGCGCAAGAACTTCAGCCACTCTGCGTGGGTGTGGCGTTGCTGGCACGGGCCGATGACTTGCCCGTTCAGCACATTGAGTGCAGCGAACAGCGTGGTCGTGCCATGGCGCTTGTCGTCGTGCGTCATCGTCTGCGCGCGCCCCTTCTTGATTGGCAGACCCGGCTGCGTGCGGTCCAGCGCCTGCACTTGGCTCTTCTCGTCGCAACACAGCACCAGCTCATCCGTCAACTCAATCGCCGGGGCTACTCGCAATTGCTCGCTCCAATGCAAACCAAAGTGGAGCTTTGGACACCAGTCACGCAATTAAGTTCATATAAGAGTCGAACACTACACTAGGTGCTGGACAGTAAGCGGCTGGTCATCCCGGCTTGAATTGGCCGCACGCGTATGGACGATGGTGT
>CAXTCD010000193.1:0-9580 GCA_964242145.1 uncultured Rhizobacter sp.
CGCGGCACGCCCGAGCCGCGCTGGTTGGCATCGGCCCTGGCCGCGATGCTGGCCGCCACGGCAGCCATGGCCTGCGGCACACCGCCGCTGATCGGCGCACTGCTGGCGGCCCTGTCGATGGCCGCCGGGGTGCGCTCATGGATGCCGTCAGGCCAGGCCAGCTTGCCGATGGCCGGGCTTGCGGTGCTGGCGCTGCCGGTGGTGTCGTCACTGCAGTTCTATGCCGGCTTTCCGCTGCGCGTGGTGACCGCGCAGCTCAGCACCTGGTTGCTGCAGTGGGCCGGCTGGGCCGCCGAACGCAGTGGCACCGCGATGGTGGTGGAAGGCCGGTTGGTCATCGTCGACGCGCCCTGCTCCGGTGTGCAGATGGTGTGGATGGCGTACTTCTGCGCCTGCGCGGTGGCGGCTTTCAGCGGCTTGCGCGACAGCCGCTTTCTGCACCGCCTGCCCTTCGTCGGCTTATTGGTGATGGGCGGCAACGTGCTGCGCAACAGCGTGCTGGTCGCGCTGGAAGCCAGCCAGGGCGCGGTGTCGGAAGCCGTGCACCAGGGCTTGGGCTTGCTGCTGCTCGGTGTCGTCTGTGCTGCCGTCGCCTGGGTAGTGCATGGAGGCCGCGATGAACGCGCTTGATGCCATCACGCCCTGCCTGACGGACGTCAGCCGCAAGTGCTTCACGCCGCTGTCATTGAAAGCCGCCTGGGCCCTGGTGCTCGCGTGCTGCGCGCTGGCACCCTTGGCGCAGCACCGCATCGAAGACTCCCGTGAGCCTTCCACGCTCACCGAATGGCCGACCGCCTGGGAAGGCCGCGCGCTGCGGCCACTGGCGATGAGTTCGGTCGAGCTGCGCTTCGCATCGCGCTTTCCGGGGCAGATGGCGCGGCTGACCGATGGTGAACAGGTGCTGGTGCTGCGCGAGGTCCGCCAGCCGACCCGCATGCTGCACCCCGCCGCCGATTGCTATCGTGGCCTCGGCTACCGCATTCAGCAAGCTCAACTGGAGCGCGACGCGGAACAGCGCCTGTGGCGCTGTTTCATTGCCGAACGCGACGGCCAGCATACCCGCGTATGCGAGCGCATTGTCGACACTGCAGGCCACACCTTCACCGACGCCTCCAGCTGGTTCTGGGCGGCGCAGCTGGGCCAATCCACCGGGCCTTGGCAGGCCATCACCACCGCGAGGGCATTGTGAACATCTGGATCCGACGCAGCCTCGGCCTGACGCTCGGCGTGGCATTCAGCGGCGCCGTGCTGGTCATGGGCGCTTGGCAGGCATTCAAGGCAGCACCGGGTGAATGGACCTATCCGGTGCAGATCGGCCGATGGCACGGCGACCTCAGCGTGCCGGCCATGCTGCACGTGGCAACCCATCCGTTCACGATGCGCCTGCTCGAAGGGCGCAGCTTGAAGACCCGCTTCGGCCCGGTGCATTGGCAAGCCGGTGCAGCGCCTGGCAGCTGGCAGGCGGTGTGCGCGCCGTGCAGCGTGAAGCTGCCGCAACTCGGCGTTGAGCCGCTGCGGCTGGCGCGCGCCGAGTTCAGCGTGATGCCGGATGCGGAGATGAAGCTGCAAGGCGACTTCAAGTTGATCGGCGCTCAGAGCAATCAGGGCCATCAGGGCAACGATGGCATTGCCGGCGTTCAGGCCGGCCCGGTCGAAGGGCATTGGCGTTCGCGCATCGAGCGCGATCACGCACGCCTGAGCTTCAGCGTCAACGACCAGGCACTGGCGAAGGCTTTCGGCTTGTTCGCAACGCAAATTCCTGAGCTCGGGCGGGCGCAGATCGATGGCCGATTCAGCATCGACGCCGAACTGACGCTGCCCGCTCGCGAGTTCAGCATGAAGCCGCACATCGAAGGCTTTCGCGTCGCGGGCCTGGGCACCGAGGCTTTGCTCCATGCCGAGGCAGGCTGCGCCGCGAACATCGAGCCGGGCGATGGTGATTCGGCAGGCGCAGACCCTGTTGTCGATGCATCGCATGCCGAGCTTCCCTTCGGCATCTGGCTGCCACGGGCCGTGATCGCCGCCGAAGACCAGCGCTTTTACGAGCACAGCGGCTTCGACCTGACCGAGATCGCCAGCGCCTGGGCGATGAACAGCAGCGCCGCGAGCGATGCGGGCGCATTGCATGGCGGCAGCACCTTGCCGCAACAGCTCGCCAAGCTGCTCTACACCGGCGACGCCCGCACGCCGGGCCGCAAGCTGCGTGAGCTGCTGTATGCGGTGGAGCTGGACCGGACCTTGGGCAAGGCGCGGCTGCTGAACCTTTATCTGTCGATCGCGCCGTGGGGTGATGGGCGCTGTGGCGCTGCAGCGGCCTCGCGCCATTTCCTGCACAAGGCACCGGCCGAGTTGACGCCGATGGAAGCCGTGTGGTTGGCGACGCTGTTGCACAACCCCGACCGTGAACTCGCGCAGATGTCACGCGATGGTCAAGCGAACAACGCGCGCGTCCGCTGGGTGGCCGATCAGCTGCGGCCTGCGCCGATGGGCCGCCGCGCGGCCTGGCGCACGACGGCCAGCCATTGGACGCCGCCGCCGCAGGCCTTCACATCCGCAATGGCGGTGGCGGCGTCTCGTGCAGCGCTTGGCCAGTGAGCCACGCTTCGGCCAGGCCCGCGACATCACGCGTTTGCGAGGCCTGCCACACCACCTCGGGCGGCACGATGCGCGCGCCCGGCGGCGATTGCGGCAACTGCCGCGCAAGCTGCGCAGCCAGCTCGGCCACCTTCTGCGCGCGCACCGGCAGATCGCGCTGCGGCACCATGAACTGCAGCTGCGAGAGCATCCAATGCGCAAGCCGCTGCAATGGATGAGGCAGCCGCTCGCGCCGCGGCGCTTGGGCGGTGCGCAGGATCAACAGGTGCTCGAAGCCGAGTTCGGTCAACGCATGCTCATCGAGATTGGCCAGGCCTGCGCGCAGCGCATCCGGCAGGCCGCCCAAGGTATAGGGCATCACCACCAGCAGATGCCGCACGCCGCGCGCATGCAGATCACGGGCGAGGCTCAGCACCTCCATCGGGTCAGGCCGAAAGAAAACGTCTTCCCGCCCATTGGCGTGGCGTTCGCGGTCGAACACGATCAGCGCGGTTTCTTCGGCCGCGTGCATCGGCGCGGCCGCGTCACCCCAAAGCACCGGCACCAAGCCATGCAAGGCGGGTTGCACCGGCTGCGTGACCAGCACGCTGACCTGGGCAAAGCCATGCCCGGCCAGCAGCTGCTCCATCAGCGCCGATCCCAACACGCCCGCGCCGCCAGCCACCAGCACCCGCGGGCCGGGCACACGGCGGTTCTTGGAGGCAGGGGAATGGCCGGCGCGCAGTGCTTCATGGATCAGAGACATGGGCGCAGTATCGACGCTGGCGCCGGGTTCAGGCGGACCTGTTGCCGCATCAGATGCCCACTGACGGCAGCGTGGCCTCCCGACCTACTTTGCGCGAGGGTGCCCCACCCCAAACTGATCACAGACCTGTTGAAGGAGAGACGCCATGTCGATTCGATGTCACCTTGCTGGCTTCGCTGTGCTGTCAGCTGTAACTGCAGTTTCAGCCGCCGAGAGCACCGTTCCGCCGATCAAACCCGGCTTGTGGCAGGTGCAAAGCGAGCACCTGATCGATGGCAAGAAGGCGCCCGATCCCAGCGAGCAATTGAAGGCGTTGTCGCCCGAGGTGCGCAAGCAGTTGGAAAGCAGCATGCGCCAGTACGGCATCGACACCCGCGGTGGGCCCGGTCAGACAAAGATGTGCTTGACACGTGAAGCCCTCGACCAGGGCCGCTGGCAAGGACAGCAAGGCGCCTGCAAAACAGAGTTCACGAGCCGCAGTGACAGCGTCTGGACGTGGCACTCCACCTGCACCCAGCCGCCGGCTGAGAGCGACGGGGAGGCGACCTTTCAGAGCCCCGAGCGCTACAGCGTGAAGATCAAGACAAAGATGTCGCTGCTGGGAACCTCGCAGGCCTCGGCGATGTCGATGACCGGCCAATGGCTCGGCGCCGACTGCGGCGATCTGAAGCCGCTGAAGACGCCGCCAGCCAGTGGCGTCAACAAGTAGCATCGTCCACAGGCAGTGGCGGCGCGCGATGGCAAAGTGGCGGCGGGCGTGACGTCACGCTCGATCAACAATGACGGTGTCAACCGTCACTCGCGCATCGACGTCCACTTGCCATCGCTCGCGGCCGACTCGAGCGCCTTCTCGATGAAACGCACGCCGCGTGCACCGTCGGCCAGCCGCGGATAGTCGGCCTCTAACGCGCTGGCAACGCGGCTCGACAGACGGGCGCGGATGTCCGCTGCAACACCGAGGTAGATGTTGGCAAAGGCCTCGATGAAAGCTTCCGGATGGCCTGACGGCAAACGGGTTGCACGCCGCGCCGCCTCCGACAGCCACGGCGAGCCACGCGTCAGCACACGGCGCGGGTCTTCGATCGGCGCGTGGATCAGGTGATTCGGCTCTTCCTGCCGCCAGTCGAGCATGCCGGTGCTGCCAAACACGCGCAGCCGGATGTCGTTCTCGCAACCGGTCTCGACCTGAGACGCCATCAACACGCCTCTCGCCCCATTGGTGAAGCGCAGCAGCAGGCTCGCATCGGCATCGAGCCGGCGGCCGGGAATGAACGCGGTCAGATCGGCACATAGGCTGTCGATCGACAGGCCGGTGACGGTGGCGATCAGATTCTCGGCATGCGTGCCGACATCGGCCAGCGCACCGCCCGGGCCGCTGCGGGCAGGGTCGGTCCGCCAGGCATTCGAGGTATCGCCGCTGAGGAGCTGCGGCGCCAGCCAGCCCTGGTGGTATTCGGCGATGACCTTGTGAATGCGGCCGATCGCGCCGGCCTTCACCAGCTCGCGCGCTTCGCGAACCATCGGATAGCCGGTGTAGTTGTGCGTCACACCGAACACCGTGCCGGCCGCTTCGGCGGCGCGAATCAGGTCTTGCGCCTGCGCACTGGTGTGCACCAGCGGCTTGTCGCAGACCACATGGATGCCGGCTTCGGTGAACGCCTTCGCCACCGGGTAATGCAGATCGTTGGGCGTGACGATCGAGACGAAGTCGATGCGCTGTGCGGGCGGGCGCTTCAGCTCGTCGTCCAGCAATGCCTGCCAGCTCGCATGGTTGCGTGCTGCAGGCAGGCCGAGATCCGAGCCCGAGGCGATGGCCTTGTCAGGCTGCGAAGACAGCGCCGCCGACACCAGCACCATCTGCCCATCGAGCGCCATCGCCGCGCGGTGCACGCTGCCGATGAAGGCGCCCCGGCCGCCACCCACCATGGCATAACGAAGTGAGCGTTGTGATTCGTCTTTCATCGCGGCTCCGGGAAGGGTGGAAGGACTCAGCTGGCGGGGCCGCAGCAAGGCCACGGCTGCGCATGATGACGCAATCCCATCCCGCCAAAACAAAAGCCCGCACTGCGAGCAGATGCGGGCTTGGGGATCTCAGGCTGAGAGATGTCAGGCTGAGAGATCTCAGGCGTAGAGAAACGGGCTTAGAGCGTCAGGCCGAAGCCGCCGCCGTGCCTTCAGTTCTTGCGGAAGCGGCGCAGCGCGGCCAATTGAGCGGCCAGCGCCACCAGTTCGTTCTGGGCCTTGGCCAGGTCGATGTCGCTCTTGGCGTTCTTCAAGGCTTCTTCGGCCAGCTTGCGGGCTTCGTTGGCCTTGGCTTCGTCCAGGTCCTTGCCACGGATCGCCGTATCGGCCAGCACCGTGACGATGCCGGGCTGAACTTCGAGGATGCCGCCAGCGACGAAGACGAACTCTTCCTGGTTGTTGTCGGCACGCTGAATGCGCACCGCGCCCGGCTTGATGCGGGTGATCAACGGCGTGTGGCGCGGGTAGATCCCGAGCTCGCCGAGTTCACCCGGCAAGGCGACGAACTTCGCTTCGCCGGAGAAAATGCTTCCCTCGGCGGAGACGACGTCGACGTGAATGGTTGCCATGGTTCAAGTCCTTTGATGCAAGCGAATTCAGTAAGCGAGCAGACGGGGCGGAGCTTAGGCGCCGCGCACAGCCGTACTGATGTACTGATGTACGGCGAGCACGGCAACGACAGGTCCGGTCCGTGTGCGAAGTCTTACTGGATTTTCTTCGCCTTTTCGAAGGCTTCGTCGATGGTCCCGACCATGTAGAAGGCCTGCTCCGGCAGGCTGTCGCACTCGCCAGACACGATCATCTTGAAGCCGCGGATGGTTTCCTTCAACGGCACGTACTTGCCGGGCGAGCCGGTGAACACCTCGGCCACGTGGAACGGCTGGCTCAGGAAACGCTGGATCTTCCGTGCACGGGACACGGCCAGCTTGTCTTCCGGCGACAGTTCGTCCATGCCCAGAATCGCGATGATGTCGCGCAGTTCCTTGTAGCGTTGCAAGGTACCTTGCACGGCGCGGGCGGTGTTGTAGTGCTCTTCGCCAACGACGTTCGGGTCGAGCTGACGCGAGGTCGAATCGAGCGGGTCGACTGCGGGATAGATACCGAGCGAAGCGATGTCACGCGACAGCACGACGGTCGAATCCAAGTGGGCGAAGGTGGTGGCAGGCGACGGGTCGGTCAAGTCATCGGCAGGCACGTAGACAGCCTGGATCGAGGTGATCGAACCGACCTTGGTCGAGGTGATGCGCTCTTGCAGACGGCCCATTTCTTCGGCGAGCGTCGGCTGGTAGCCCACGGCGGAAGGCATGCGGCCCAGCAGTGCCGACACTTCGGTACCGGCCAGCGTGTAGCGATAGATGTTGTCAACGAAGAAGAGCACGTCCTTGCCTTCATCGCGGAACGATTCGGCGATCGTCAGGCCGGTCAGCGCGACGCGCAGGCGGTTGCCCGGTGGCTCGTTCATCTGGCCGTAGACCATCGCCACCTTCGAGTCTTCGAGCTTCTCGAGGTTCACGACGCCCGAATCGGCCATCTCGTGATAGAAGTCGTTGCCCTCACGGGTCCGCTCGCCCACACCCGCGAACACCGACAGACCGCTGTGGGCCTTCGCGATGTTGTTGATGAGTTCCATCATGTTCACGGTCTTGCCGACACCGGCGCCACCGAACAGGCCCACCTTGCCGCCCTTGGCAAACGGGCAGACCAGGTCGATCACCTTGATGCCGGTTTCCAGCAGGTCGGTCGACGGGCTCAGCTCGTCGAATGCCGGCGGAAGGCGGTGGATGGAAGCCGTCAGTTCCTGGCTGACCGGGCCGCGCTCGTCGATCGGCGAGCCCAGCACGTCCATGATGCGGCCGAGGGTTGCACGGCCGACAGGCACCGAGATCGCCTTGCCGGTGTTGGTCACGACCAGGCCGCGGCGCAGGCCGTCGGATGAACCCAGCGCGATGGTGCGAACCACGCCGTCGCCCAGCTGTTGCTGAACTTCGAGGGTCAGGGCTGTGCCCTCCAGCTTCAGTGCGTCGTACACCTTGGGCATCGCGTTGCGAGGGAACTCAACGTCCACCACCGCGCCGATGCACTGAACAATTTTGCCTTCTGTGGAAACCGCAGCCATGTTCGTATCCTTAAATAATCAGATTCTTGAATCGTCGACCTGGGGTGCGCAGCGTCAAACCGCCGCCGCACCCGCCACGATCTCGGACAGTTCTTTGGTGATCGCGGCTTGCCGTGCCTTGTTGTAGACGAGCTTGAGCTCGGCGATCACATTGCCCGCGTTGTCGGTCGCCGCCTTCATCGCCACCATGCGTGCCGAATGCTCCGACGCCATGTTCTCGGCGACGGCCTGGTAGACCAGGGCTTCGGTATAGCGCACCAGCAGCTCGTTGATCACCGTGGCGGCATCGGGCTCGTAGAGATAGTCCCAGCCATGCGAATCGGCCGAGGGCGTGGCCGAAGCCGCGTCGCCCTTCAGGCTCTCTGCCGACAGCGGCAGCAACTGCAGCACGACGGGCTCCTGCTTCATCGTGTTGATGAAGCGGGTGTAGGTCAGATAGACCGCCGACAGCTTGCCTTCGGCATAAGCGTCAAACAGCACCTTGACCGGCCCAATCAGCTTGTCGAGGTGCGGCTGGTCGCCCAGCTGCGTGACATGCGAAACGACCCGGGCGCCGATGCGGTTCAGGAAGCCGAAGCCCTTGTTGCCAATGGCCACGGCTTCGATCTTCTGGCCCTGCCCTTCGAGCTCACGCAGCTTGTGGGTCAAGCCGCGCAGCACGTTGGTGTTCAGGCCGCCGCACAAGCCCTTGTCGGTCGTGACCACGATGACACCGGCCGTCTTGGCCGTGTCGTTCGCGACCATGAACGGGTGCTTGTATTCGGGCGTGGCCTGCGACAGGTTGGCCGCCAAGCTGCGGATCTTCTCGGCGTAAGGGCGCGCCGCGCGCATGCGCTCCTGCGCCTTGCGCATCTTCGAGACCGAGACCATTTCCATGGCCTTGGTGATCTTCTTCGTGTTCTCGAAGCTCTTGATCTTGCCGCGGATTTCCTTGCCTGCTGCCATCAATGGACTCCTTGTTCGTTCGCGTCACGCCCTGCGGCACCCAGCCGCCGCAAGGCGGCCGAGCGAAGTGACGTGGCGGCCGTCATGACCTTAGGCGAAAGACTTCTTGAAGGCCGTCACGGCAGCCGACAGTTCGGCTTCCGCTTCCTTGTCGAGCGCCTTCGTGTCTTCAATCTTCTTCAGCAGCGCGGCATGGCTGGACTTCAGGTGCGTATGCAGACCGGCTTCGAAGGCCAGGACCTTCTTGACTTCCACATCGTCCATGAAGCCCTTGTTCACGGCGAACAGCGTCGCGCCCATCAGGCTGATCGACTGCGGTGAATACTGGGCTTGCTTCAGCAGCTCGGTCACGCGGGCACCGCGATCGAGTTGCTTGCGGGTGGCGTCATCGAGATCAGAGGCGAACTGCGCGAAAGCGGCCAGTTCACGGTACTGCGCCAAGTCGGTACGGATACCACCGGACTGACCCTTGATGATCTTGGTCTGTGCCGACGAGCCCACACGCGACACCGAGATACCGGCGTTGATCGCAGGGCGGATGCCGGCGTTGAACAACGAGGTTTCCAGGAAGATCTGGCCATCGGTGATCGAGATCACGTTGGTCGGAACGAAGGCCGACACGTCACCGGCTTGCGTCTCGATGATCGGCAGCGCGGTCAGCGAACCGGTCCTGCCCTTGACGGCGCCCTGGGTGAAGGCTTCGACGTAATCGGCATTGACGCGAGCAGCGCGCTCCAGCAAGCGGCTGTGGAGATAGAACACGTCGCCAGGATAGGCTTCGCGGCCCGGCGGGCGGCGCAGCAGCAGCGACACCTGGCGATAAGCCACGGCTTGCTTGGACAGATCGTCGTACACGATCAGCGCGTCTTCACCACGGTCACGGAAGTACTCGCCCATCGTGCAGCCCGAATAGGCCGACACGTATTGCATCGCGGCCGATTCCGCAGCCGAAGCCGCGACGACGATGGTGTATTCCAGCGCGCCATTGGCTTCCAGCGCACGCACCACGTTCTTGATCGACGAAGCCTTCTGGCCGATCGCAACGTAGATGCAGGTCACGTTCTGACCCTTCTGGTTGATGATCGCGTCGATCGCCACGGCAGTCTTGCCGGTCTGGCGGTCACCGATGATCAGCTCGCGCTGGCCACGGCCGATCG
>CAXTCD010000194.1:0-9516 GCA_964242145.1 uncultured Rhizobacter sp.
TACCGGCGAAGGCCTTGCCTTCCAGCCTGCGCCGCCAGAATGGAGTGAGCAGGCGGAATTCCTCATCCTTCTCACCGGCAGCGATGGCATCGAAATACTCTGCCTTGAGGGAAGCCGACAATGACTGCGAGATTGCGGCGACCACTGCGCCCAAGCTTCATGGCTGCTGCACCTTTAGCACTGGAATCTGTCTTTGATGTGGTCGTTGTAGTAGGCACCTTTTGATGCAGCACGCAGAAGCCCTTCAAAGATGTGACTTGGTACGCCACAGAAATCGTAGGTTTCTCCCTGCTGAAATGTGATCTTCATTCGCATAGTCTGCTCGTCGTAGCCGACGGCGGACATGGCGGTTGAGTGGACTCGAATCATCTCCATCGGGGACTCTCCTTCAGAAGCGCCTAACCTTATTTAGGGAGCAAGCCTGATGGATATCGTGGCTTTTCGCTTCCCTAACTCCACATTGTTTTAACCCTTATTCATGGGCTTCATTAATCTTTGAATCCAAGTTGTAGTTTCGAGCTCGTCTCAATGAAAATCCCGACTCTCGGTAGCTAACCTGCCAAGCAACGGCGTCAGGTCCACCAGATGCCCGGCAATGAGATTGCAGACCTCGCCCGCACGCTGCCAGGTTCCATAGACCGCCAACAGCCGCGAATCCAGCAAAGGCTTGCGCTGCTTCTCCCGAATCCGCTTCCAGCAAATGACCTGCACGACACCGGTCTCATCCTCCAGGCTCACAAAGATCGTCCCGCTTGCCGTGTCCGGCTGCTGACGCAGGGTCACGATGCCGGCGTAGCGCACCAGTCGACCATCGGGCTGCTGCAGCAGCTCCTGCGCAGACATCAGCCTGCGTTCGATCATCTGCGCACGCAGCAACGCCATCGGATGGCTCCGCAAGGTCAGGCCCAGCGATGCGTAATCAAAGACGATCTCTTCACCCTCCGATGCTGGCTTGAGTTCGAGCACGGTCTCATCGAATGCGGCTTCGCGCAATAACGCCGATGGTGAGCGCCAGGCCGCGGCATCCCAGACTTGCTGACGCCGATGTCCGGACAAGCTGCGCAGCGCATCGGCCGCGGCCAGCAACTTCATGTCGGCTTGATCCAAGCCGGCACGCCGGGCCAGATCCTCGGCGCTGTCGAACACCTGCGCTTGCCTGGCCACCACGATGCGATCCGCTGACGCAGCTTTGAGCCCCGAGACCATGCGCAAGCCCAGCCGCACGGCTGGCGCATGCGGCAGATCCTCCAATGTGCAATCCACCTCGCTGCTCATCACGTCCACGGCGCGCACATCGACCTGATGCCGCTTCGCGTCCTGGACCAACTGGCTCGGCGAATAGAAGCCCAAGGGCTGCGAGTTGAGCATCGCGCATAAAAACTCGGCCGGGTGATGACACTTGATCCAGCAACTGGCATAGACCAGCAGCGCAAAGCTGGCCGCGTGGCTCTCCGGAAAGCCGTACTCGCTGAAACCATGGATCTGCTTGAAGATCGCCTCGGCAAACTCCAGCGCATAACCCCGTGAAGTCATGCCATCCACGATCTTGGCGTGGTACTTCTGAAGGCCGCCTTTGCGTTTCCAAGCCGCCATGGCGCGACGCAGCTGATCGGCTTCACCAGGTGTGAATCCCGCCGCGCTGATTGCGATCTGCATCACTTGCTCCTGGAATACGGGCACGCCCAGCGTGCGCCCGAGGGCTTCCTCTAGCGCCGCGCTCGGATAGCTCACCGGCTCCAAGCCTTGCCGCCGTCTCAGGTAGGGATGGACCATGCCGCCGACGATCGGTCCCGGTCGAACCAAGGCGACTTCGACGACCAGGTCGTAGAAGCGACGCGGCAACATGCGCGGCAGCATGCTCATCTGCGCACGGCTCTCGATCTGGAACACACCAACGGTGTCGGCCTTGCAGATCATGTCGTAGGTCACCGGGTCTTCCGGTGGAATGTCCTGCAGAGCAAACACGGCACCTTGCCGCATACCGATCAAATCCAGCGACTTGCGGATCGCGGTGAGCATGCCCAGTGCGAGGCAATCGACCTTCAGCAGGCCGAGCACATCCAGATCGTCCTTGTCCCATTCGATGACGGTGCGATCCGGCATGGACGCGTTCTCGATCGGAACCAGGCGCGACAAAGGACCTTTGGTGAGCACAAAGCCCCCGACGTGCTGGCTGAGGTGCCTGGGAAAGCCGATCAGCTGCTCCGTCAGATGCAGCAGCTGCTGCACTTGCAGATCGTCCGGCGACAAGCCGGCCTCCAAAAGCCGATCCACCTGCACCGCCGCACCATCGAACCAACGGTGATCCGTGGCCAGGCGGTCCACGACTTCCAACTCAAAGCCCAGAGCCTTGCCCACGTCTCGGATCGCGCTCTTCGGCCGATAAGAGATGACGACCGCCGTGATCGCGGCGCGCTCGCGCCCATATTTTCGGTAGAGGTACTGCAATACCTCTTCGCGGCGTTCATGTTCGAAGTCGATATCGATGTCGGGTGGCTCGTTGCGCTCACGACTGATGAAGCGCTCAAACAGCACCGACATCCGCGCCGGATCGACCTCCGTCACACCCACGCAGTAGCAGACGACCGAGTTCGCGGCCGACCCGCGGCCCTGACAGAGGATGTGCTGTGACCTCGCAAAGGTAACGATGTCAGCGACAGTCAAAAAGTAATGCTCGTACTTCAGCTCGGCAATCAGTTCCAGCTCGTGCTCGATCTGCTGCGAGACCTTGGCCGGCATGCCTTGCGGCCAGCGCCGCCCGGCGCCTTCATACGTGATCCGTCGAAGATAAGAGGCCGGCGTGTGCCCAGGCGGCACGACCTCGTCCGGGTATTGGTAGCGCAGCTCGTCCAAAGAAAATTTGCAGCGCGCCACAACGTTCAAAGTCTCTGCTAATAACTCGGCTGGATAGGTTTGCCCAAGCCGCAGCCGCGTGCGCAGATGCCGCTCGGCATTGGGCTGCAGGTCCATACCGCAGGCGGTGAGCGGCCTGCCGAGCCGCACTGCCGTCATCACGTCCTGCAGCGGCTTTCTCGACCGGACGTGGAAATGCACATCGCCAGTGGCCACGAGCGGAATGGCGCTCAGTTCGCTGACCTGGCGCAAACGGTACAGCCACATCTCATCGTCGAGCAGGCGCAGCAGTTCCACCCCGATCCAGCAACGCCCGAGGAACTGGGTCAGCAACCAGCGTGCGATCGCATCCAACTGCGCCTGCTCGGCCATGCGTTGCGGTGAGACCAGCACCACGCAGTCGGCAAGCGCGTCGCCTTGGACCTGATCGATGCTCAAGCGATAGGTGCCTTTCTCGGACGCGCGACGCAGCCGGGTGATGAACTCGCAAAGGTTGCCGTAGCCGTTCAGGTTGCAAGCCAGGACGGTCAACACGAAGGGTCCACACGACCGCCGATCGCCTTTCGCGTCGCTTTCGGCGTCAGGCTGCGCATCGACCTGGAACTGCGCGCCGTGCAACAAGCTGAGACCGCATTCCTTGGCCGCGGCATAGGCACGCACGGCACCCGCCATGCTGCACTCATCCGTGAGGGCCAATGCCCGGTAACCCAGCGCATGGGCGCGCTGAACCAACTCTTCCGGCTGGCTGGCTCCTTTCAGAAAACTGAAATTGCTCAAGCACCGCAACTCGGCGTAATCCGGTACCGCTGGCAGCATCGGCGACGGCACCGATAGCGGCACTGGAGGCATTGGCGGCAGGTCCTCACCCATGGAGCAACGATCAGGCGAAGCGCCCGTGCAAGAACCAGGCAGCTTGATCGTCCAGGCGGGTCTGGAAGATCGACAGCAGACCAGCTTCATCGCTCAGTGCGACCCAATAGTCGCGAGAGACGTGCCGCGTGATCGTCTGGCCGTTGACCTCGGTGCGATCCCACCAGCCCCCTTCGACACGGTGGGGACCGAGGAGCGGTTGCAGCACGCCCTGATAGATCGGCCGATGCCCGCGCAGAGCCAGCCGCAGCGGCTGCGCAAGCAGAAAGGTCGGTTGCGGTACCGCTACCGACCGGCTGGCCTCGCGCGGGCGGTGCACGGGCGCTTGAGGCGCCGGGTGCCAATGGCACATCCATTCCGGGCGGTGATCTTCGCGCAGCTGGGGCCGCAGCACGCGCTGCGGACCGAGCCGAGCGGCGATGCGCTCCAGCGCGAGCGCCAAGCCTTCGCCGGCCGCCTGAGGTTCAGGAAACAGCGTGAGGCTGGGCGGAGCCATCGATTCAACCTCGATCGCTTCCAATTCCAGATCTCCGACCGGTGCCAACAGCTCCAACTGAGCGAGATGTTCGGCGAGCAGCCGGGTGAGGTGCTCGATGTCCCGTGTGGCCTGGGCGGTGCGCACCGTCAACGCACCGCCGTCACCGGCTGACTTCGCACGCATCACGTCATGCCACCAGCGCAGTGTGAATGCGGTAACACCGGCATGCCGGGCGGCCAACCATCCCGTCATCTGCAGCAGCAATCGGCGAGCACCCTGCAGCAGGGCCGGCGCCAATTCCACGCGCGACATCAGTTCCACGCGTTGCCGAAACACCTCCGGCAGCGTGGCCCAGTGGTGTGCCTCTGGCCGAAGGCCATAAGCCTGATCGAGGGCTTGCAGCAGCAGGCCGTCGAAACGACGGCTCAGACCGCCGCGCGGCAAGCTGCGAACCTCACCCAGCGTGCGGCAGCCGAGGCGGATCAATGTCGCGCGGTGAGCCGCCACCGACGTCAATGTCTCGATCGGCAAGACATCGAGCAACTGCGGCAGCGGGCGTGACAAGCCGTTGGACTGTCCGGCACGGGCGAGTGCGACGGCAGCACCACTCGTGGGTGCCCAGGCGCGATGAGTGACGCCCAGCTCGGCGCTCTCGTCGCGAATCCGTTCGATCAGTCGGCGTCGACCGCCGAACAAGCGCAAGCTGGCCTCGACCTCCATGACGATGGCGGGGGCGACGTCCGCTTCCAAGACGGCCACCCTGGGTGTGAACTGCAAGCACCAGGTGGCCAGGCCACTCAGGGCTTCAGCGCGCGCCGAAGGGCTGCAAGGCAGGGCGGGAAGTAGCGCGGCCCACAGCATGGGACACCTCGACCGGCAGGCCGTCTCGAATGCGCCGCGCCGCCAGCAGCGCACTGGGCTCGCGCAGGCGGGGCGTCAACAGGGCATCGAGACCGAAGGGCACAGAGGGAAGTTGCAGCAGGCCGTCGTGAGTGGCGCCTTTGCGTTTGACGATCTGCAGCTCCAGCGTCCAATCCAGGCCGGCGCGCAGCATCACGCGCAGCGGTGCGGCCGAGGGCTCGTTTGCCGCAGCGGCAGGCCGACACAGGATCACGGGGCCGTCACAACTCTGCGCACAGACTTGAAGGCGGCGGATCTGCTCGGGGCGCACCTGCGGCAACCAGGCCACCAGCAGGCCGGCGGCGTTGGCCTTGATCAGCTGCTCCGTGCTCCATAGCCGCTCGGCCGGCGTGTCGGCTTGAATCCAGACCAGATGCCGCTCATCCAGGCCGGCATGCCGCAGGCCTGGAAGGTGAGGATGCATCGGCGGGGAGACGAGCACGATCCGACGCATCGCCGGGCTCAGCAGTCGCCATTCGGCCACAGCGGGCTGGGGTTGCAGCAACTCGGTCAGCCCACGGCAAGGCCAGCCACCCCCCGGCAACTCTGCATCCAGCTCCGCAAAGCCGGTGGAACGCACCTCGCAGACCGGACGACCCAGCTCGCTGCCACGCCATAAGGCTGCAGCCACATGTTGAGGTAGCTCATGAGCATCGCGTGACTGCGGAAGAGTCGCCGCAGGCAGGGAAGCGTCGTCATCGGGCCAATCAAAGAGGGCGGGCATGGGAGTTTTGTGAGCACTGTATTTATTTACAGTATGTCATCGGCGTCCCAACGTCAAACGGAAAAATTCCTCATTCAAACGAGGGTTGAACAAGAACTCGATTTGCCCGCCAAGCGCAATGAAGTGCTCACTGCCGCTATGTGGACGGACACACGCTGCGAACGAGTCAGGAATGCGGCGAAGGCGATAAGCTCATCGAACGTGCTTCGTTTGAGTTCTGTTCGGGAGACCCGCCATGTGTTATTCCGCCCTCGTATGGGCCGACTATCTTCGCTACGTGCGAACCTTCCAGGCGCAGATCAGCGTGCACGACTACCACGCGCTGTTCGTGCGTCGTGCAGCCGATCCGAGGGTCAAGATCCCGAAGGCGATTGAAGATGCATTCCTGGGCGATCGCAGTGAATCGGTGCAGGAGATTCAAACGCTGATCGAAGCGTTTCGGGTCCAACAGGCGCAGACCTTCGAGCAGGATCTGTTTGCGCAGCGGCGCCGGCTTGCGGACGCACAGCGCAAGTTGCTGACCAAGACCACCAAGGCCGCGTTAAACGATCAGCGCATCGCGACCGACAAAGTCGATGCCTTGATGGGGCGCTTGGCGGACCTTCGGCGAGACGAGTCTCAAGAGAAGGACTCACGCATCTACCCAGGTCAATACGCGCCAGTCATGGTGATGGAGTCGGGGCGCCGTGTGATCAAGCCGATGCGCTATCAATGCCGGCCTGCCGGCAAGCCAGCGGCGTATGACGTCAAGTATCCAGGCACCTACAACGCGCGGCGAGACAACCTTGAAGGGTTCTGGCGCGACCTGTTCGGGTACTCACACGGCGTGATGGTGGTGGATGCGTTCTTCGAGAACGTCTCGCGGCACAAGATGGAGCATCGCGAACTGCAAGAGGGGGAGAAGGTCGAGAACGTCGTGCTTGAGTTCAGGCCAGAGGTTCGCGAGCCGATGCTGGTGGCCTGCCTGTGGTCTCGGTGGAACTCAGGCGAAGAACCTGATTTGCTCTCGTTCGCTGCGATCACCGACGAGCCGCCGGCCGAGGTGTCGGCAGCGGGTCATGACCGATGCATCGTGCCGATCAAGCCGGAGCACATCGATGCCTGGCTTTCGCCCAATCGGCGTTTGCTGCGCGATCAGTACGCCATCCTCGATGATCGCGAGCGGCCTTACTACGAGCATCGATTGGCAGCCTGAGGGGTACTAACACTATCCCCCACCGGATTCCCTCTATGGAGCGATGACTGTTGATCTCGCCGTCCGAACAATCGCATCATCGGATCGACATGTGGAGGATGGGAGGATGTATGGAATGGTGGATTGCAGCAGCGATGGATGTAGCTCAGACGCGCGAACCTTTGCTGTCGGATCAGAGTGCGCTGGAGTTAGCGAGCAACCTGTATCAAGCTTGGCCAGACCATCGGCCGGCTGACGCAGTAGGATTGTTTTTCGAAGTGATGATTCCGTTGGGATGGCGACCAGCGTTGGGACCCATGACCTCGGCGTTGCATTGATGTTCTGAATTCTTACATGCGAGCGCTGCACATGTGGTCCTACCCCTCAGGACTTCTCGGTATCACGGGCGCGTAAGGCTGAGTATGCGCAGTCGCTGCGAGCTGGAGCTATCCACATTTAGCCAAGCCCGAGGTGCAATGAAGATCTGTGTATGAGGGGCTAGCTTAATGTTTGATGCCAACTGGCTAACTGCTCTGATACTTTCGCTATGGACATAGTGACCCAGGAAAAGCGCAGCAAAATGATGAGCGCCATTCGCAGCAAAGATACTTTGCCGGAATTGACCGTCCGATCCGCGGCTCATCGAGCCGGACTGCGGTTTCGGCTGCATGACAAGAGCTTACCGGGCTCCCCGGACTTGGTCCTGCGCAAACACCGCGCCGTCATATTCGTTCATGGGTGTTCTGGCACCGGCACACGTGTGGCTTGGCCGCAATGCCCAAGACGAGAGTTGACTTCTGGAATGCGAAGTTCGACGCGAATCAACTGCGAGACGCCCGCAACAGCAAGGCACTGCTGGATCTCGGATGGCGTGTATTGGAAATCTGGGAATGCCAAACCAAGCGCGCCGACGAAGTCAGGGCACAACTTGAGCAGTTCTTTGACTGTGCAGCTCATCGAGCTGTAGTTCCTGCCGCTTCGGCGTTACCTTTCGAAGCTGATGGACGATTCTCTCGATGACTGAAGCGCATACGCCGTTGCCACACACTCTAACTTGGTCTCTGCGGGTACCGATTGGCAGGGAATGATGGAAAGGAAGCGACATGGCCCGCGCTAGCTCCGATGGCTGAAGCATTCGCATCTTCCAGCGATTGCTCTGCTTCTTAACGAGAGCAAATCGGTCGATCGTGGTGACTGTTCGCAGAGGCTCATCCAATGTTTGCCAGGACTTGGTTCCGCCAGAGCCGTAATAAACAACTAGAAACTCAGCCTCTGGTCCAAGTTCCGCGATGGCGTCGCGAGCTCGCCCGGTTGTAGCGGAAGCTCTTTTGTCCGTAAAAACGGGACTCATCGTCCAAGTGCCATCGGGATCAAGAATGTCCCGCGCATTGCATGAAATGACTCCGCGTGGGGGATGGATTGCAGGAGGTTCAATGTTCAATCCTCCGATCAGGAAAAGTCTGACCCTCGCTTGAGGCGCACCATAATCAGCAGCATTGATTACTTCTTCCCGCATCTTGTAGCCAAGCGCGCGCAGCAGATCCACAAGTTCTCTATAACGCCCCCAACTTTTCATTTGTTTGACGTTCTCGATGACAAACCATGTCGGGCGAAGCGCGGCAATCCAATCGACTGTATGCAGCGCTGTTTCCTTGCTGCGCTCGTCGCGAGGGGCGGAACCTTTCGCAACTGAATGGTTGGTGCATTCCGGCGACGCCAGGAGCAGATCCAGCGACCCGGGCTGGCAATACTTCACTGGATCAAGTAGCTCGATGCGTTCATTCAAAACGGTCGCACTTGGAAAGTTGGCTTTGTAGGTTTTGCAGGCAACCTCCCAGAGGTCAACAGCAACAACCGGCGTCATGCCGGCTTCAACCGCTCCCCGTGCCCCAAGACCCCCACCGCAGAATAAGTCGACAAACGTTCTCATGAGGTAAGCCGTCAGCTGATGTTTGTAACCCCGCCAGGCTACCAGCCTTTGGCGCGACAGGCCAGCCATGGCCAAGACGTAAATGCGGGAGATGCTACTTGGCCAAGCTCCACCCGAGGGTCCGGATTGTCCGAACCATAGGTGATTAGCTTATCAGGGGGCCGGAGGTGGCGCTGATCGAGCTGGTTAAAAACGCCTTCGACGCCGACTCTCCCGCGATGCACATTGCAGGTAGTTCGAAGTGCATGTCCGGCGAGCTGTTCGAGTTCATAGAGGCGCCAACGCCTTCGACCCAACCCACTCAGTAGCGGTATTGCAGTCTCGAAGACTGGCACTATCAATTCACAACACCTTGCCGCCGACTGTGGTCACGCTGCTAGATGACTAAGGCCACGTTGGCCAGACTTTTCTTTGAAGCTGTGATCGCAACGCCCATTCAGGGGCGGTATCTATCCAGCCAAGGTGAAGTCGAGATTCAGTTATTCACGACGGCGGCTGGCATCGAGGCGGCGAGCCGAAGGGATGACGCGGGTTTAGAGCGGCTAACAAAACCGAATCAAAGAGCGCAAGCAAATGACACAACAAGC
>CAXTCD010000195.1:0-9488 GCA_964242145.1 uncultured Rhizobacter sp.
ATTCGGCGATGGGCTACCGCCTGCCGCTGGATTCGCAACCCTGGGCCAAGGCCGGTGACCTGCCCTGGGTGCAGCCGCCCGACCAGACCCAGCCTTTTGCGCCGCTGCCGCCTTATCGCCGCCTGCGCTTCACGACCGGGCCCGATGCGGCGCCGGTGGCCGATCTGGAGCGCAATGAGGTGCCTGTGGGCTCAGCGGTCGGGGCAGGCTTTGGCGAGCGGGCGCGCGCAGCGCAAAGTGGTGGCCCGGCGCAGGCCGCCAACGTGATGACCGCCGCGCAGACCAAGCTGCCGGCCCGCAATGAATCGGCTGCCTGGATCACCCGCACCGCGATGAGCGCCGAGCCGCGCGATGGCCGGCTGTACATCTTCATGCCGCCGGCCACGACGCTGGAAGACTATCTGGAGATGATCGCGGCGGTCGAAGACACGGCGCTGGACATGAAGCTGCCGGTGATTCTCGAAGGCTACGAGCCGCCGAAAGACCCGCGCCTGGCGACGCTGCGGGTGACGCCTGACCCCGGCGTGATCGAGGTCAACATCCACCCGGCGCACAGCTGGGCCGAGCTGGTCGAGCAGACCACGCATCTCTATCAAGCCGCCCACGAGACGCGCCTGTCGACCGAGAAGTTCATGGTCGACGGCCGGCACACCGGCACCGGCGGCGGCAACCACTTCGTGCTCGGCGGCGCGACGGTGGCGGACTCCCCGTTCCTGCGCCGGCCCGACCTGCTGGCCAGCATGGTCAGCTATTGGCACAACCATCCGGCGCTGAGCTATCTGTTCTCCGGTCTGTTCGTCGGGCCGACAAGCCAGGCGCCGCGCGTCGACGAAGCCCGCAACGATTCGGTCTATGAACTCGAGATCGCATTTGCCGAACTGCAGCGCAAGACGGCGCTCGGGCCGAACGAATGCCCGCCCTGGTTGATCGACCGGCTGATGCGCAATCTGCTGATCGACGTGACGGGCAACACCCACCGCGCCGAGTTCTGCATCGACAAGATGTATTCGCCCGATGGGCCGACCGGCCGCCTCGGGCTGCTGGAAATGCGGGCGTTCGAGATGCCGCCGCATGCGCGCATGAGCCTGACGCAGCAGCTGTTGATGCGCGCGTTGATCTCGCGCTTCTGGAAGCAGCCGTATCAGCCGCCGCGCCTGAAGCGCTGGGGCACCGAGCTGCACGACCGCTTCATGTTGCCGCACTTCATCTGGCAAGACCTGAGCGACGTGATCGAGGAGCTGAATGCCTTCGGTTATGGCTTGAAGGCGGAATGGTTCGCACCCCACCTGAATTTCCGCTTCCCGCGCCTGGGCGACTTTGCGGTCGCCGGTGTCGAAGTTCAATTGCGATTGGCGCTGGAGCCCTGGCATGTGATGGGCGAAGAAGGCGGGGCCGGCGGCACGGTGCGCTTCGTCGACTCTTCGGTGGAACGCGTGCAGTTGCATGTCACCGGCTTGGTCGGTGACCGTCACGTGCTGACCTGCAATGGCCGCGTCGTGCCGCTGCAGTCCACCGGCAAGGTCGGAGAGTTCGTCGCTGCAGTTCGCTACCGAGCCTGGGCGCCGCCTTCGGCACTGCATCCGACGATTGGCGTGCATGCGCCGCTGGTGTTCGATCTGGTCGACACCTGGATGAGCCGTTCACTGGGCGGTTTCCAGTACCACGTTGCCCACCCAGGCGGGCTGAGCTACGAAGCCGCGCCGGTCAACGCCTATGAGGCCGAGGCACGCCGGTTGGGCCGCTTCTTCCGCATGGGGCATACGCCGGGGGCAATCAAGGTCGCCAAAGACGAGCGCAACCCGAACTTCCCGTTCACGCTCGATTTGCGGCGCGCAACCGTGGATTGAACGCGAGATTCATTTGGTCGGCTCATGCTGAATGAGCTGCCAAAGGTCTTTGCATTCCTGCTCGGGGCTCAGGCCATAACCGGTCTGAGCCCTGATTCAATTCCATGAAATGACCGAGCCGGCACGGTTGGGTTCAGATCAGGTGGACCCCATTGCCCGGGTCAGACCTGACCGAACAAGGCCTTGCGTTGGGCGGTATAGCTCCACCAGGGCGCAGGCGCGGCGCCCGACATGAAGTCGGTTGCGGCCATGAAGGTATCGAGCAGACAAGGGTCGTGGCGCTGGCCCGTCAACGCGCAGAGCTTTTGGTACATCACGAAGGCATCTTTGCCGCGCAGATCACCGGGGCGCTGAATGCCGATCAGCCGCAGGTCGCGCGCGAGCGCCGGGCCGATGTTGGGCAGCTGTTCCAGCACCACGCAGTCGGCGGCGCGCTGCGCCTTCGGCCATTTGCCTGCGGCGGGTTTGCTCGGCGCTGTCGGATGCGAGGCGGGCCCGTGAGCTACGGCTTGGTTAGGTCCAGATCGATCTGCAGCAGCTTTGCCAGACGCAGCTTTGCTTGAAGCCAGTTTGCTTGCAGACATCGCGTGCCCTGAAGTTTGGATGTTCAGTTTTGGATGTTTAGAAGTGCATGTGGTTGCGGATGAGGCCGACCGCCAGCCCTTCAAGTTCAAAGTCGACATCGCCGAACGGGATCACGATCGGTTCGAACTCCGGGTTCTCGGGCAGCAATTCGATGCTGGTACGGGTGCGCTTGAAGCGCTTGACCGTCACGTCATCACCCAGACGCGCGACGACGATCTGGCCGTTCTTCGCTTCCTTGGCCTTTTGCACGGCCAGCAGGTCGCCATCCATGATGCCGGCATCACGCATGCTCATGCCGCGCACCTTCAACAGGTAGTCGGGCCGGCGAGGGAACATGCTGGCTTCGAGCAGGTAGGTCTGGTCGATGTGCTCTTGCGCGAGGATCGGGCTGCCGGCGGCCACGCGGCCGACCAGCGGCAAGCTGAGCTGGGCCAGGCTCGGCAAGGGCAGGCTGTACTGTTTGCCACGGCTCTCGTTCAGCGCACGCAATGTGTCAGACTTCAAACGGATGCCACGCGAGGTGCCGCCGATCAATTCGATGACGCCCTTGCGTGCCAAGGCCTGCAAGTGTTCTTCGGCTGCGTTGGCCGATTTGAAGCCGAGCTGAGTCGCGATTTCAGCGCGTGTCGGCGGGGCGCCGGTTCGCTCGATGGCGTTTTGAACCAGGTCGAGAATTTGCTGCTGGCGGTCGGTCAGTTTCGGCGCTTCGTCCATGCGGTTATCGGGTGCTGAAAGCACGAGCGTCGGGGGCAACGCTTCGCGCGGGGGGCCTGCAAAAGCAGGTTCAAAATCTCGCAACTGAACATTCATCCAGTCACTGTATTTTCATCCAGCTTTGAGAAAAATGCAAAACATCGCTTCCAAGGTCGTGGTGCTCGGCACCGGCGGCACGATTGCCGGCACGTCGGCGCAAGCCGGCGACAACATTGGCTACAGCGCCGCGCAGCTCGGCGTCGCTCAGTTGCTGGCTGCCGTGCCCGCGCTGGCGCAGACAGCGCTCGAATGCGAGCAGGTGGCCCAGCTCGACAGCAAGGACATGGGCTTCGATGTCTGGCGTCAGCTGGCGTTGCGCGTCGCGCACCATGTGGCGCGGGCTGATGTGGCGGGCGTGGTGATCACGCATGGCACCGACACGATGGAAGAGACCGCCTATTTTTTGCAGCGGGTGTTGGCGCCGGTAAAGCCGGTGGTGCTGACCGGAGCGATGAGGCCTGCCACGGCCTTGCTGCGCGATGGCCCGCAGAATGTGTTGGATGCCGTATCGGTGGCGGGTTGTGCCGAAGCGCGCGGGGTCGTGGTCGCGTTCCAAGGCCAAGTGCATGCGGCGCATGACGTTCGCAAGCTTCACCCCTACCGACTGAACGCCTTCGATTCGGGAGATGCCGGCCCGTTGGCGGTGGTCGAGGAGGGCGCGGTGCGCCTGTTGAGGCCTTGGCCGCAAGGCGATGCCTTGGGTATCGATCGACTGCCTGCCAAAACGGCCGAATGGCCCGCGGTGGAAATCGTCACCAGCCATGCGGGCGCAAGTGGTCGCATGGTGCGAGCGATCTGCAGCAACCCGTCGCTGGCCGTGCGCGGCTTGGTGGTCGCCGCCACGGGCAACGGCACGGTCCACCACGAACTCGAAGCTGCGCTGTTGGAAGCTCAGGCGGAGGGTGTGAAGGTGCTGCGCAGTTCACGCTGCGAGCAGGGGCGGGTGCTGACCACGCCGGCCGACAGCTTGCCGTCGGCCGGCGATCTCACGCCGGTGAAGGCGCGGATCGAGTTGATGCTTCAGTTGATGTGAAGCGAAGCGCAAGCCAGGCGCCTGCGGGCCCGGCCTGGTTTGACCTCAAACCAAAGTCAGCGTGACGTCAATGTTGCCGCGGGTGGCGTTCGAGTACGGGCAGACCTGGTGGGCCGCATCGACGACTTGCTGCGCAAGCGCGCGGTCCACGCCGGGCACGGTGATCGTCAGCGCGACCTGAATGTTGTAGCCCGCTGGGATCGGGCCGATGCCGACATCGGCACTGATCGAGGTTTCAGCGGGCAGCGTGACTTTCAGTTTGCCGGCGACGGCCTTCATCGCGCCGATGAAGCAGGCGGAGTAGCCGGCGGCAAACAGTTGCTCCGGGTTCGTGCCGACAGCGCCATCGCCGCCCAGTTCTTTCGGGGTCGTGAGCTTGACGTCGAGCACGCCGTCGGATGACCTGGACGTGCCTTCGCGGCCACCGGTCGACGTAGCGTGGGCGGTATACAGAACTTTTTCGAGTGCCATGGTGATCTCCTGAGGCGGGTGGGTGAATCGGGAAACGTGAAATCGGGAAAGTGAAATGGGAAGGAGGCGGTCAGGCGTCAGCGTTGGGTGGGAGGCCTGTCGCTGGCGTCAATCAAATGAGATCGAAGCTGCAGCACGCGTTGAAGCAGGTCATTCAATTCATCGGTCGTGCAGCCGGTGATCTGGGTGATCTGGCGTGGAATGTCGCGAGCCCCGGTTCTCAACGCGCGGCCCTCGTTGGTGAGACGAACGATGACCCGCCGCTCGTCATCCACCGAGCGCTCGCGGGCCAGCCAGCCCGAAGCCTGCATGCGCTTGAGCAGCGGCGTCAGCGTGCCGGAGTCGAGGAACAGGCGCTCGCCGAGTTCGCCGACCGCCAAGCTGTCGCGCTCCCACAAGACCAGCAACGCAAGGTATTGCGGGTAGGTCAAGCCCAGCGGAGCCAGCAGCGGCTTGTAGATCTTGGTCATCGCCAGCGATGAGGAATACAAGGCAAAGCACAGCTGCTGATCGAGCTGAAGCCAGTCGGCTGTGCTGATGGGCGCTGTCGTTGGAGCTTGCGTTGATAGCATGAAGCCATTCTATAAGTTGTGGGAAATTAAATTGCGCACAATTTATATTCATGACACTTAAGAGGATTTTTCGTTAACTTCTCCCTGACACTGCGTAAATTATTGATTGCTGAGGAATTTTGGCCTTTTTATTGCATAGTCTTCGCCCGGCACAAATAGGCTTGATCGGTGCAGCACGTGGCATCGAACCTTTCTGTGCAGCACGGCTCGCGCGAAAGCGATCCGTAAAAAGAGCTGCATCGCTTCCACCGCGCGATGCCGAGGGCAACCCTTGGCATCGCATTTCGTCTTGCCAGACAGATCCTGGCATTGCCATCAAGGGGTATGAAATGTTTCGTCTTCATCTGATCCGCCGCGCCGTTCTGGCTGCCTGTGCCGGCAGCGTCGGCATGGGCGCGCTGGCGCAGCAAGCGCAGCAGCTCGAGCGAGTCCAAGTGACCGGCTCCAACATCAAACGGGTCGACACGGAAACGGTTGCGCCGGTCGAAATCATCTCGCGCGAACAAATCACGCGCAGTGGCCAAGCCACGATTGCCGACGTGCTGAGAAACCTCACGGCGAACGGTGGTGGCAGCTTTGGTGAAAGTGCCAGCAACAGCTTTGCACCGGGCGCGGCCGGCATCTCGCTGCGCAGCCTGGGTCAGAAGACGACGCTGGTGTTGCTGAACGGCCGCCGCGTCGCGGGCTACGGCTTTGCGCAAAACCTGCAGGAAAGCTTTGTCGATATCAACAGCATCCCAAGCAGCGCGGTTGACAGCATCCAGATCCTGAAGGATGGCGCCTCGGCGATCTATGGCTCCGATGCCATCGCAGGCGTCGTCAACATCATCCTGCGCCGCGACTTCACCGGCTTCGAGGCCACGGGCGGCGCTGGCGTTGCCAGCGGCAAGAAGGAATCCACCTTCACGCTGACCACTGGCTTCGGCGACCTCGGCACCGACAAGTTCAATGTGTTTGGCGTGCTCGACTACTACAAGCGCGACGAACTGCTGATGTCGGACACCGACTTCGGCGCTTCGCGCGACCTGCGCGGCCGTGCCGGCGGCCGCAACTTCGCGTCGCTGACCGCCGGCGGCACCTGGCGGCAGGTGAATGCCAACAACACCTTGAGCAATACCTACAAGGCGGCCAGTGCTTGCAACGGCACGGTGATCAATGGAACGCAGGCGGTGCAGGCCGGCCTGATCAACGTGACGCCGCCGTTTCCGGGCGGCGCACCGGGCGGATTGACAGCAGCAACCTATGCCAACAACGTAGCGGCGTCGGCTGAGAGCAATACCTTCTGTAGCCAGAACATCAGCAATCAGCTGTCGGCCTTGCCAGGCACCGAGCGCATCGGCCTGCTGACACGGGGTGTCTATGAGTTCTCTTCGAACACCTCCGCTTTTGGTGAACTGGGCCTGAACCGCAACACCACCGAGCAAACGTTTACCAACACCTTCTTCGCTGGCACCACCGGGCTGACGCCGACCAGCGCCGGGCTGCGGCCGTTCACCTACAACGTGAACTTCGCGCCAGGCGTGGCGGGCAATCCATTCGATACCAACGCGCGTTATGTCGGTTCACTGAACGACATCGGCACCCGCAACAACGAGCTCACCTCGGACACGCTTCGCGCCGTAGGGGGCCTTCGTTATCTGCTCGGCAAATGGGACATGGAGTCGGCCGTGGGCCTGTCGAAGAACAAGGTCGAGGCCTTTAATACCAATCGGTTGAGTCTGGCCGGCACGAGTGCGGTCTTCGGTATACCGACCACGCCGCAGCCGCCGGTGCCCGTATCGACCGCGTCGACCTACGATCTCGACAACCCGGCGAACAACTCGGCCGCTGTGCGCGACCAGATGCGCGTCAACTTCCCGCGCAAGTCGACATCGCAATTGGTCTTCATCGACACCAAGGGCAACACCGAAATCACCTCGTGGAAACTGGCTGGCGGCGCGGTCGGCCTGGCGGTTGGCGCGGAATACCGGCAGGAAAAGCTGAACGACCAGCCCGATCCGCTCGCTGAGGCGGGCGGCGTGCTGGGACAGGGCATCACCGCCACGGACGGGCAGCGCAAGACCTCCGCGCTGTATGCCGAGTTGGCCTTGCCGATCACCAAGCAATTGGAAGCGCAGTTGGCGGCGCGCCACGATCACTACGACGACTACGGCGGCTCGACCACGCCGAAAGTGGGCCTCAAGTACACGCCGAACGATGCGGTCGCTTTCCGCGCCAACTGGGGCAAGGGCTTCCGTGCGCCGACGCTGCCTGAGATCTCCAAGTCCACGGCCACCTTCTTCACCTCGGTAGTCGACCCCGAAGATGGTGTGACCCGCCAGGTCTCGGGTGTCTATGTCGGCAACCCCAACCTGAAGGCCGAGCACTCGACCAGCAGCACGCTGGGTATCGTGTTGGAGCCGAGCAAGAACTTCAATATCAGTTTCGATGCCTACAAGATCAACTGGCGTGACGTGGTGGATTCGCCCGATTTTCAGGATCTGATCGATGCATCTTGCCCGGCGCAGGCCAACTGCCCGAGCACCTCGCAAATCGTCCGTGACCCGTCGAACAACCAGGTGGTGACGATCCTGAGCAGCTACCAGAACCTTTCGTCGCGCAAGACGAGCGGTCTGGACGTCGACGCGCAAGCCACTTTGCCTACCGAGACGGCGGGCCGTTTCCGGGCTCGCTTGAAGGCCACCTATGTGCGCTCGTTTAAGCAGGATGGCGAGGAGTTTGCTGGCAGCAACGGAGGCAACAACACCGTGCCGCGGATCAAGGGTTCGCTGTCGCTCGATTGGGACCAAGGCCCGTGGTCACTGACGCTGACCTCGAACTACACCCACAGCTTCGAGCAGCAAGCCCTGGCGGCGTCTTACTCTGCGCAGCAAGACCCGAACTTCCAGACCGGCGTTTATCCGACCAAGGTGCCATCTCACAGCACCTATGACTTCTTCGGCCGCTATGAAGTCACGAAGAACTGGAGCCTCAGCGCCTCGGTCATCAACCTGATGGACAGCAAACCGCCGTATGACCCGGGCTTCAGCAGCACGTTCTTGTACGACTACAGCCTGTTCGATGTGCGCGGCCGGCAGGTGCGGTTGAACCTGACCTACAAGATGTAGTGCTGTTGTGCGGTTGCGCCGCTTGATTGCCAAGGGCTTGCACCCTTGGCGGCGCTGCAGGCCTGTCAACACGAGCTGCACAAAAAGAAGCCCGGTTCGCGCCGGGCTTCTTTGCGTTCAACAGCCGCTCGATCGGCGGCCGAGTTCTGTCTTCAGTCCGTCGAAGACGTCAGCGCCTCGATCTGCCCGCTCAGATCCAGCCAGCGCGCTTCGGCAGCCTCGGTTGCGTCGCTGATCTGCTTCAGCCGCTTGCCTTGCTCGACGCGCTGGGCTGCGCTCACGCTGGCTTGGGCTGAAGACGCTTCGAGGCTGGTTTTCTCCTGGCCGAGCGCGGCCATGCGCTTTTCCAGCGTGGCCAGTTCGGTGCGCAGCGGCTTGGTCAACTCGGCCACCTTTTGCCGCGATTGGCCGCTGGCCTTGCGGTCTTCGCGCTTGGGTGCGGGCGAGGCTGCCACCGGGGCCGCAACGGGTGCTGCGCTCGCGGCCTTCTTGGCCTTGACCTTGGCCGAGCCGGCGTCCTTGGCCGCACGCGCCATTTCGCGTGAGGTTTCGAGCAGCCATTTTTGATAGTCGTCGAGGTCGCCATCGAAGGGCTTGACCGCGCCATCGGTGACCAGCCAGAACTCATCGCACACCTCGCGCAGCAAGGCGCGATCGTGGCTGACCAGCATCACGGTGCCTTCGAACTCGTTCAGCGCCATCGACAGCGCCTCACGCGTGGTCAGGTCCAAGTGGTTGGTCGGCTCGTCCATCAGCAGCAGGTTGGGGCGCTGCCAGACCAGCATCGCGAGCACCAGCCGCGCCTTCTCGCCACCGCTGAGCGAACCCACTGCTTGCGACACCATCTCGCCGACGAAGCGGAACGAGCCGAGGAAGTCACGCAGCTCTTGTTCGCGCGCTGGCGGGCCGACATCGCGCGCCAGGCGGATCATGTGCATCAATGGGCCGTCGTCGAGCGACAGCACATCGAGTTCCTGTTGCGCGAAGTAGCCGATCGACAAGCCCTTGCCTTCGGTCACTTCGCCAGAGATCAGCGGAATCTCTTTCGCGATGGTCTTCACCAGCGTCGACTTGCCCTGGCCGTTGGCGCCGAGGATGCCGATGCGCTGGCCGGCCAGCA
>CAXTCD010000196.1:0-9486 GCA_964242145.1 uncultured Rhizobacter sp.
GACACCGGTGATGTCGAGGTCGGGTCGCGCCCGGGCGAGCGCGAGGGTGGTGGCGATGTGGATGCCGCGCCGCGTGGTGTCAACGCTTGCCGGGTTTGATTTCGCTGTGCTCGGCCACGCACGATCAGGAGATCGCATGAGCCTGCAAGACATCGCCGTCGTCGCTTTCGACGGCATCAGCCCGTTCCATCTGTCGGTGCCTTGCCAGGTGTTCGGCCCGGAGCAGCCCGACCCGCGTGACCCGCGCTTTCGCGTGCGGGTGTGTGCCGAAGAGCGCGGGCCTCTGCGCACCACGGCAGGCTTCACGATCGAAGCGACCCACAGCCTGCGCGCGCTGGCCTCGGCCGACACCATCATCGTGCCGTCGTGGCGCAATCCGCAGCAGCCGGCGCCGGCCGCGTTGCAAGCTGCCTTGCAGCGGGCGCACCGCCGCGGCGCGCGCATCGTCGGCCTGTGCCTCGGTGCCTTCGTGCTCGCCGATGCCGGCTTGCTGGATGGCCGCCGCGCCACCACGCACTGGCAGCTCGGGCCGCTGTTTGCGCAGCGCTTTCCGCAGGTCCACCTGCAGCCCGACGTGCTCTATGTCGACGACGGCGGCGTGCTGACCTCGGCCGGCACGGCAGCCGGCATTGATTGCTGCCTGCACCTGATGCGTGTCGAGCATGGCGCCGAGGTGGCGATGCGTGCGGCGCGGCGCATGGTCGTCGCGCCGCACCGTGAAGGCGGGCAGGCGCAGTACATCGAGCAGCCGTTGGCCACGCGTGCGGCCGATCAGCGCCTCTCGGGCTTGCTGCAATGGGCCTTGCAACGGCTCGATCAAGCCCACACGCTGGACTCGCTCGCCGACCGTGCGGCGATGAGCCGGCGCAGCTTCACTCGGCACTTCCGCGAGGCCACCGGCGTGACGGTCGGGCGCTGGCTGCTGGCGCAGCGGCTGGCCTTGGCGCAGCGCCTGCTCGAGACCTCGGGGCATTCGATCGAATCCGTGGCCGGCGCGGCTGGCCTGGGCTCGGCGATGTCGTTGCGACAGCACTTCGGCGTGGCCTTCGGGCTGTCGCCATCGGCCTATCGCAAGACCTTTCGTGGCCGCGGATCGGCGGCGTTATGAGCCTTCTAAACCGTGGGAGTTAGCGTGGAGACCGCGTGGGAGACAATCAGCGGCGAGGCAGGCCGCCCGGGCCTGCCGGACCCATTGATTCTTTCAGGACCTTACTGCCATGGCCGACCTTCACGCCGAATTTGAACAAGCGCGCACCGATTCGAAGAGCCTGCCCGAGAAGCCGGACAACATGACTTTGCTGAAGCTGTATGCGCTTTACAAGCAGGGCAGCAGCGGTGACGTGAGCACCGAGCGCCCAGGTTTCACCGACATGGTGGAGCGCGCCAAGTGGGATGCCTGGAGTGCGCTCAAGGGCCAATCGAAAGAAGAATCGATGCAGGGCTACATCGACCTGATCGAATCGCTGAAATAAGCCCGCCTCACGCCGAAGGCGGTGCGCCTTTCAACAGCAAGGCGTCGAGGTTCTTCTCGATCTCGGCCTCGATGGTCTTGCTGAAGCCGCTGAGCAGGAAGCCGAGCTTGGCCGTCAGGTCGAACTGATCGGCCGTGACCAGCAGCTGGCCGTGAACGCCGGAGCGGGTGAACTCCAGCGTGCTGCTGTCCTTGCCTGCGATCCAGGTGCAGGTCATGTCGAACTTCGCTGCGGCGTCGTGGGCCCATTGGTCTGCCAGCACGCGCGCTTGGGCCAGGCCCAGTTGATGGCCTCGGTGGATGTGGATGTCGGGCATTCCTGAGCTTCCGGTCAAAGTGCCGCCAGTGCAGCGCGGCGTTCGGCTAAGGGAAGGGCGGCGAGGCGCCGCACCTCGGCATAGAAGCGTTCGAAGTCGCGGCCTTCGCGCTCGAACAGCGCTTCGAACTGCGGTACCAATTCGTTGTATGCGGCGAGCACGCCGAGCGAGGCATTGTTGGCCCGCTCGAACCAGCCGTCGTAGCCGTTGAAGCCTTGCCAGGGGCCAGCCTTCAGATCGGCGTAGTCGCTGCGCATCTGCTGCATGCAGGCGTCTTTCGCGGCACGCTTGCCATCGTCGCTCAGTGCCGCGTTGCGATAGATCGCATCGAGGTCGGCGCGGGCCTGCATCGTGATGTGTCGGAAGTCTTGGCGGCGGCGGTCGTACTGGGCGAAATCCGTGCGCGCATCTTCGTTGGCGTGTGCTGTCAGCCAACGCTGGCCGCCGATGCGCTCCACCGACACCGCGAATGATTCGTTGAAGGTCGTGTCTCCGGCTGCGTAAGCCACCTGATGCGCCAGCTCATGAAAGATCAGCCGAGCCAGCTCGCCTTCCGGCAAGCGGATGAAGGTGTTGAGCAAGGGGTCGCTGAAGTAGGCGCCGGGCATCTTGCCGAGCGTGGAGTAAGCGGGAATCGCCTGCACCGCGACCTCCCAATGCTCAGCGCGGAGCTCGGTGGCGAGCGCTTCGGCTGGCGCACGATCGAAGTAGCCACGGTAGCCCACGCAGCCGACGACCGGGAAGCACCAGGTCTTCAAGGCCAGGCCCAGCTCGGGTGCCGCGACCACATTCCAGACTGCGGCATTGCGCTGCAGATCGGCGTAGCGGCGATAGCTCGCGTTGTCGGGCAGCTTCAGCTCGCTGACGGCGTAATCGCGCATGCGCTGGCTCAGCATCAGCCGCTCGCGCACCGGCGCGGGCGTGGTGTCGTCGGCAATCCACTCCGGCACCGGCCGGGCCTTGTTCAACAAACCGAAATGGCCGGTCATCGCCTGCGAGTAGTAGCCCACGCTGCTGCACCCGCTGGTCAGGCATACGGTGGCGGTGGCCAGCGCGGCGAGGCCGAAGAAGCTGGCGATCGACATCAGCAGCCAGTGCCGGCGCTTCAAACCGCGCGCACGTCGACCAGGCAGTCGTAGAACGACGGCGCGTGGCCGAGGTCGGTCAGTTGCTGGTGCGTGACTTCATTGACGTTGGTGCCGGCCGCGCCGAGCTTGCGCCACCAGATGCCCAGGCCGTTGACGACGCCGCGCCGGGCGCGCGGGCTGATCGCCATCTTGCAGCGGTACTCGCCGCGGTCGTTGAACACGCGAACCACCTCGCCATCGTTCAGGCCACGCGGCAGGGCATCGTCGGGATGCATCTCCAGCAGCGGCTCGCCTTCGATGCTGCGCAGGCTTTTCACGTTGACGAAGGTGGAGTTGAGGAAGTTGCGGGCCGGTGGCGAGATCATCGCCAGCGGGTAGCGCTCGGCCAGATTCGGCGACGACTGCACCGACTCGTAGTTCGGCAGATGGTCGGGCACGCCGAACTCCGGCGAGTCGATCACGCAGCGGCCGCTGATGGTTGGGAAGCCGCCTTCGGAGAATGGCGCATCGGGCAGCGGCAGCTTCACCCAGCCGTGCTCGCGCAGGTCATCGAAGCTCACGTCGCGGCTGAACGCCACGCGGGCCATGTCTTCATCGCTGTCGAGAAAGCACGGCTCGGTGTAGCCCATGCCGGCGGCCAGTTCGCGAAAGATCTGCGTGTTGGGCTTGGCTTCACCGAGCGGCGCGATGGCCTGTTCGTTGATCAGCGCGTAGGTGTGCCCGTAGCTCGTGTGCACGTCCAGGTGCTCCAGCTGCGTGGTCGCTGGCAGCACGTAATCGGCGAGGTCGGCGGTGTCGGTCATGAAATGTTCGAGTACCACGGTGAACAGGTCGTCGCGCAGAAAGCCTTCCACGACCTTCTTCGACTCCGGCGCTACCGACACAGGGTTGCTGTTGTAGACGATCAGCGCTTCGATCTTCGGGCCGAAGCCGGCGGACGATCCGCGCAGCAGGTCGTCGCCGATCGTGCTCATGTTGATGGTGCGGGGCTTGCGCTCACCCAGCAGGTCAGGCCGGCTCAGTGCCTGATTGTCTTTCGGGAACCAGCCGGAGCTCGTCAGCAGCATGCCGCCGGCGCGGTGGCGCCATGCGCCGATCAGGCAGGGCAGGATCGCGATCAGCCGCACCGCGTTGCCGCCGCCGCGCACGCGTTGCATGCCGTAGTTGAGGCGGATGGCCGCCGGCTTCGTCGTCGCGTAGTCGCGGGCCAGGCCACGCACCTCGTCGGCCGTGATGCCGCAGACGCTGGCAGTGCGCTCGGGCGGCCAGGTCAGCGCGCGTTCGCGCAGCTTCGGCCAGCCCTCGGTGTGGTGCTCGATGTAGTCGTCATCGAGCCAGTTGTTGACGATCAGCTGATGCATCAGCCCGAGCGCAAGTGCGCCGTCGGTGCCGGGCATCAGCGCGATGTGCTGATGGCATTTGTCGGCGGTTTCGGTCTTGCGCGGATCGATGCAAATCAGCTTCGCACCCTGGCGCTTTGCGGCCTGGGCGATCGTCCAGAAATGCAGGTTGGCCGCAATCGAATTGCTGCCCCAGATAAGGATCAGCTTGCTTTCGGCGTAATGCTCCAGGTGCATGCCGACCTTGCCGCCATAGGTGGCACTGAGCGCGGCGGCGCCAGCGGATGAACAGATGGTGCGGTCGAGCAGTGAGGCCCCCAGCTGGTGGAAAAAACGGCCGGCCATGCTCTCGCCTTGCAGCAGGCCCATCGTGCCGGCATAGCTGTACGGCACGATCGCCTGCGGATCGCGTGCGGCAATGTTGGTTAATCGCGACACGATGTCAGCGATCGCTTCTTGCCAGCTTACCGCCACAAATGACCCGCTTCCCTTGCTACCAACGCGTTTGAGTGGATTCAGCACGCGCTCGGGGTGATAGCTACGCTCCGCGTATCGTGACACTTTGGTACAAAGTGCCCCCAGCGTGGTGGGATGATCCGCGTCGCCCTGGACACGCACGGCGCGCCCGTCTTCCACGGTGATGCGCATCGCACAGGTGTCGGGGCAATCGTGTGGGCAGGCTGCACGAACGGTGACGGTATTCATCCCGGAACTATTGCACACGAATGTTGTTTCCTCGTGCGCTCTTAAATCCTTATCATCGCCAAATTGGCAATCAGTATTTATACTGATTAGCTCCCCGCGCGTCTCAATTTTCGAGTCTTTTGGTTACCCACTCCTATGAAACGTCGTACCCTGATTCAATCGATTGCCGCCTCTGGCGCTGCGTTGGCACTGCCTGCATTTGCGCAAGTCGATCGGCGCATCGTGCTTGGCCAGTCGGCACCCTTCACCGGCCCGACGGCTCAACTGGGCATCCAGATGAACCACGGCGCCAAGGTTTATTTTGACTCGGTCAATGCAGCCGGCGGCGTCAATGGCCATACCTTGGAACTGCGCACGCTGGACGACGGCTACGAGCCGGAGCGTTGCAAAGCCAACACGGATCGCTTCATCAAGGAGAACGTTTTCGCCTTGTTCGGCTATGTCGGCACACCGACATGCCTGGCGGCCATGCCGCTGGTCAACGAAAACAAGATGACTTTCTTCGGCCCGTTCACCGGCGCCGAGTCGCTGCGTGACCCCTTTGCACGCCATGTGTTCCACATCCGCGCGTCCTATTACGACGAGACTGCGCTGATCGTCAAGCAGCTCACCTCGCTCAATCTGAACAAGATCGCGGTGTTCTATCAGAACGATGCGTATGGCAAGGCCGGCCTGGAAGGCGTGTCGCGTGCGTTGAAAGAAAAGAACCTGAACCCGGTGGCCACCGGCACGGTCGAGCGCAACACGATCAACGTGGCGCAGGCAGTGAAAGACATCGTCGCTTTGAAGCCTGACGCCGTCGTGCAAATCAGTGCCTACAAGTCGTCGGCGGCATTCATCCGCGAAGCCCGCAAGGCCGGCTACGGCGGCACCTTCTACAACGTGTCGTTCGTCGGGACCCAGGCGCTGGCCGATGAGTTGGGCCGTGAAGGCCGCGGCATCATGATCAGCCAGGTCATGCCGTTTCCGTTCTCGTCTGCCACGCCAATCTCGCGCGAGTATCTCGAAGCGGTGACCAAGGCCGGCGGTGATTCGACGCCGAACTACTCCAGCATGGAAGGTTATGTGGCCGCGAAGATCTTCACCGAAGGCCTGAAGCGCGCTGGCCGCAACCCGACGCGTGAAGCCTTCATCACCAACATGGAAGCCGTGCAGAACACCAGCTTGGGCGGTTTCAACGTCAACTTCGGGCCGCGTGACCACGTGGCTTCGAAGTTCGTCGACATCTCCATGTTGACCGAAGAAGGCAAAGTGCGCCGCTGATACCGGCCCTCTTTCCTGCTCGTGTGAGCCTCTCATTCGAGAGGCTTTTTCTTGGGCGCAGCGCCCCGGGGCTCACCCGGGAGGGCTTGCTCGACCCATCGATTCCGATCTCTGGAGACTGTCTTGAAGCGACGTCAATTCATTCGACTGGGCGCCGCTGCTGCGCCCAGCGGCCTGGCCTTGCCGGCGTGGGCCCAGGCGCCGAAGATTCTTCTCGGTCAATCGGCTGCCTTGACCGGTCCTGCAGGAGAACTCGGGCGGCGTTTCAAGGAAGGGGCTAACCTGGTCTTCGATCGCATCAATGCACGTGGCGGAGTGAATGGCCGGGTGATCGAGCTGCTCAGCATCGACGATGGCTACGAACCGGAGCGCTGTGCCGACAACACCCGCAAGCTGCTCGGCTCCGATGTTTTTTCGCTGTTTGGCTACGTCGGCACGCCGACCAGCCTGGCCGCGCTGCCGCTGGCATCGGCCGCAAACGTGCCTTTCTTTGCGCCGTTCAGTGGCGCCGAGGCTTTGCGCACGCCCTTCAATCGCCAGGTCTTTCATGTGCGGGCTTCTTACTTCGACGAGACGGCCGAGATCGTCAAACAGCTCATTGCGGTGAGCATGAAGCGCATCGCGGTGTTCTATCAAAACGACAGCTACGGCAAGTCAGGGCTCGAGGGCGTCACGCGGGCGCTGGCAGCGCATGGGCTCAAGCCGGTCGGGGTGGGTACGGTCGAGCGAAACACCGTCGATGTGGCCGGCGCGGTGAAGGCCATCATGGCCGAGCGGCCGGATGCCGTTGTGCAGATCAGCGCCTACAAGTCTTGTGCGGCGTTCGTGAGGGCGGCCGCAAGGTCGGGTTTGCCGGTGGCTTCTACAACGTGTCGTTCGTGGGTACGCAGGCCTTGATCAATGAACTCGGCGCAGATGCCCGCGGTGTGGTCGTGAGCCAGGTGATGCCGCTGCCCTTCAATGCAACCTCGCCGCTGGCGGGCGAGTATCTGGCCGCGGGCAAGTCGATGGGCGATGGGTTCGAACCGAACTACGGGGGAATTGAAGGTTATGTGGCGGCGCGCGCCTTCGTGGAAGGCTTGCGCCGTGCCGGCAACAACCCGACGCCGTCGCATCTGATTCAAGGCCCGGAGTCGATGAACGACTTCAACATCGGCGGCTTCTTTGTCGACTTCGGCCCGACCCAACATGCCGGCTCGAAGTTTGTCGACATGACCATCCTGACCGCCGAAGGCCGCGTTCGGCACTGAACGCCGGCGGCGTGTGCCGCGGTTGCTCAGATTGCGGCGGGTAAACTGATTCTTCACCGCCAGGCCGCTCTCGCCACGAGCGAAGCGGCTCTCCGAGGAGCCTTGCGCCATGCAGTTGATCGAATCCATCCTTGCCGACAGTGCCGCTGTCACCGCGATCCGACGTGACATTCACGCCCACCCCGAGCTGTGTTTTGAAGAAAAGCGCACCTCCGACCTGATCGCCCAGGCGCTCACCGACTGGGGCATTCCGATCCACCGCGGCCTGGGCACGACCGGCGTGGTCGGCATCGTCAAAGGCATGGGCGGTAACAGCGCCCGCGCCGTGGGCCTGCGGGCCGACATCGATGCGCTGCCGATGACCGAGCACAACACCTTCGCGCACGCGAGCCGCCACGCCGGGAAGATGCACGCCTGCGGCCACGATGGCCACACCGCAATGCTGCTCGCCGCGGCCAAGCACTTCTCGAAGCACCGTGATTTCGACGGCACGGTCTACCTCGTGTTCCAGCCGGCCGAAGAGGGCGGCGGCGGTGCGCGCGAGATGATCAAAGACGGTTTGTTCAAACTTTTCCCGATGGAGGCGATCTTCGGTGCGCACAACTGGCCGGGCATGAAGGTCGGGCAGTTCGCGCTGAAGAACGGGCCGTGCTTTGCATCGAGCAATGAATTCAAGATCGTGATCCGTGGCAAAGGCTCGCACGCCGCGATGCCGCACCTGGGCATCGACCCGGTGCCAATCGCCTGCCAGATGGTGCAGGGCTTCCAGACCATCATCACCCGCAACAAGCGGCCGATCGATCCGGGCGTGATCTCGGTGACGATGATCCATGCGGGCGAGGCGACCAACGTGGTGCCCGACAGCTGCGAGATCCAAGGCACCGTTCGCACCTTCACGCTGGAGCTGCTCGACCTGATCGAAGCGCGCATGAAGGAGATGGCCGAGCACACCGCGGCGGCTTTCGGAGCGGCCTGCGAGTTCGAGTTCCACCGCAACTACCCGCCCACGATCAACCACCTTGCCGAGACCGAGTTTGCGCGCGGCGTGATGACAGACGTGGTCGGTGCAGAGAACGTGCAGGAGTTCGAGCCGACGATGGGCGCCGAAGACTTCAGCTATTTCCTGCTCGAAAAGCCCGGCTGCTACTTCCTGATCGGCAATGGCGACGGCAGCCACCGCATCGGCGGGCACGGCTTGGGGCCGTGCATGCTGCACAACCCCAGCTACGACTTCAATGACGACCTGATCCCGCTGGGTGCCACGCTGTGGGTGCAGCTGGCGCAGAAGTGGCTGGCGCAGCCGCGCCGCTGATCGCTGCCTTGGGCGTATGAATAAGGCGCCTCATGTCGTGACATTGACATGAGCTGATGCTGAGAATGAGCGGTATGTCGAAGCCGATTTCTCCGGACGATGTACCGCCCCTGGCGGGTGACATCCATGCCTGTTTTTCTCAAACCTATGCGCAGGCGCGCGACCGCTTTCTCGCCGCTGCTGAACAGGCCGGCTTGTCGGTGCAAAGCCATGTGCACCCGCAGCGCGGGCGCGATGGCGAAGCCTTGGCGATGGATGTGGTGCTGGACGGTGCCATCGGTGCGCAACGCTTGCTGGTGCTCAGCAGCGCGTGCCACGGTGTGGAAGGTTTCTGCGGCTCGGGTGTTCAGATCGCGCTGCTGCGCGACCCCACCTGGCGCGACCGCGCCCGCGCGGCCAACGTGGCCGTGCTGTATCTCCACGCGTTGAACCCGCATGGTTTCTCATGGTGGCGGCGTGTCACGCACGAGAACGTCGACCTGAACCGCAACTTCCAGGATTTCACCCGGGCGCTGCCGGCCAATCCCGGCTATGACCAATTGGCCGACTTGCTGGTGCCGGCGTCATGGCCGCCACCGTGGCACGAGAAGCTGGTGCTGGCCGCATTCATCTGCCGTCATGGCTACGCGGCATTGAAGCAGGCGGTTTCGGCGGGCCAGTACACCCATCCGCAAGGCCTGTTCTATGGCGGCGACGCGCCGACCTGGAGCCAGACGACGATTCGCCAGGTGCTGCGCGAC
>CAXTCD010000197.1:0-9326 GCA_964242145.1 uncultured Rhizobacter sp.
CCCATCTGCCGGCGGCGTCGGGCGTTGCGGTCGGATGAATTCTGCAGGGCCGACTTTGTACTGTGTCATGGGAAACCGGCAGGCGGATCGCGTTGAAGCCCAGCGATGCGATACGTGCCACAAAGTTGTCGATCGTGATCGTCCAGGAGCCACCTGGTGCGCCGGCTTCTTCGATGCCGAACCCATTGACGCCATGCACTTCGAAGCGTTGGCCGTTCATGTAGATCTTGCCCGAGGCCGTCCAGTTGCCGTTGGGTGCGGTGGCCAGTGCCGTCATGCGGCCGCCTTCAAGCTCGCTGTCTTCTTCATGGGCGGCAGAGTTCTCGCTGTATGAGGTTGAGAGACGTCTGTACCGTACCCATCTGGCGTTCGCGCAGGCAATCGTTATTTCATTTTCTGTGTCAAGCCTGCTTCGAAAATGGCAAGTAAGTGGTTGGTTGGCCACGAACCATCGTATGCCTTTGAATGAAATGGCATTTCGATGAGCTCACTCGAAAAAGATGCGGCAGAAAGCGAATAGGGGCGCCCTTGGGGGGCGTGGCCGGCATTCGTTGCCCGTTGCTGATTTCAACGGGAATGGCGCATGAGCGTTGTCACAGAACCGAGGCGGCCTGCAGGGTTGATCGCTTAAATACGCAGCAAGACCCGAAACCCTCGGGCCGCGTAGTACGACTCTGCGCCGTTGTGATAGGCAAAGACTTTGCCGTATCGCCGATCGCAAAAGAGTGCGCCGCCCAAGGCACGAATGTCATCTGGCGTGGCGATCCAGCTGGAGGTCTTGGTGTCGAACGGGCCAAGCTCTTGCAACTCGCGGTATTGGAGCTCCGACAAAAGCTCCGCCCCCGTCATCGCTGCAGCAAGCTCAATCGCGCTGCCTTTGGGCTTGTTCTCTTTTCTTGAATCCAATGCTTTGCGGTCATAGCAAAGGCTGCGACGGCCTACCGGGCTTTCGGCCGAGCAATCACAGAAGGTGTACAGCCCGGACTTCTTGTCGTAGCCGATCACGTCGGGTTCACCACCCGTGATTTCCATTTGGTGCAGCGACGCGAGCGCAGCCCCATGGGCTTCGAGCTTGGCTTGCACCTTGGCCCACGCGATGCCTTTGTGGCGTGGCGCATGGGCCTCGAAGCGAACCTTCAGTATTTCGAACAGTTCTTCTGAGGTCTGTCGATTCATGAGAGTCACCTCTTGGCCGCTGCGCTGATTCGTGTGGGGAAGTGTGAGAGATTCGCTTGCCGGGCGACACCGATCACTTCGAGCCAAGCCGGGTCTGCCAGATCTTGCCGGGTCTTGCGAAGCGGCTGACCTGATGGCATCACGATGCCGATGCGGGCCAATCGGTGGATCGAACCAACACCGCCAGTGCATCGGTGAGGCCTTGCGCGTCGGCAGCTTCGAAGCGCGCCAGTCGAGGGCTGTCGAGATCGAACACGCCGCGCAGTTCGCCATTCACGATGACGGGCAAGACCAGCTCCGATTGGGAAGCCGAGTCGCAGGCGATGTGGCCGGGGAAGGTGTGAACATCTTCAATGCGCTGGATCTCGCGGCTGCGGGCGCAGGCTCCGCACACGCCTTTGCTGAAGGGAATGCGCACGCAGGCGATCTTGCCCTGGAAGGGGCCGAGCACCAGCTCTTCGCCGCGGGCGAGATAGAAGCCGGCCCAGTTCAGATCGGGCACGGCGTTGTAGATGAGGGCGGCAAACTGCGACAGGTTGGCCAGCCAATCACGCTCGCCCTCGAACACCGAGTGGGCTTGCGCACTCAGCAGTTCATAGGCAGCGGCCTTGGCCTGTGGAGTGGACATGTCGAGCGCATCAAGGGGGTCGAAGCTCATGGCGTGAAAGAGGGCTGCGTGGGAAGCGGCAGTATGCATCGGCCCCGAAGATGCTCGGTGCGTTACCACGCAAGCCCTGCTGCGCTTTCAGCGAGCTTCGGCGAACGCGCTCAGATCTCTGCGAACGGCGCGGTCTCGGCCCAGGTCGGCTGGCCGGTGGCGGTGTGTTTTTGCGCGAACGACGACCATTCCAGCAGTTGCACGAAAGGCATCGGCCGGGCAAAAAGATAACCCTGCATCAACTGGCATCCGGCATCGCGCAGCCAATCGGCTTGGGCCGACGTTTCAACACCTTCGGCCACCGTTTTCAGGTTCAGCTTGCGCGCCAGGCTCAGGATCGATTCGGCAATCGCCGCGCCGTTGGTGCCATCGGGCAGTTGCATCACGAACGACCGGTCGATCTTCAGTTTGTGCACTGGCATGCTGTGCAGTCGGCTGAGCGATGAATAGCCCGTGCCGAAGTCATCGATCGCAACGCGGAAGCCCAGCCGCGCCAGCTGCTGGATGGCTTCGTCGGCACCCTGGGATTCCATCAGCGAACTCTCGGTGACTTCGAGTTCCAGATCGCGTGGCGTCAACCCATGGCGGCCGAGTGCGGCCATCAGGCTCGACACCAGTTTCGGGTCAGACAGCTGCTTGGGCGACACGTTGACGCTGATGTAGGGCAGCTGGATCGATGCATTGCGGGCCCGCACCAGATCGGTACAGGCGATCTCGACGACCTTCAGCCCGAGCGCCACGATCAGCCCGGCGCTTTCGGCCACCGAGATGAATTGGTCCGGGCGCACCAGGCCGCGTGTCGGGTGGCGCCAGCGCACGAGCGCCTCGACGCCACGCAGTTCACCGTGGCCATCGACCTGCGGCTGGTATTCGAGGAACAGCTGGTCTTGGTCGATCGCGGTGCGCAGCTCCGACACCAGCTCATAACGCGAGCGCGCGCCGAGGTCCATCTCGGTTGCGAAATGCAGCAGGCCGCCACGCGCCGTGCGCTTGACTTCATACAGCGCCACATCGGCCCGGCGACGGGCTTCATCGAAGGTTTGCACGTCATTGCCGATCGTGCTGGCACCGACGCTCACGCTGAGCGCCAGCGTGTGGCCGTCGATCGTCACCGGCTCGGCCAACAGGCGCATCAGGTCTTTGGCCTTGGCATTGACGTAGCGCACGCCGGTGCCCCAGCCGGTGACGATGCCGAATTCATCGCCCCCCAGGCGCCCGATCAGGTCGTGTTCATCGATGGCGCTGCGAATCCGGTCGGCGGTGATGCTCAGCATGCGATCGCCGACATGATGGCCAAAACGGTCGTTGATCTCCTTGAAGCCATCCAGGTCGAGGAACAGCAGCACCGCACGTTCCTTCTCGACCTCGGCCCGGCGGATCAGCCGCGAAGCCGAAGCTTCGAACGAGCTGCGGTTGGGCAGGCCCGTCAGCGCGTCATAGGTGGCGGCATGCCGGACCTGGGCTTCCGCGTCGCTCATGCGCGTGCGCAGGCGGCGCGTTCCGAACCAGCCGGCCGCGGAGGCGACGGCCAGAATCAACGCGAAGAAGCCGAGGTCGCGCAGCGTGTTGGCATGCGCCTGCAGCAGCGAATAGCGGATCTGTACCGATTCGGCCGGGTCATCCGATGAGGTGGCCTTCACGGCAAACGACTTCCAGTTCCAGTCGTCCGACCACGCATTCGCAGCCGTGGTGTCGCTGCCGCCAGCCAAAGCCAGGCAGCCATGTGCATCGCAATGGCGGGCTTGTGCGACATGCTCGAAGCCCCGCACGACCTGCGCCAGCCGGGCCTTCAGCTGCGCCGGTTGCTGCTCGCGGGCCAGGTGGGCGAAGGCGAGGATCGACTCTGCGTCGCCGCGCGCATCGGCGCGGGCATCCTGAACTTCGAAGTAGAACTGCTGAACGACGAAGAGCGCGATCGCCGTCAGAAGGCCGATGGCCAGGGGCATCCAGCGCATGCGCGAATGGGACCGCAGAAGGTCTTCGGGAGAGATCAGCGCAGCAATGACGGCACTCCTGTGCGCCGCGGGTGATGAAGCGGATGACAGGCCTGGACGCACGGGCCTGAGATCGATGCCGCGTATGTTGACCGTCAGGCCGGGCACCAGATCGTTTGAGAAAAGGCGAAATTGGCCCCTATTTGAGCTTTCCTTGCGCAGGGGCTTTGCCTGAGGTCTGCGCTCGCTGGGCTGCTCGCCGTCGTCAATGGAGATGAGCTGTCGTCAAAGCAAGGGATGCCGTGGCGCCACAGGACTTCTATCTTGAGTGGGCTGACAACGCGATGGCGCTCAGCACCGACCCTTTTCCAAATGAATCAACCGAAGGAGTTCAGCATGCAAAACCCAAGCCCCGAAGTCGTTCCGGCTCAGCCCCCACGCATCTTGGCGCGCCATCTGGCACGCGAGCTGACGAAGGAAGAACTGGCCGAGGTGTCAGGCGGCATGCCGCCGCGCTTCAGTTCATCGTCGTGGTCTTCGTCTGGCTCGGGCGAAGGCGATGACGGCGGCGCCGACGATTGAAATCGTCTCCAGGGGCCGCGCGAGTCAAGCTCGCCGGCCCATTTCTTCCGGAGTCTTCATGTCCACGATTTTGATCCCGACGATCCAAGACGACATCCATGCAGCGGCTGTGGCGCAGGTGCTGCAGCTGATGGGCCATCGGCCGATCCGCTGGTTTTGTGGCGACCTGCCGCAGCGCTGTGTGGCCTCGTATGAGTTGAGCGATGCGAGCCCGCCGCAAATGGCGTTTCAAGATGAACTCGGCCTGCAATCGATCGGCCAGATCGATGTGTTCTGGAACCGCCGTGTGGGCGATCCGATCTTCGACGATCGCTTGCTGGCCAGTGACCGGCAGGTCGCGTTCAGCGAATCGACGCGCTTCATCCGTGGCTTGCTGATGGCCGCGTCGCAGCAGGCGTTTGCGGTGAACGAGCAGCGCCATGCGATGGCGGCCGAGAACAAGATCCTGCAGCTCCATGTGGCGCGCCAGGTGGGCCTGAGCGTGCCGCCGACGCTGGTCTCGAACGACCCGCAGCGCATCCGGCATTTCCTCTGGGCCCATCAGCGCAGCGGGACGATCTTCAAATCATTCAAGCCGGTGACCTGGGAGTCGAGCGACCGCATCGCGGTGCTCTACACCTCGAAGGTCGACATCGGGGCGCTGCCCGAGGACGAGGTGCTGCGCATGAGCCCGTCGATCTTTCAGGCCTATGTGCCGAAGGCCTATGAGCTGCGCGTGACCTGCATGGGCGACGAGTTGATCGCCGCCAAGCTCGATTCACAAGCCACCCGCGATGGCCGTGTGGACTGGCGGATGGACGCCCACGGCGGCATGCGCATCACGCCGCATCAACTGCCGCAGGCGGTCGCGCAGCAGTGCCGCGCTTTGCTTCGGCGGCTCGGGCTGGTGTTCGGCTGCATGGATTTCATCGTTTCGCCTGCGGGTGACTATGTGTTCCTCGAAGTCAACCAGATGGGGCAATTCCTGTGGGTCGAAGAGGTCTGTGCCGACATCCCGCTGCTGCAGACCTTCTGCGATTTCCTGATCAGCGGCGACTCGCAATTTCGCCGCCGGCCCGGCCCGACTCGCTTTGCCTTCGGTGATCACTTCGACAGCGCGGTCCGCCTGATCGAGGCAGACCGGCGGACCCACGCCGTGCCGGTCGCGTATCCGCACATCGTGCAGGAGTGAGCGCGGCGATTGGAATGCGCAATGCCGAGATGCCGCATCGTTGTGAAGTTAGGCATGCGGCGAACTCGGGGGCCTGTTCCTTTATCGGCTCCATGACGCCTGCTGATCGGCCGCGATGCCATAGCGCGCAATGGCTTGCGCGCACTGGGTTGCGCTCACCCGGCCTTGTTCACGCAAGGCGGTCAGCGCGGCCAGCACGATCTGATGGCGGTCGACCTCGAAGAAGCTGCGCAGCGCCGCACGTGTATCGCTGCGGCCGAAGCCATCGGTGCCCAGCGCGACGAAAGGCGCATGCAGGCGGCTTGCGATCAACTGAGGCCAGGCGCGCACATAGTCGCTTGCCAGGACCACCGGCGCATCACCGGTCAGGCAGTGCTGCACATGGCTGATGCGCGCCGTGGCTTCAGGGTGCAGCCGGTTCCAGCGCTCGGCCTCCATGGCATCGCGTGCCAGTTCGCTGAAGCTGGTGGCGCTCCAGACTTCGCTGTCGATCTGCCAGTCTTGCGCGAGCAACTCGGCCGCGGCAATCACCTCGCGCAGGATCGCGCCCGAGCCGACCAGCCGCACTGGGGCGACAGCTTGAGCGTTGCCGTTGTCTGTGCCATGTACCGCATATCGATACAGGCCGCGAATGACATCGGCCTCGGCGCCGGCCGGCAATGACGGCTGAGCGTAGTTCTCGTTCATCAGCGTGACATAGTAGAAAACGTCCTGCTGCTCCTCCAGCATCTGGCGCATGCCGTGGTCCAGGATCACCGCGAACTCGCCGGCAAAGCAGGGGTCGTAGGCGCGGCAGTTCGGCACCGTCGAGGCTTGCAGCAGGCTGCTGCCGTCCTGGTGCTGCAGGCCTTCGCCGCCCAGCGTGGTGCGCCCGGCGGTGGCGCCGATCAGGAAGCCGCGGGAGCGCTGATCGGCCGCGGCCCAGATCAGGTCACCGACCCGTTGGAAGCCAAACATCGAGTAGTAGATGTAGAACGGCAGCATTGCCAGGCCATGCACCGAATAGCTGGTGGCGGCGGCCGTCCAGCTGCTCAATGCACTGGCTTCGCTGATGCCTTCTTCCAGAATTTGCCCATCGGTGGCTTCGCGGTAGCTCAGGATCGAGCCGATGTCTTCAGGCTCGTAGGTCTGGCCAGCGCTTGAATAGATACCGACCTGCTTGAACAGGTTGGCCATGCCGAAAGTGCGCGCTTCATCGGCGACGATGGGCACGACGCGCGGGCCCAGCTCCTTGTCTTTCAACAGGTTGGTCAGCATGCGTACGAAGGCCATCGTCGTGCTCATCTCCTTGCCATCGGCCTGCGTGGCGAAGTCACCGTACCTGGCCAGCGCCGGCACGGGCACGGCGGCGGCCTTCGCGCTGCGGCGTGGCATGCTGCCGCCCAGCGCTTCGCGGCGCGCGAGGAGATAACGCATCTCGGGGCTGTCGGCGCTGGGCTTGACGAATTCGAGTGCAGCGGCCTGGTCGTCGGTCAGCGGCAGATGAAAGCGGTTGCGGAAAGCGATCAGGTCTTCGCGTTCCAGCTTCTTCTGCTGGTGCGTGGTCATGCGGCCCTGGCCGGCCTGGCCCATGCCATAGCCCTTCTTGGTCTGCGCCAGGATCACGGTCGGTTGCCCGGTGGTGCGCATCGCTTCGAAATAAGCCGCGTGGATCTTGACCAAGTCGTGGCCGCCACGCTTCAGGTGGTCGATCTGCTCGTCGGTCAGGCCTTGCGCAAGCGCGGCGAGCTGTGGGTTCTGGCCAAAGAAGTGGTCGCGGTTGTAGCGCCCATCTTTCGCGGCGAAGGTCTGGAACTGGCCGTCCACTGTCTGGGAGAAGGCTTGCGCCAGCGCGCCTTCGGTGTCGCGCGCAAACAGGCCGTCCCAATCGGAGCCCCACACCAGTTTGATGACGCGCCAGCCGGCGCCGGCGAACAGCGCTTCGAGTTCATCGATCACGCGGCTGTTGCCGCGCACGGGGCCATCCAGGCGCTGCAGGTTGCAGTTGACGACCCAGATCAGGTTGTCGAGGTTCTCGCGCGAGGCCAGCGTCAGCGCGCTCATGCTCTCGGGCTCGTCCATCTCGCCATCGCCGAACACGCCCCAGACCTTGCGCGCGCTGGTGTCTTGCAGCTTGCGATGCTGCAGGTAACGCATGAAGCGCGCATGGAAGATCGAGCTGATCGGCCCGAGCCCCATCGAGCCGGTCGGGAACTGCCAGAACTCGGGCATCAGCCACGGGTGCGGATAGCTGCTCAGGCCCTGCACGCCGCGCGCTGCAGCGGTGATCTCCTGGCGGTAATGGGCGAGGTCGTCTTCGCTCAAACGGCCTTCGAGAAAGGCGCGGGCATAGACGCCGGGCGCCGAATGCGGTTGATAGAACACCAGGTCGCCACCGCTTGTGCCATGGGCCGCGCGAAAGAAATGGTTGAAGCCGACCTCGAACAGATCGGCCGCGCTCGCATAGCTGGCGATGTGGCCGCCGAGTTCGCCATAGGCCTGGTTGGCGCGAACCACCATCGCCAAGGCATTCCAGCGCATCAGCGAGGCCAGCCGCTCTTCCATCGCCAGATCGCCGGGAAAGGCCGGCTGCTGCGCGCGCGGGATGGTGTTGACGTAAGGCGTGCCGCGCACCGGCTGCCAGCCGATCGATGGATCACGCGCCGTGACGGCCAGCATGTCCATGATCTGCCGTACGCGCTCGGGGCCAGCGGCTTGCAGCACCGATTGCAGCGCGGCTTGCCATTCGGCGGTTTCTTCCGGGTCGATGTCGAACGCGGGGTCGATGCTGAGGTGAGGTTGAATCGAAGGGTCGCTCATGGTGTCTCCTGCAGTGCACTGTAGAGACAGCGGCTCGGCATGTGCACGCGAAGCCACCGTTTTCAACCTGGTTTTGCAGCACAAGCTGCGGCGATTGAAGATGTTTGCAGCATGACGGCGCTGCCGCTACGACGCCTCGCGCTGAGGATATCGCGCGCGCCGCCGTCTGATCGACGAGCCGAATGGGCCCCGGCAACGGCCCGCGCGCTAAGCTTGGCGTGGCGGCAGTGGTGCGACCTCGAACGAATCGCCGGTGCGGAAGAAGTGCCCGCCGGCAATGTAGTGCAAGGTGCGCAGCCCTTCGGCTGGCGAGCGGGGCTGCCAATGGCCTTCTGAAAAAACGCGCGGGTCGGCCCAGGCGGCGGTCGCTTCACCGAGGAAAAGGTCGTAGCGGCTCTCGTTGTGCGGCTCGCGCAGCACGCGGCATTCGAGCCAGGCGACGCAGCCTTCGAGCAAGGGCACATCCATCGTGCTGGCCGGAAAGCTCGCTAGCCCGAAGCGCTCGAATTTGTCGCCGTCGCGACCGCTGCTGCCGCCCACCGCCAAGGTGGCGGCGGCTTGGTTGACGCAGGGCAGGTTGAGCGCGAAGCAGCCCGAGGCCTCGATCAGCTCGCGGGTGTAGGTCGCCTTGTCGATCACGACCGCGACCTTGGGCGGCGAGAAGTCGAGCGGCATCGACCAGGCCGCCGCCATGATGTTGCGCCTCCCGGCGTGGGCGGCGCTGATCAGCACGGTCGGGCCGTGGTTCATCAGCCGGGTGGCTTTGGCGAGGTCAACAGGGGCGCGGAAGGCCGTGGGCTCGGTGGTGTTCATTCAATCGGATTCGGCAAAGGCTTCGGGAGCGTGGAGAAGAGCGGCAGCGGTGGCAGGTGCCCGGCAATCAACGGGCGTCGACCGGCGTTGACGACAGCGCCAGCTACCTTAGCGCAGCGAATGAAGGCACGCCTGGCCGCTAAGAGCGGCTAACAAAAGCCTGTCAACGCCAGGTGATGGAGGAGCGTTGGGC
>CAXTCD010000198.1:0-9325 GCA_964242145.1 uncultured Rhizobacter sp.
GGCGACAACAACATCTTCACGCAGATCGCGCTGTTCGTGCTGGTCGGGCTCGCGTCGAAGAACGCGATCCTGATCGTCGAGTTCGCCCGCGACCTGGAGCATCAGGGCCGCAGCATCGTCGATGCCGCGCTCGAAGCCTGCCGCTTGCGGCTGCGCCCGATCCTGATGACCTCGATCGCTTTCATCATGGGCGTGCTGCCGCTGGTGTTTTCATCGGGCGCGGGCGCCGAGATGCGCCATGCGATGGGGGTTGCGGTGTTCGCCGGCATGCTGGGCGTGACGCTGTTCGGCCTCTTCCTGACGCCGCTTTTCTATGTGCTGCTGCGCACGCTGGCGGTTCGCCTGTCGGGCCGGCGCACGCCCGCCCTGACGCAGGGGCTGACCGCATGAACGAGAACACGATGACGACGATACCCACCCGCGGATCGGTGCCGGCGCGAAGCATGCTGGCGCTAACGGTTTTGATGAGCGCATTCGTGTTCGCCGGCTGTTCGCTGGCGCCCACGATGCCAACGCCCGAGATCGAGGTGCCGGCGGCCTACAAGGAACTCGCGCCGATGGAGGGCAGCTGGAAGACCGCGCTGCCCTCGGAAGCCGCCGCCCGCGGCGCCTGGTGGGAAAGCTTTGGTGATGCGCAGCTGAACGCGCTCGAAATGCAGGCCTCGCAAGCCAGCCCGACCTTGGCCTCGGCCGCAGCACGCGTCAAGGCAGCGCGTGCCGATGTGCGCGGCGCGCAGGCCGACCGCTGGCCGCAGCTGGGCCTGAACGCCGGTGGCCAGCGCAGCAAATCTGCGCCGTCGTCGCTCGGCCTGCCGGCCGGCGCGGCGACATCGGCCTCGACCGGCTGGAATGCCTCGCTCGGCGCCAGCTATGAGATCGACCTGTTCCGCCGTGTCGACAACAGCATCAGCGCCGCCCGCGCCGATGCCGAGGGCGTAGAAGCCAGCTACCGCTCAGTGCTGCTCGCGCTGCAGGCCGATGTGGCGCAAGCCTATTTTTCGCTGCGGACTTTCGATGCCGAGATCGCGCAGCTCGACGCGACCGTCAAACTGCGCGAAGACAACGAGCGCCTGATCGACAAGCGCTTCCAGGCCGGTGACGTGGCCGAGATCGACCGCGCCCGTGCGCGCACCGATCTCGCCACCTTGCGTGCCGAGATGGTGGGGCTGCGTGCGCAACGAGCGCGCAGCGAGCATGCGCTGGGTGTGCTGCTGGGGCAGTCGCCGTCGCAGTTCAGCTTTGCGGTCACGCCCTTGTCTGACAACGTCGTGGTGCCGGTGGCGCCACCTGGCTTGCCCTCGGCGCTGCTCGAACGCCGCCCCGATGTGAACGCCGCGCAATTGGCGATGCAGGCCGCGACCGCGCGCGTCGGCGTTACCAAGGCGGCGCTGTTCCCGGCGCTGACCTTGACGGCCAACGGTGGTTTTGCGTCGAACGAACTGGACGACCTGTTCAAGTGGAGCAGCCGCTCGTGGTTGACGAGTGTCGTGCTGTCGTTGCCAATCATCGATGGCGGGCGCAACCGCGCGGCGATCACGCGTGCTGAAGCCTCGCTCGAAGGGGCGGTCGCGAACTACCGCGAGTCGGTGCTGGGGGCTTTTGCCGATGTCGAAGACCAGCTGGTCGGCCTGCAATCGGTGCGCGAGCAGGTGACGCTGACCGACTCCGCGGTCGAGTCGGCGCGCCGCGCCGCGCGCCTGGCCGACTTGCGCTACAAGGCCGGCGAAGACAGCTATCTGCAGTTCATCGATACGCAACGCGACCTGCTGCTGATCCAGCGCCAGGCCGTCAAGCTGCGTGGCAGCTGGGCGGTGACGACAGTGGCCTTGATCCGCTCGCTCGGTGGCGCTTGGCAGTTGCAGTGAAGGAGGCGGAACGCAGACGAGGCGGCGGCGCGCCGGCGTGCGAAGCTCGCTGTGGAACGGCTACGAACCGTTCGTGACACCGTTTATTTCGCAAGCCCGGCGCAATCCGGGCCATGATGGCGCCGGCTGTAAGAAGCCGCGCCATCGAACGACTGAGTCAGGTCGTTCGATGATGTCGACCATGGTCCACTGCACCCGCCACCCACACCCGAAAGTACCGGAGAACCTTGATGAATTCCCAACGCCTGATCCTCTCGTCTGCCCTCGCATCCCTCTTGGCCGTCGGCCTCGCCAGCCCTGCGGCCGCAGAAGAGAAAGCCAAGGAAAAATGTTATGGCATCGCCAAGGCCGGCGAGAACGACTGCGCCAGCAAATCGGGCTCGCATTCCTGTGCCGGCCAGGCCAAGGTCGACAGGGCTGCCGACGAATGGAAGTACGTGGCCAAAGGCACCTGCAAGGCCGCTGGCGGCTTGACGGCAGATGAAGCCAAGAAGGCTGAAGAGAAGAAGTAAGCGGCTGGAGCGTGGCGCTGTGTGGACGGGCGCATGAACTGGTTCGCCAGTTTGTCTGTCGGTCCGGGCTTGGTCCCTAACGCAGCGCTTGCTCGGCCCCGCTTTGCTGCCTGGGTTCGCTGCCTAAGCTGATCGATCCGATGAAGCCTGACGCTGTCTCGATGGCCACTGTGGGCATTGGCATGCGCCAGCCCCACTACGCGGACCTGCTGGAGCAGCGCCCGCCCTTGGGCTTTGTCGAAGTCCATTCCGAGAACTTCTTTGCCGATGGCGGCGCGGCGCTGGCCGTGTTGCATCAAGCGCGATCGCACTATGGCGTGAGCCTGCATGGCGTGGGCCTTGCGCTCGGTTCGGCCGCGGGCATCGACCCTTGGCATCTCGACCGGCTGGCGCGGCTGGTCGATCGCATCGAGCCGCTGCGGGTCTCCGACCACGCCTGCTTTGCGCGCGCGCAGGCCGCTAACAGTGGGCCGGTACTGCATGCAAACGACCTGCTGCCGATCCCTTTCACGCAGGGTTCGCTCGCGCTGATGGCCGATAACGTCTCGCGGGTCCAGGAGCGCCTGAAGCGATCGATCCTGGTCGAGAACCTGTCGGCTTATGTGCATTGGGCCGACCGGGATTTCAGCGAGCCCGATTTCTTCAATGCGCTGACGCAGCGCGCCGGCTGCGGCCTGCTGCTCGACGTCAACAACCTCGTCGTGAACGCCCTGAACGACGGCGCCGAGAACGCCACGCAGGCCGCTGAGCGCGCGTGCGCCTGGATCGATGCGATCGATGCCGGCAGCGTCGGCGAGCTCCATCTGGCCGGTTATCACGATGCCGGCGACATCGTCATCGATGACCACGGCAGCCGCGTGCATGAGCCGGTCTGGCGGGCTTACCGCCACGCCATCGAATGCTTCGGCGCGGTGCCGACGCTGGTGGAGTGGGACACCGCATTGCCGGCGTTGGAGGTGTTGCTCGGTGAGGCGCGAGAAGCTGCGTCATTGCAATTGGAATGGCTGCAGCGAGCTTCGCCCCAGAATGCTCCCGTGCCATGCGCAGCGTTGAAAGCCACCGCGCCTCAACGGCGGCGGTGAAATCATGAGCGAGATCGAGCGGCAACGCCAGCAAGCTTTTCTGCTCAGCCTCGGCCGGCGTGAGCAGGGTGCAAGCTTGGCTTGTCGGGGCGATGCCGCCGGCCAGGCCGCTTCCAGCGCCGCCTGGCTGAGCGATGCGCTGCCGCGTCGGCGGCGCGGCATGCAGGTCTATGAAGCGAATGCCGGCGCGGCGGCCGAGAGCGCGCTCGGTTCGATCTATCCGACCGTGCGCGCCTTGATGGGTGATGAGTCCTTTGCAGTGATGGCGCGAGTGCTGTGGCAGGCGCAGCCGCCGCAGCGGGGTGACCTTGCGCAGTTCGGCGAAGGCTTGCCGGCGTTCATTGCCGGCAGCGATCAACTGGTGGAAGTGCCTTATCTCGCTGATGCCGCGCGGCTGGATCGCTTGCTGGCTCAGGCTGAGAACGCGGCCGAAGCACAAGCCGATGCATCGACGCTGCACTTGCTCGGCGAGGCCGATCCGCAGGCCTTGCGCCTGGATCTGGCACCCGGCATCGCGCTGTTGGACAGCGCTTATCCGATCGTTCGCCTGTGGCAGGCGCATCAGGGCTTGTCGGCGGTTGATGACAGCGGCTTTGCTGCCTTCCGCGAGGCGTTGGCCCGCGGCGAAGGGGAATGCGCGCTGGTGTGGCGTCAGGCATGGCGCGCGAAGGTCGAAGCCGTTGACGCCGCCACGGCCCGCTGGACGCTCAGCTTGCTGCAAGACGCCTCGCTGGCCGAGGCGCTGGCGCAGGCCGGTGATGAGTTTGCGTTCGAGCCCTGGCTGCTGAAGGCCTTGCAGCAAGGATGGGTGCTGCGCGCACGCTGTGTGGATGCGGTCTGATCGACACTGCTGAATCAAGCCCGCTGCGGCCGGTCGATGCAAGAAAGCGCCGGCGGCTTCGACCAAAGGTTCAGAGCCGCGCAACCTGCGCCGCCATCCAGAAAGCCAAACCATGCGCACCCTCCTTTTTTCCTTGCTCGCCCTTTGGCAACGCTTGGTGGCCGGCCTGACGTATCTGCAGCCCGTGGCTCAATTGGCCGCACGTTGTTATGTCGCGCAAGTCTTCTTCCTGTCGGGGCTGACGAAGATCCGCGACTGGGAGACGACGCTCGCGCTGTTCGGCGATGAATACCACGTGCCGCTGCTGTCGCCCACGGTCGCGGCTTATGCCGGGACCACGGGCGAACTGGTGCTGCCGGTGCTGCTGGTACTCGGCCTGACCGGGCGCTTTGCCGCGCTGGGCTTGTCGGTGATGAACGTGGTGGCTGTTCTGAGCCTGGCCGAGATTGCCGCGCCGGCGCTGCAACTGCACTACTTCTGGGGCAGCCTGCTGATCGGCCTGGCGCTGTGGGGGCCGGGCGCCTTGTCGCTGGACCGCTTGATTGCGCCCTGGCTTGCGCGGCAGGGCGCTGCACGGAACTGAGCGGCGTCGGGCTTGAGCGGCATCTGCCAGTACTGCGCCTTCGATGGGGTTTCGGCTCAGCGGCTCAGCGCGGGCACGACGGCGATGGCCTCGATCTCGATCAATGAGCCTGCGACGGCCAAATTCGGCACTTCGACGGCCGTGATGGCCGGCGGCTGAGTCGGGTGGAGAAAGCCGGCACGGGCCTCTCTCAGCACCGACAGGTTTTTCTGAAGGTCCAGCGCATAGATGCCGAGCTTGACGACTTGCTCGAAGCTCGCGCCTGCGGCGGCTAGCGCCAGCTGGATGTTCTGGAAGGCTTGCTGCGTCTGCGCACGGAAGTCGCCAGCCTCGCCTGCTAACTTTCCATCAGCGGTGATGCCCAACTGGCCGGAGATGTAGACCGTGCGGTGCGGGCCATCGACGGTGACGACTTGCGTGTAGCCCACCGGCGCAACCATGCCGGCGGGGTTGATAAAGCGTGGAGTGATGGGGCCGGAAGAGGTGGTCATGGAGATGTTTTTTCGTTGTGGGGTGGGCTGTCGCCGGCCTTCACGACCGATGTGGCGACCGCATCAGATGGCATCAAAGACCGCTTCAAGCGCGGCTCGTCAAGCAGTCATGACAAGCCACGTCGAGGCAGCAAGCCAGGTCAAAAATCGCGCGGCCGGAAGGCCAGCACCATCGGTGACGGCACGCGGCCGTCGGTGTCGCGCGGCAGGATCTCGGTCTTGTCGATCGCACGCAGCACGGCTTCGTCCCATTCCTTGCTGCCGCTGCTCTTGATCAGCGTGCGGGCGATGATGGTGCCGTCGGGTGCGGCCTTGACTTCGACTTCGGCGGTCGGGTTGCCGTCGATGGTGTCGGCGGTCAGCAGGATGTTGGGCTTGACGCGCGCCTTGATGCGCCCGGCATAACCTGCCGACGGGCCGGCGGTGTGGCTGGCGGTGCCGGCGGGGTTATCGCCCGAAGCGCCGGCCTGGCCGAGGATGCGCTTGATGTTGGCTTCGCGTTGCGCATCGAGCTGCTTCTGGCGGTTGGCCTCTTCCTTCTTGCGGCGATCGGCGTAGGCCTTGTCGGCCTTCAGCTTGTCTTCCTCGCGCTTCTTTTCTTCGAGCTTGTCCTTCTCTTTTTCCTTCTGCTGCTCCAGCTTTTCGCGCTCCCGCTCCTTCAGCTTTTCCTGCTTGGCCTTTTCGATCGCAATCTGTGGATCGGGTTGCACCGGTTCGGCCTTGGGCGGCGGGGCAGGGGGCGGTGGTGGTGGCGCGGGCGTGGGTTTGGGCTGTGGCGCTTGCGGCTCGGCGGCGCGGGGTGCGGCAATCTGCGGCACGGCGGCCCACAGCTCGGCTTCCAAGCCTTCGGGCTCGCTGGTGCGCCAATCCATGTTCAGACCGAGGCCGATCAGCAGCAGCGCATGCGCCAGAACAGCCAGGGCCAGCCCGCGCCCCAGGCCGGTCGGCGGTGGCGGCATCAGGTCATCGCGGGTGAAGGTCGAGGCGGTCACGCTGGTGTCCTGGAGAGGCGAAGGTGCGGAGAAAGCGAGAAGGGATTCAAGTGCTAACGGCTCAGCCGCCGGTGTTCTTGACCGACAGGCCCACGCGCTGCACGCCGGCCTTTTGCAGGATGTCCATCACCTTCACCACCGCTTCGTACTTCACCGACTTGTCGGCCGAGATGACGACCGGCGCTTGCGTGTCGCCGTTTTGCGCGGCGCTCACGCGGTCGGCCAGCGTCTTGAAGCTCATGCTCATCGCGTCTTTGTTGTCGATGCGCAGGCGCAGGCTTTCGTCTTTGGCGACCACGACTTCGATCACCTTCGGCGGCTGCTGCTTGCTCTTGCCCACGCTGGGCAGGTCGACGACGCCGGTGGTGATCAGAGGCGCGCTGACCATGAAGATGATCAACAGCACCAGCATCACATCGATGAAGGGCACCATGTTGATCTCGTTGATGGTGCGGCGGCGGCTGCCGCGCGACGAGGAGGCGACGGCAGGCATCTCAGCGCGTCCCGGCGGTGGTCACGGGCTGGTTGGCGTTGCGCTGCAGGATGTTGGAGAACTCTTCGATGAAGGTCTCCATCTGCATCGCGATGCGGTCGATGTCGCGTGCGAAGCGGTTGTAGGCAATGACGGCCGGAATGGCGGCGAACAGGCCGATCGCGGTCGCCACCAACGCCTCGGCGATGCCGGGCGCGACGGTGGCCAGCGACACCTGCTGCAGATTGGCCAGGCCGACGAAGGCATGCATGATTCCCCACACCGTGCCGAACAGGCCCACGTAAGGCGACACCGAGCCGACCGAGGCAAGGAAGGACAGGTTGGACTCGACCGTGTCGAGCTCGCGCTGGAAGCTGGCCCGCATCGCGCGGCGCGCGCCGTCGAGCAGCGCACCGCCATCGCCGACGCGGCGCTCGCGCAGCTTCATGAACTCGCGCATGCCGGAGGCGAAGATGCGCTCCATCGGCGCGCCATTGACGCGCTGGCTGGCGTCATTGAACAGGTCGTTGAGGTTCTTGCCGGCCCAGAACTCGCGCTCGAAATCGTCGTTGACAGAACGCACCCGCGACAGGCCGAAGACCTTGCCGAAGATCACGGTCCAGCTGGCCAGCGAGACCAGCAGCAAACCAGCCATCACGAGTTGCACCACGAAGCTCGCGTGCAGCACGAGGCTGATGATGGAGAAGTCTTGATTCATTCCACAAATTCCAGGTTCTTCGAAAGTCGGCGGTCAGAGCCTGCGGTCGGGCTCGGGTTCCGTGAAAGGCGGATTTTGCCTGCTGGCCGAAACCCGGTTGCAACACCTTGCACGCGAGAACACCTTGCACGCGAGAAATGGGCCGAGGGCCGGTTCACACGCCGCATCAGCAGTTCGAGAGCTCAGCTCAGAAGGCTCAGCAGCTGAGGCGGAAAGCGGCGCGGCTTCAGCGTCTGCGCATGGACGCAGCCGATGCGGATGTCGCCTTCGCTCAGCCGCTCGCCCTCGCGCGAGGCCACCTGCGCGATGCCCATGCTGGCCTTGCCGACCTCGGTGACTTGCACGGTGACGTTCAACAAATCGTCGAGCCGCGCCGGCTTCAAGTAACGCACGCGGGTGTCGACGACGACGAACATCGCATCGCTTTCGACACGCAAAGCCTCCTGGCCGAAGCCGAGCGAGCGCAGCCATTCGGTGCGCGCGCGTTCGAAGAACTTCAGGTAGTTGGCGTAGAAGACGATGCCGCCGGCGTCGGTGTCTTCCCAGTAAATGCGCAGGGTGAGCGTGAAACGGATCGGGCTGGGTTCGGTCATGAAGAGGCTGTCGGCAGCTCGGCCGGGCAGCCCGCGATTATCCTCTCTGGTTCAACGCGGCCGGCCTGACCACGGCATGAGGCGCGTGGCATCCAGCTCAATCAGGGCGTCAAGCGCTTGTAGACCGCGCCCCACATCGGATGACCTTGCTCCGACTTCGTCAGCGCGAAAGACGGATCGGCCTTGCGTGCGGCACGGAATGCCGCTTCGCACTCGGGCGTGCGGCTGGTCGTGCAATAGATGAAGGCCAGCGTCTTGTGGGCCGCGACACGGTCGCGCGGTGACGCCAGGCCCGCCTGCAGCGATTGGTTCAGCAGCTTCTCGGCATCGCCGTACTGCGCATCTTCATAGGCCCGCAGGCCGCTGAGCAGCGCGGCTTCCGCGGGGCGCGACGTGACATCGAGCAGGCCGACCGGCGGGGGGGGCGGTGGCGGCGTCTGGGCGCAGCCCACCATCAGGGCCAGCAACACGGCCGACGGGCTGAGGGCAAAGGAAGACGCAAGACGTGGGTTCATGATCCGAATCGGTATTTGACCTGGGTGGGCTGCCCCGCGACGACGTTGACCGTGGCGCTGTAGGGCGCGAATTCGTCGTTGCGGATGGTGATCGTGTGGCGGCCTTCGGGCAGCGTGATTTCATTCAGCGGCGGCGCGGTACCGACGCCCTTGCCGTCGATCTCGACCTGGCCCCACGGGCTGATCGCCAGACGGACGACGCCGGTCGGCAAGGGCGCTGCGGCCTGGCGGCTTTCGCGCTCGCGGGCTTCGCGCGCACGGCGTTCTTTCGCGGTCTCTTTGGTCGCCTCTTTGGTCGCCTCCTTGGGCGACTGTGCGGGCTTGGCTGCGACCGCACGGCTGACGTCGTGCGGCGTGTCTTTCACGGCATCGGGCGCTGCGTTGGTGGCCTTTGCCAAAGGCGGCGGGGCATCGGTGGCAGCGGGAAGCGGCGTCGAGCCCGCCGTCGCGATGGCGGTCGATGGCGGAGTGGGCGATGTTGCGGGCAGCACCGGCGCGCCGTCGCGCACGGTGGGCAGCGACATCGGGTCGGGTTCGAGCCGGGCCGCCGACGCCGCTGCTGTTGCGGCGGCCAGCGCGGCCGAAGCCGCTTCCAGTGCCGCCGAGGGCGCAGCCATCGCGGCCGGGTCGTTGCCGGGCGAGGTGATCGTCATCGGCGGGG
>CAXTCD010000199.1:0-9226 GCA_964242145.1 uncultured Rhizobacter sp.
TGGACTCGATCCCGATGGTGATCATCACCGGGCAGGTGCCGACGCCGGCGATCGGGCTCGATGCTTTCCAGGAATGCGACACCGTCGGCATCACGCGCCCGATCGTCAAGCACAACTTCCTGGTCAAGGACGTGCGCGATCTGGCCGTGACGCTGAAGAAGGCGTTCCATATTGCGCGCACCGGCCGGCCCGGCCCGGTGGTGGTCGATATCCCGAAAGACGTGTCGCAGAAGACGACGCCTTTCCATTACCCCGCATCGATCGAGATGCGTTCATACAACCCGGCACGCAAGGGCCATGGCGGGCAAATCCGCAAGGCGGTGCAGTTGCTGCTATCAGCCAAGCGCCCTTACATCTATACCGGTGGCGGTGTGGTGCTCGGCAATGCATCGGCCGAGTTGCGTGAACTGGTCAACCTGCTCGGCTACCCCTGCACCAATACGTTGATGGGTTTGGGCTCGATGCCGGCCAGCGACCCGAAGTTTCTCGGCATGCTGGGCATGCACGGCACTTTTGAAGCCAACATGACGATGCAGAACTGCGATGTTCTGCTGGCCGTGGGGGCGCGCTTTGATGACCGTGTCATTGGCAACCCGAAGCATTTCGCGTCGGTCGAGCGCAAGATCGTTCACATCGACATCGATCCTTCATCGATCTCCAAGCGCGTGAAGGTCGACATCCCGATCGTGGGCGATGTGAAAGACGTACTTCAGGAATTGATCGTTCAGATCAAGGAAGGCCAGGCCCGGCCCGACGTGCAGTCGCTTTCGGCCTGGTGGGGGCAGATCAATGAATGGCGCAAACGCGAGTGCCTGAAATACAAAAACAGCACCGAGGTGATCAAGCCGCAGTACGTCATCGAGACGCTGTGCGAGCTGACCCGCAACCGCGACACCTACATCACGTCCGATGTCGGCCAGCATCAGATGTGGGCCGCGCAGTACTACCGTTTCGAAGAGCCGCGTCGCTGGATCAATTCCGGTGGCCTGGGCACGATGGGTGTGGGTCTGCCGTATGCCATGGGCATCAAGCTGGCCAAGCCCGATTCGGATGTGTTCTGCATCACCGGCGAAGGCTCGATTCAGATGTGCATCCAGGAGCTGTCGACCTGCCTGCAGCACAAGACGCCGGTGAAGGTGGTTTCGCTCAACAACCGCTATCTGGGCATGGTGCGCCAGTGGCAAGAGCTCGACTACGGTGGCCGCTACTCCCACAGCTACATGGAAGCGCTGCCCGATTTCGTCAAGCTTGCCGAGGCCTATGGGCACGTCGGCCTGCTGGTTGAAAAGCCATCCGATGTGGAGCCAGCATTGCGTGAAGCCATTCGCCTGAAGGACCGCACCGTGTTCCTCGATGTGCGCACCGACCCGACCGAAAACGTCTGGCCGATGGTGCAGGCGGGCAAAGGCATTTCCGAGATGCTGCTGGGTTCCGAAGACCTGTGACGCGCTGAACCCGGGCCAGCGTTGCGCGTTACCGCGCGCAGCGGAAAGCCTGGGAGAGGCGCCGAACGTTCGGCCTTATCACTTTCTTTCAGCGAATCAGAATCAGCGTGGCCAAGGGCTGTCGGTTACCGCCGAGGGTCTGAAGAGCTCGCTCCAACACCATGAAACACATCATTGCCTTGCTGCTGGAGAACGAGCCCGGTGCGCTGTCGCGCGTCGTTGCCTTGTTCTCTGCCCGCGGCTACAACATCGAAAGCTTGACGGTCGCCACGACCGAAGACCCTTCGTTGTCACGCATGACCATCGTGACCACAGGCTCCGACGACGTCATCGAGCAGATCACCAAGCACTTGAACCGCCTGATCGAGGTCGTGAAGGTGGTCGACCTGACCGAAGGCAGTTTCACCGAGCGCGAATTGATGCTCATCAAGGTGCGCGCCGTCGGCAAGGAACGCGAAGAGATGAAGCGCATGGCGGACATCTTCCGCGGCCGCATCATCGATGTGACAGAGAAAAGCTACACCATTGAGTTGACGGGCGATGCGTCCAAGCTCGATGCCTTCATCGAGGCCATCGATCGCACCGCCATTTTGGAAACCGTACGCACCGGCACCAGCGGGATCGGTCGCGGCGAGCGCATTTTGCGCGCGTGAATCCTCACCGAACCCCGCACTTGAAGCACTGACTGAAGGAGAAACACATGAAGGTTTATTACGACAAGGACGCTGACCTGAGCCTGATCAAGGGCAAGAACGTCACGATCATCGGCTATGGCTCGCAAGGCCATGCCCACGCCCAGAACCTGAACGACAGTGGCGTCAAGGTCACCGTTGGGGTGCGCAAGGGTGGCGCATCATGGTCCAAGGCCGAGAAGGCCGGCTTGAAGGTTGCCGAGATTGCCGATGCCGTGAAGGCGGCCGACGTTGTCATGATCCTGCTGCCTGATGAGCAGATTGCGACCGTCTATACCAACGACGTCGAGCCACACATCAAGCAAGGCGCCTCGCTGGCCTTCGCTCACGGCTTCAACGTGCACTACGGCCAGGTCGTGCCGCGTGCCGACCTCGACGTCTGGATGGTGGCCCCCAAGGCGCCAGGCCATACCGTGCGCTCGACCTATGCTCAAGGTGGCGGTGTGCCGCACCTGATCGCCGTCTACGCCGACAAGACCGGCAAGGCACGTGATCTGGCGCTGAGCTATGCCGCAGCCAACGGCGGCGGCAAGGCCGGTGTCATCGAAACCAACTTCCGCGAAGAAACCGAGACCGATCTGTTCGGCGAACAAGCCGTGCTGTGCGGAGGTGCGGTCGAGCTGATCAAAGCTGGCTTCGAGACCTTGACCGAAGCGGGTTATGCGCCCGAGATGGCTTACTTCGAATGCCTGCACGAACTGAAGTTGATCGTCGATCTGATCTATGAGGGCGGTATCGCCAACATGAATTATTCGATCTCGAACAATGCCGAATACGGCGAGTACGTGACGGGGCCAAAGATCGTCACTGACGACACCAAGAACGCGATGCGCAAGGTGTTGAAAGACATTCAAACCGGCGAGTATGCGAAAAGCTTCATTCTTGAGAACAAGGCCGGTGCGCCGACGCTGCAATCGCGCCGCCGCCTGACGGCCGAGCATCCGATCGAGCAAGTGGGCGAGCAACTGCGCGCGATGATGCCGTGGATCAAGAAGAACCGCTTGGTTGACCAATCGAAGAACTGACCGACAACGGATCTGGCCGCGTTGAAAACAGCGCGTCTACCTAAAGCCGCAGGGGAGACCTTGCGGCTTTTTTGTGGGTAAGAGGTATGAGGTGGCGCTGGAGTATCCTTCGCCCCTTGAAAATTCAACCGCTTCCAGGGACATGAACCAGATGCACGATGGTGAACAAACGGTGGCAGATCCGGACGACGGGCCGCTGCCGCGGCGTCGCAAGGGCATCTACATCCTGCCTAATCTGTTCACGCTGGCCGCGCTGTTCGGTGGCTTCTATGCGATCGTGATGGCGATGAACGGGCGCTTCGATCAGTCGGCCATCGGCATCTTGTGCGCGATGGTGCTCGACAGTCTCGACGGCCGTGTCGCGCGCATGACCAATACGCAAAGCACGTTTGGCGAGCAGATGGACAGCCTGTCGGACATGGTGTCCTTCGGTGCGGCGCCGGCGCTGATCGTCTATGAATGGGCGCTGAAGGGCCTGGGCAAGCTGGGCTGGATCGCCGCCTTCGTCTATTGCTCGTGTGCCGCCTTGCGGCTCGCCCGCTTCAACACCAACCTCACTGTGGTCGACAAACGCTTCTTCCAGGGGCTGCCGAGCCCAGCTGCTGCAGCGCTGGTGATGGGCTTCATCTTCCTGATGGACGACCAAGGTTTCAAGGGCGGCCAAGAAGGCGAATGGCTGGCTTGGACGGCGTTCAGCTTCACGCTGTATGCCGGCTTGACGATGGTGACCAACATCCCGTTCTATAGCTTCAAGGACGTCAGCTTCAAGCGTTCGGTGCCATTTGTCGTCATTGTTGCCATCGCGTTAGGCATTGCGATCATCAACATCCATGTGCCTTCGGTGCTGTTCGGCATCTTCTGCATCTATGGCCTGTCCGGCTATGGCGTGTACGTCTGGAAGCGGGTCAAGGGCCGCCCGGTCAGCGTGATTGCCACCTCCACCGACGAGCCCGATGAAGAAGGCCTGCACCGCTGAAGCTGCATGCTATATTCGTTCTCATGATGTTTCTGACCATGATCTCGCTAGCGCTACCAGGAGTACCACGGGTGCGCTGATCGTTCACGTCTCTACGTTTTCGTCTCAAAGGCCCGTATGCAACCAGCAGCGGGCCTTTTTGTTTTTTCGGGATTGCTGGTTGCGCACATGATGAACTGGAGATTCCTGCCATGTTGAAGCAACCGAATTCGAAGTACCGCCCCTTCACGACGATCGCTTTGCCCGATCGGCGTTGGCCCGATGCCGTGATCGATCGCGCGCCGCGTTGGCTGAGTACCGATCTGCGCGATGGCAATCAGGCCTTGATCGAGCCGATGGACCCGCAACGCAAGCTGCGCATGTTCGAGATGCTGTTGCGCGTTGGCTTTAAGGAAATCGAGGTCGGCTTTCCGTCGGCGTCGCAGACGGATTTCGATTTCGTTCGCATGCTGATTGAGCAAAGCCTGGTGCCGGACGACTTGACGATTCAGGTTCTAACGCAGGCACGCGAACCCTTGATTCGGCGTACCTTCGAAGCTTTGCGTGGCGCCAAGCAGGCGGTGGTTCATCTTTACAACCCGACGGCACCGGGCATGCGCAAGGTGGTGCTGGGCTTGAGTCAAGAGGGCGTGATTGAACTTGCGACGCAGCACACGCGGATCATTCGGCAGCTCGCCGATGCACACCCTGAAACACGATGGTCCTTCGAATATTCGCCCGAAACATTTTCTGACACAGAGCTGGAATTCTCCAAGCGCATCGTCGATGCCGTGACCGAAGTCTGGCAACCAACGCCTGAGCACAAATGCATCATCAATCTGCCGACCACGATCGAGCGCAGCACACCGAATGTGTTTGCCGACATGATCGAATGGATGGACCGCCACATGGCTCGGCGCGATTCGATCGTGCTGTGCGTGCATCCGCATAACGATCGCGGTACTGGCACTGCAGCCGCTGAGCTGGCGTTGATGGCCGGTGCCGAGCGCATCGAGGGTTGCTTGTTCGGCAACGGCGAACGCACAGGCAACCTCGATCTTGTCAACGTGGCGCTGAATCTCTATACCCAGGGCGTGTCGCCGGGGCTCGACTTCTCTGACATCGACGAAGTTCGCCGCTGTGTCGAGTTCTGCAATCAATTGCCAGTGCATCCGCGCCACCCTTACGTGGGAGACTTGGTCTACACCTCGTTCTCCGGATCGCATCAAGATGCCATCAAGAAAGCCTTCGCAGCGAGGCGAGACGATGACATCTGGGACATGCCTTATTTGCCGATCGATCCCAAAGACGTGGGGCGCAACTATGACGCCGTGATCCGCGTCAACAGCCAGTCCGGCAAGGGCGGCATCTCTTATCTGCTTGAAAATGAATACGGGCTTGAGTTGCCGCGCAGGCTGCAGATAGAGTTCAGCCAAGCCGTGCAGACGGTGATGGATAACACCGGCAAGGAGCTGAACGCGGGCGAGATCTGGTCGATCTTTCAGCAGCAGTACGGCGTCGATCGCATCGATGCCGACATCACGCAGGCCGAGATCAAGCCCATTGCGGATCAGCAGGTTCAGGTCTCGACCACCGTACAGATCAGCGGGCGCCGGCTGGGCGTCAAAGGGCAGGGCAGTGGCCCGATCGATGCTTTCATTGCCGGCATCAATCGGCACTTGGCGGTACCGATTCGTTTGCTGGACTATCACGAGCATGCGATCGGCAGTGGCGCCCATGCCAAAGCCGTGGCCTACATGGAATTGCGCGTGGCCGACTGTGTCACATTGTTCGGCGTAGGCATTGATGCCAACATCGTCTCCGCGTCGCTGAAAGCGATTCTTTCCGGTTTGCAACGTGCTGCCGAGCGCCAGGCCTTGCCGTTGGCGCCGGCCACACTCACCTAAGATTTCAACCACCAAACTGAGGAGCCACCCATGACCACCGACAAGCTCATCATTTTCGACACTACCCTGCGCGACGGCGAGCAGTCGCCTGGGGCATCAATGACCCGCGACGAAAAGTTGCGCATTGCACGCCAGTTGGAGCGGCTGAAGGTCGATGTCATCGAGGCCGGTTTTGCAGCCTCGTCGAATGGTGACTTCGAAGCGGTCAAGGCGATCGCGCTGGCCATCAAGGACAGCACGGTCTGCTCATTGGCGCGGGCCAATGATCGCGACATCTCGCGGGCAGCCGAGGCATTGCAAGGCGGCGCGTCGACGCGCATCCACCTGTTCCTTGCAACCAGCGCGCTGCACATGGAAAAGAAGCTGCGCATGACGCCGGATCAGGTCTTTGAGCAGGCGCGCGCATCCACCAGGTTTGCCCGCAACCTGACGGGGGATGTGGAGTTTTCACCCGAAGACGGCTACCGCTCGGACCCCGATTTTCTGTGTCGCGTGATCGAAGCGGTGATCGATGCTGGCGCGACAACGATCAATCTGCCGGACACCGTGGGTTACGCGATTCCGGAGTTGTATGGCAACTTCATCTTGAACCTTCGGCAGCGCATTCCCAACGCTGACAAAGCCGTGTGGTCAGTCCATTGCCACAACGATCTCGGCATGGCCGTGGCTAACTCCCTGGCTGGCGTGAAGATCGGTGGTGCCCGCCAGGTCGAGTGCACGATCAATGGCCTGGGTGAGCGGGCAGGCAATTGTGCGCTGGAAGAGGTCGTGATGGCGGTGCGCACCCGCAAAGACTACTTCGGGCTGACGCTCGGGATTGATGCAACGCAGATCGTTCCGGCCTCTCGGCTGGTGTCGCAGACCACCGGCTTTGTCGTTCAGCCAAACAAGGCGGTGGTTGGCGCCAACGCCTTTGCGCATGCTTCTGGCATTCACCAAGACGGCGTACTGAAAGCCCGCGACACCTACGAGATCATGCGGGCCGAAGACGTGGGCTGGGCCGCTAACAAGATCGTGCTGGGTAAGCTTTCGGGCCGCAATGCCTTCAAGCAGCGCTTGCAAGACCTTGGCATCCAGATGCAATCGGAAGCCGAGGTCAATCAGGCCTTCGCCAGGTTCAAGGAGTTGGCGGATCGTAAGAGCGACATCTTTGATGAAGACATTGTCGCGTTGGTGATGGATGGCGCTGCCGCCATCGACCAGGAGCACTACCGATTGGTGGCCTTGTCGCAGCGCTCGGAAATGGGCGAACGGCCGCACGCGAAGATCACTTTTTCCGCAGGCGACGTCGAGCATCACGCGGAAAGCGAGGGCAACGGGCCGGTCGATGCGAGCCTGAAGGCAATTGAGTCCAAGGTGCAATCTGGGGTCGAATTGCTGTTGTATTCGGTCAATGCGATTACCTCGGGCAGCACAGAATCTCAGGGTGAGGTGACGGTGCGGTTGCAACAAGGCGGTCGAATCGTCAACGGCGTGGGAGCTGATCCAGACATCGTCGTGGCTTCGGCCAAGGCTTACCTTTCCGCGCTGAACAAGCTTCACACCAAAAACGAACGCGTTGCCGCCCAGGGCTGACGATTTGTCATCCATCTGACAACTCCTTATCCCGACTTGAGAAAAGGCACGTAAGTTTTTGATCTTGCGTGCTTTTTTTTCATCACCTACACTTAGGTGACGGTCTGTCAAGGGGTTCATGGTGCGAATTGCCAACGTTTCTGCGTCATTTTTGTTGCGTGGCTTGATTGCCTTGGCACTTGTGATTAGTTTGCCTTTGACGGCTGTTGCCGCCAGTTCGACCGGCAAAGCCACCAAGAAGCGTGCGGTGCCATCGGTGAAGTCGGCTTCATTCAAGACCAAATCGCTGGTGCGTTCAGGCCGCTTAGTTCGGGCCCGCAGTTTGATGGTTGTCGAACCCACGCGAGCCTCGTTTGGCCAGATTTACGGCCTTCATGGCGCAACCGATGCGCTTGCGCTGAAGTCGAGCGTGGCGCTGGTGCTGGATCAAGACACTAACGAAGTTTTGTTCAGCAAGAACTCCGATGCCGTGCTGCCGATTGCTTCGCTGACCAAATTGATGACGGCCGTGATCGTCACCGAGGCCAAGCTTCCGCTGGATGAGGTGTTGACCGTCAGCCAAGACGACATTGATACCGAGAAATTCAGCCACTCACGTTTGAGTGTCGGTACGCAATTGACGCGTGGCGAAATGCTGCATCTTGCGTTGATGTCTTCCGAAAATCGTGCAGCCCATGCTTTAGGCCGGTATTACCCCGGTGGCCTGGAGGCGTTCGTGGTTGAAATGAACCACAAGGCTTCGGAGCTTGGCATGGCCGACACCAAATATGTGGAGCCGACCGGCCTGTCGAGCCGCAACCAATCCAGTGCGCGCGATTTGGCCACCTTGGTCAAGGCGGCGCATACACATCAAATCATCCGTGAGTTGTCGACCTCGCCCGAATACGCCGTCGCTGTCGGGCGCCGGCATCTGCAATACCGCAATACCAACGGCTTGGTCCGTAGCCCTGCCTGGGACATCAGCCTGCAAAAGACCGGCTACATCTCTGAGGCCGGCCGCTGCTTGGTGATGCAAGCCAAGCTGGCGGGGCGCCAATTGATCATGGTCTTCCTGGATTCGGCGGGTAAATACTCGCGGATTGGCGATGCCGAGCGAGTGCGCAAATGGGTCAATGAAATGCCGGCGGCCTTGGCCGTGCCGCATGTGATTCCCGCCTCGCAAGGAATGGTGAGCGAAGAGGATGAGCCCAAAGTGCTGGAAACGCCGAAGCTGACGTCTTGAACTTTCGCTTCCGACCTTCACAAAAAGAGCCCTTGAAGGGCACCCCTTTCAAGGTCTACTTGCCCGAGCTTGCTTGAGTACACGGGCGGTGGAGAAGTGGGCTCGGGCAGTGGGGGCATCGACGTATCCTTTGGGTTTGCTGATCTTGGGGCCACGCTTGTGGGTGGTGAGGCGCTTGGGATCAATGCGCCGGGCGAGTTCCAGCAGTCGCTGGACGATCAAATGCGGGTCGGCTTGAGACCAAGACGCCCATGTCGCAGCGGGCAGTGCAATGAGCATGCCTTCGTACTCGCTCTTGATGTCCAGCGCGAGGTAGTAGGTGGAGACATCGAGGTGCGGCGCACTGTCACGATGCGCATGCTCGATGCTGCGCTTGAGCACCGACAAGACGTTGTAGGCCAGCAC
>CAXTCD010000200.1:0-9034 GCA_964242145.1 uncultured Rhizobacter sp.
GAAGCCGCGCGCAGTGATCTGGCGCGCAGCCGCCAGCGTGAAGCCGACATGGCACAGGCCCTGACCGCTGAACGCAGCGCATCGCAACGCGCGGCCCAGGTTCGCGAAGACACGCTGCTCGATGACCTGTGGCTGCAATCGAACCGGAGCCGCGCATGAGCATCACGCCATCTGGCCACCACGGCGTGGAGCTTCACATCGGCACAACTGCCCACGAGGGCACGGCCGCGCGTGTCGCGTTGAACGATGCCGCGTCGAACAAAGAAAAGCAGCAGCTGTGGAAGCAGGTGTTTGAGCAAAGCCACGTCGTGCCCGCCACCGCCCGGCCAGAAGAGCCCACCTCTGCGCGCGAGGCCGCACAAAGCCATCGGCCCGCACTGGATCACGCTTCGGCTCGCCAGGCATCACACCCATCGGCCGGACCGGCCTCGCGGTGGCGTGAGGGATCGCCGTTTGCGTTAGCCCGTGAGATCGGCGCTGCCGCTCCGCCGCCGTTCGCAAGCCCCGCACCATCGATCAGCGAACCCCTGTTGCCAATGCCATCGGGCCATGAACCCAGCGCCGTGACGTCGATCGGCGGGGCTCATCCGAGCGCAGCCGCCTTGCCCCTCGGCCTGCGTTCGCAGCTCGCAACGCCAACGCAGCCCAGCACGCCGCAGCCCTCCCACGAGAACGTGTCGGCGCCAGCGCGATCGGGGCCGTTGGGCCTCACTCATTCAATGAGCGAACTCTTCGCAGCCTCATCGGCAGCGGCCCATGCGCCACTGCCGGCCGAGTCGATCCAGGTCTATCAGCGCGAGGGCCGGGTGTCGATCGTCATCCGCGACAGCGCACTCGAACCCGTGGCCGCCCTGCACTGCGCGATGGAAACGGTGCGCCAACTCACCGGTGACGCACGCACGCTGACCCGGGTGACGCTCAACGGCCGTGCCGTGTTCGAACGCACCGACCCCACCGAACGTACGCCTGGTTCGATCTCGAACGAGCCGCACCGCATCTCGTTCAACTGCTAGCCGCCTCTATCCAAGGACCACCGCATGGCCACTTCCATCACCCCCACCAGCAGCATTGCGAACTCGGCAGCCTCGTCGTTGTCGATGGAGGACTTGCTGCGCGTGATGATGACCGAGCTCACCTACCAAAACCCGCTAAAGCCGGTCGAGAACAAAGACTTCATGACGCAGATCGCTCAGTTCTCATCACTCGAGACCTCGCAGCGGCTCAATCAAAACCTCGAAAAGCTGCTGAGCCTGCAATCAGTGAATCAGTCGGTCGGCCTGCTCGGCAAGACGGTCTCGGTGAGCACCGCTTCGGGCTCGATCAGCGGCACGGTCACGGCGCTGTCGCTGGCGAATGGCGACCCTTTGCTCACCATCAAGGTCAGCGGTAGCGAGCAAACCATTGCCGGCATCGGCATCGGCCAGATCGAGACCGTTCGCTAACTCAACGCTACAGGGCACTCCGATGATTGACGCGATCTACACTGCCATGACCGGCCTCAAAGGCAACGAGCGTGGGCTGAGCAACATCAGCAGCAACGTGGCCAACATGAACACGCCGGGCTTCAAGGGCTCGCATGTCGACTTCAGCGACTACTTCAGCGGCGGTGAAGGCACGCAAGGGCACACGCCCGACAACCGCGGCCTCGATTCATCGCATGTGTCGCTGGACCTGCGCGCCGGCGAGATCCAGAGCACCGATCGTGACCTCGACGTGGCGATCGATGGCAACGCCTTCTTCGTCGTGCGCGATGACACCGGCGAACTGCGCTACACCCGCAATGGCGGCTTCGAGTTCAACGATCAAGGCGTGCTGGTGACGCGCGGCAGCGCGATGAAGGTGCTGGCGCACGATGCCAACGGCAAGCTCTCCGAAGTCTCGCTGGACGGCCGCCGAGCCAGCCCGCCGGCGGTGACGGGCGAGGTCACCTTGAGCGGCGTCCTGTCGTCGAACGACACCAACAATCACGCCATCGACGACCTCGCGATCTATGACAAGGTCGGCAGCAAACACACGCTGAAACTCGTCTTCACGAAAGACACCGCGAACACGCCCGATGGCTGGGTCATGACGGTCTCGGAAGGCAGCTCCACGCTGGGCACCGGCAAGTTCGCCTTCACGGCAGGTATTGCCACCACCAGTGAAGCCAAGATCTCGCTGGCCTTGCCCAACACCGACGCAATCGATGTGAACTTCAAGCTCGATGCCGACGCGACGAGCTATGCCTTGGGCGACAGCTCCAGCCTGGCGCTGAAGAAGCAGGACGGCCGCGCCGGCGGGCAGATCAGTACGCTGACCTTCAACGAGCGCGGCGTGCTGAAAATTGGCTACAGCAATGGCCAAAGCGTCGACGGCCCGACGCTGCTGCTGGCCGAAGTGCAGGACAACGAAGGCTTCGTCGCCAGCGGCAATGCCACCTACAGCTACGTTGGCCAGCAAGCACCGGTGTTGCGTGAAGCCTCGACCGACCTGCGCATCCAGGCCAAGTCGATCGAGCTGTCGAACGTCGATCTGACCCGCGAGTTCAGCGCGCTGATCCTGATGCAGCGCGGCTACCAGGCCTCATCGCAAGTGCTGAGCACCGCGAACGACATGCTGCAGCAGCTGTTTGAGATGAAGGGGCAACGATGAACGACGTGCGCCCGCTGCATCTGCTGGGCCGCCATGCCTGCGCCAGCCTGGAGGCGCGTGTGTCGAGCGCTCTCGACCTCTGGGCCGCCGCCTGGCTGAGCCGGCCAGCGGCGTCATGGCCGGTCCATGCCGAGCCTGCGTCCGCGCTGCCTGCCAACACCGACCCCACCGACCACACCGAACGGGTGGGCGCCACCGGCCGGCTGTGGCTGCGCCGCTCGCCTGAGCAGGCAGATGCGCTGGCGCATGCGGTGCTGGGTGATGGCTTTCGGCCATCGGCAGGTCTCGGCGACGCATGGTCCGAGGAGCTGCTGTCAGCGGCGCAGGCGCAGCTTGACGACGCGCTGGCGCAATCGCTGATCGGCCCGGTGCAGGCATCGATGCCACGCGCACCGGAGGCCGCGTTGTTTCGCTTCGGCTCGGGCGCCGTCCACATCGCGTGCCCGTTGGTGGGCGTGGATCTGGTGGCCGACAGCGGCGTGCTGCGCCATGTGCCCCCCCGCCCGCCGCAGGCGGGTTCCGCGCATCGGCCGGCGCCTTCAACGCTCGCGCCGTGGCGGCAGGCCGCCGGCAACAGTCGCTTGTCGGTTGCCGTGTCGCTGGGCGAGGTCGAGCTGGAGTTGGCGCACCTGCTGGCCCTGCAACCCGGCGATGTGTTGCGATTGCCCACCCGCCTGAGCGATCGGCTCGCCGTCACGGTGGAAGGCCGAGCCTGCGCGCTGGGCTCCATCGGCCACCTGGGCGCATTCAAAGCCGTCCAACTGGTATCCCCTTGAACTGTTTTTGAGAGAAATCGATGAGCGTTTCCGTGATCGCCAATGAGATTGACCTGTCGCCGCTGGCGGCCAGCCAGGGCAGCGGCGCACCGCTGCTGCCCGCCCAGCTTCCCTTTCTGAGCGCAGTGAAAGTGCGCGTCGGTGTTCAGATCGGCAGCACCGAAACCAGCCTGGGCGAATTGCTCGAGATGAAGCAGGGCAGCGTGCTGGCGCTCGACCAGTTGCTGGACCAGCCGGTGGATGTGCTGGTCGATGGCCATGTGGTTGCGCGCGGCAGCCTGGTGGCCGTCGGCGAGCACTTTGGTGTGCGGCTGACCGAAACGCCGGTGACGCTCGGCCAATGAATGCACAGTTGCAAAAGGTACTGGCATCGCGATGAACGACAGCCTCTCACGCCTGTTGTGGGCGCTGCCGCTGGTGCTGGGGGTCGGCGTCATCGCGATCCTGCTGCTCAAGCGCGCGCTCGACCGCGTCGGCGTTTCGGCGCAAGTCACCGAGCGGCTGCAGCTGGCGCAATCGGTGGACTTGTCCGAAGGCCAGCGCGCGCATTTGCTGGAGGTGGACGGCCAATGCGTGCTGGTCGTCGCGGGCCCAAATCACACGGTGCTGCAGTTGCTGCCATCGCGCGTCACGCCGCGCAATGGGAAGGTCTGGATGCGGAGCCCACGCGCATGAAGCACAGCCCTTGGCCTTATCTCGTTTTGCTGGCCTCGTGCCTGCCTTCGCTGGCCCTGGCCGCCGCAGAGCCCGGCCTGTTCGGCAACGGCAAGGCCGACTCCGCTCAGCTGGCGCCTTATGTGCGCATGCTCGCGGGCCTGAGCCTGCTCAGCTTCATTCCCGCCGCGCTGGTGGCGATGACTTCGTTCACCCGCATCGTCGTGACCCTGTCGTTCCTGCGCCATGCCTTGGGCATGCCGGAGACACCGCCCAACATGGTCTTGCTGACGCTGGCGCTCTTCCTGACCTTCTTCACGATGCAGCCGGTACTCGAACAAAGCCAGCGCGAAGGCGTGACGCCGTTTCTCGACGGCAAGATCGGTGTGCAGCAGGCGATGGACCGTGGCATCGCGCCGTTGAAGATTTTCATGCAGGCGCATGTGCGAGCCGAAGACGTGGCGGCGGTCTCCAAGCTCGCGCACCTCGATGAAGCACCTGACAACCGGCCCGCGGCGGACGTACCGCTGCGCGTGCTGGTGCCGGCCTTCATGCTCTCCGAGCTGCGCGCAGCCTTCGTGGCCGGCTTCGTCATCTTTCTGCCCTTCCTGCTGATCGACCTCGTGGTGGCGGCCATCTTGATGGCGCTGGGCATGATGATGGTTCCGCCGGTCTCGATCTCGCTGCCGCTGAAGGTCTTGCTGTTTGTGCTGATCGATGGCTGGAGCCTGATGATGCGAGCCGTAGCCGGCGCCTATTCGTGAGCGAAGCGCGTCGATGGAAGACCGCGACCTTCGGCCTGTGCCCATTGCCCCTTTGAGCACGCACCCGGCCCCGGCCAGCGACGAGCTGGTTTTGGCGCATATGCCGTTGGTGCGGTCCATCGCGGCCCGCCTTTATCGCTTGCGCTGGAACGGCGCGGTAGGCTTTGACGAGTACTGCCAGATGGGCGCGCTCGGGCTGGTGGAGGCTGCGCAGCGTTTCGACCCGGCGCGCGGCGCGCCCTTCGGCAGCTTCGCGTCGTGGCGCATCAGCGGCGCCATCCTCGATGGCCTGACCCACAGCACCGAGCAACATCAGCAAATGGCCAGCCGCAAGCAGATGATCGATTCACGGGTCGAAGCGCTGGCGAGCCAGGATGCCACGCCCCAAGAGATGTCGATCGACGCCACCTTGGCCCGCATCGCCAAGCTGGCGGTGGGGCTCGCCGTGGGCTTCATGCTGGAGAACACCGGCATGTTCGATGACGGACAGGCCGTGTCGAGCGTCGACGGATACGCCAGCATCGCGCAGCGCCAGTTGGGTGTGCGGCTGCGCCAGACCGTGGCTCATCTGCCAGACCAGGAACGGCGGGTCCTGGAGCGGCATTACTTTCAGCAGCAGCCCTTCGTGCAAATCGCCGCCGACCTCGGCCTCACCCGCGGGCGCATCTCGCAGATCCACAAGCGCGCCCTCGACACCTTGCGCGCCGCACTGGCGCCAGACCATACCGAATTCGAAGCCTGACTTCGCACCGTCATGACCTCCTTGCCTCACCCTTTCACCGCCCCCGAAGCGGTCTCCGATCAACGCCTGCAGCGCCTGGGCAGCTTCTTGCGGATGGACCCCGACAACGCGACGCTGCTGCGCGACTATGCGGGCGAAGCCTTTCGCGCCAAGGAGTTCATTGCCTGCGCGCTGGCCATCGAGCAATTAACAAAGCTTGGCGTGGCCTCATTGCCCGATCACTTGTTGCGCGCCCGCGCGCTGCGCTTCGAAGGCCAGACCGATCAGGCGCTGTCATCGCTGCGGCAGGCGCAAGCCGAACACCCTGACGACCCGGCCATTGCACTGGAACGCGCAAGCATCCACTTGGCGGACCACGCCTACGAAGCGGCCTTGGAAGCGTTGCCCACGCCGTCACTGCCAGAAACGCTCTCCGCCGAGCTTGCCGCGGAGGTTTGCGCGATGCGGCTGCGTTTGCTGCATCACCTCGGTCGCATCGACGAAGCCAATGCACTCGGTGAAGCCGCCTGCCTGGGGCAGGCGCGGCCGCCAGAGGCCGTGGTGAAGGCCTGGTTGCCGGTGTTGATCGATGCGTTTCGCCTGGAGGATGCCCAGCGGCTGGCTCAGGCACTGATCTCTCAGGCCACGGACCCAGCCACCGTGCCTTATGAAGCGTGTGAGCCGCTGGCGGCTGCTGCGCTGCAGGCGGGCGATCTTCCGGCCGCCCATCGGTGGACCCGGCAGGCGCTGACGATGCGTCAGGACGACGGCCGCATCTGGTTATTGCAGGGTCTGTCAGAACTGCAAATGAACGCGCCGGCCGAAGCCATCGCATCGCTGCAGCAGGCCGCCCGGCGGATGTCCGGCCATCCGGGCACGCAGGTCGCGCTCGGTTGGGCGCATCTTCTTCAGCAAGACCTGGACGCGGCCCAATCCGCCTTCGAAGCGGCAGCCGAATTGAGCCCTTCGTTTTCGGAAGTTCACGGCAGCCTGGCCGCCGTGGCGGCAATGCGCGGCCAGCAAGACCTTGCCGTGCATCTGCTTCGCAAGGCACGCCGGCTGGACCCCCATTGCGCCTCTGCGCTGTGGGCCGAACATCGGCTCAGCGGCAGCACGGCCCCTGACCAGTTGAACCTCATCGCCGATCAGGTCATCTCGTTGGCGCGCAGGCAGTTGCGGCCCGCCGTCGTGCCCCAGCCTCACTCCGCTTGAATCCTTCATTCAACTTCATGAGTTCACCCATGACCTTTACTCCTTTGGATCCGTTGGATGCCGACGAACTCTTCATGCTCGGGCTGCGTGCCGGCGCGTCGGGCGATTCGGGCTCGGCGATCGGCTATCTGAAGCTGGCCGTCAACAAGGCCGATGCACATGCCAAAGCACACTGGGCACTCGCCACCGAATACGCTGCGCTGAAAATGCCCGACCGTGCCGAGCTGCACTTCGCCAAGGCCGTTGAGCTCGACCCTCAACAGCCGGTCGCGCGTTTTCAATATGGCCTGCTTCTATTGACCAGTGGCCGCATTGACGAAGCCCAGGCCGTGTGGAGCCCGCTGGATGAGTTGGCTTCCAACGACCCGGTCCGGCTGTTCAAGCAAGGCCTGCTGCACATGGTTCGCGATGAGTTCGATACCGCGCTGTCGTGCCTGCGCTCGGCCCTGACCGAACCGACGCTGGACGCGGCCCTTGCCAAAGACCTGCAGATGACGATCGGGCGCATCGAAGCAGCGGTCAGCGAAGCCCAGGGGAAGGCTTCAACGCCTTCGGCCCCTGGCGCATCGCAGCCTGCCGATTCGGCCGAAAGCCATCTCGCGCTGTCGGCTTACCGCAGCAGCGGCCCCACCTGACTTCACGCCATGGCATCCATCGATCCCTTGGCAGGCATGGCGCGCCTGTCGGCGTTATTGCGCCAGACGGCAAACCAGCCGGGTGCGGCTCCATCGGGAAACCCGTCTGCGGCGATGAATGCCGGGCAGTCCGATGCCGCCACCGCCACGCTGCGACAACAGCTGCGATCGATATCCCAAGACCACCCGCAGCGGCGCCGTGCTCTGGCACGAATCGTCGTCGAGTCGCTGCTGGTCGATGCCTTCGGCCCGGCTCTGACCAACGATGTCCCATTTCAGGCCATTGTTGATGACGTTTTGAATGCGATGCATTGCAACTCCGCGGCCGCCGCCGACCTAGATCGCCTGACCGAGCAGCTCCTGGCACCGTCATCCTGAATGGGTCGATCGAACCAAGCGCTGGCGGTGTTCAGCTCACGAATTCATCCGCCGTGAGGATCGCCGGATCAATTCAAGCGCAGGCGAATCAGCGATGGCAGCCCGCATTCAGTGATCAGTCTCGTGGGGCGTCGTCACTGCGCTCATATACAGCACCATAACCCCCCTTCCGCACGGACCGAGCTGAATCAGTTGCGTTCCGATTTCCCGATATCCGGCATTGCCCAATACATGCCGCGAAGCCAGGTTCTCGCGGAGTGCTCGAGCACGGATGCTTGTGCCGTGATAAGCCTCGTAATGCCTTGTCGCGGCGCAAACCATCTCGGTGGCAATGCCCTGTCCACGCAAAGCGGTGCGCACGAAGAAGGACAGCGCGTCCTCAGCGAATTCAAGCCCACCGACGATAGCGCGATCGGAACGTCGAGATACGACGATCGCGGCGTAACCTCGTCGTTGTCCGTGACGGCGCAAATGAGCGCGGTCATGGAGACCGAGGTGATAGCCCCATGCCAAATCTGGATGCCCGAAATCGCCGTCGAAAGTTGCGAGAAATTCATCGCATGACACGATCTGGAAGTCCAGTCGAGGCGAGCTTGAAGGGCAGGCCTTGTCGCGGCCTTGCAAGTTCGTAGCGTTCAGGCGCTACGCCATTGCACACCACAATGGTCACTTGCCGTCATGCCAACATTCTCGACCGCGCCATCGTTACCGACAGAGGCCACGAAGCCGTCAAGTGCGCCGCCACCCTGGTGTGTTGCGCCGCCTGGGACATAAGCCCTCCGCACGCCATTCACGGTTTGCAATGAGAGGTCTGAATTGCCGTCACCGCCCGCGATGAACGACGGTGCTGCACTCGCAGAAAGGGCGTTGAATTGGTGATTCAGCACCCCTCTTGCCGCATTGTGGTTGCCAGACGGGGCATGGAATACGTAGATGCCAAGCCCGTTGACGGTACCGCCAACCATGGGTCGCAGCGTCGCGGCCGGCCCGGGGATGACGGAAGGCACGATCGGACCTAACGCGGTATCAACCAACACGGTCATGCTGCAGCGACCGTTTGGATAATGAATGATGTTGCGCTCATCGGGACGGCTCTGCGAACCGAAGTTCACGGTTCCTACGCGCAAACCTTGCGCGTTCGGCGGCGCAAGCGCGTTGACGAACCCGGGATTGCCGGATTCGGTTAACAGCACAACGCTGTTGCCCCGGATCTGACTGACGACAAAACCGAAGTTGCTGCCGCCCTGCATGTTCTGGGTGTAG
>CAXTCD010000201.1:0-8982 GCA_964242145.1 uncultured Rhizobacter sp.
CCTTGATCTGGCACCTGTCAACGTTCGATCACACTAAATTGCGCGAAGAGCCCATCGTTCAAGCGGTCTTACTTCAACGCCTTGAATCGCACACGCTTCGGACGTGCGCCTTCTTCACCCAGGCGCTTCTTCTTGTCGGCTTCGTACTCCTGGTAGTTGCCGTCGAAGAAGACCCACTTCGAATCGCCTTCGCAGGCCAGGATGTGGGTCGCGATACGGTCAAGGAACCAGCGGTCATGGGAGATGACCATCACCGAGCCGGCGAACTCCAGCAACGCATCTTCCAATGCGCGCAGCGTTTCGACGTCCAAGTCATTCGACGGCTCATCGAGCATCAGCACGTTGCCGCCCTGTGACAGCGTCTTGGCCAAATGCAGTCGGCCGCGCTCACCGCCCGACAAGCTACCGACCAGCTTTTGCTGGTCATTGCCCTTGAAGTTGAAGCGGCCGATGTAAGCACGCGACGGCATCACGAACTTGCCGACGATGATGTTGTCGAGGCCGCCCGACACGTCTTGCCACACCGTCTTGTCGGCTTCGAGCGATTCGCGGCTTTGGTCGACGAAGGCCATCTTGGCGGTCGGGCCGATCTTCACGTTGCCGCTGTCCGGCTTTTCCTGGCCCGAGATCATGCGGAACAGCGTCGATTTACCCGCACCGTTCGGGCCGATGATCCCGACGATGGCGCCGGCCGGCACCTTGAAGCTCAGGTTGTCGATCAGCACGCGATCGCCAAAGCTCTTGGTCACGCCTTCGAACTCGATCACTTCATGGCCCAGGCGCTCGCCGACCGGAATGAAGATTTCGTTGGTCTCGTTGCGCTTCTGGTAGTCGACGTCGCTCAGTTCTTCAAAGCGGGCCAGGCGCGCCTTGCTCTTGGCCTGGCGGCCCTTCGGGTTCTGGCGCACCCACTCCAGCTCCTTCTTCATCGCCTTGGCGCGGGCGTCTTCGGTCTTTTGTTCCTGCTCCAGGCGGCCTTCCTTCTGCTCGAGCCAGGTCGAGTAGTTGCCCTTCCATGGAATGCCCGATCCGCGGTCGAGTTCGAGAATCCACTCGGCGGCGTTGTCGAGGAAGTAGCGATCGTGGGTGATGGCCACCACGGTGCCCGGGAAGCGGCTCAGGAACTGCTCCAGCCAGTCGACGGATTCAGCATCCAAGTGGTTGGTCGGCTCGTCGAGCAGCAGCATGTCGGGCTTGGACAGCAGCAGGCGGCACAGCGCAACACGGCGCTTTTCACCGCCCGACAGCTTGCCGATCACGGCGTCCCACGGTGCGAGGCGCAACGCGTCGGCAGCCAGTTCCAGCTGCAGGTCGGTGTTTTCGGAACCGGCGGCGGAGATGATCGCTTCGAGCTCCGCCTGCTCGGCGGCCAGCGCGTCGAAGTCAGCATCTTCAGCGGCGTATTCGGCATACACCTCATCGAGGCGCTTCTTCGCAGCGAGCACGCCGCCGATGCCTTCTTCGACCGCTTCACGCACCGTCTGGTCCGGGTTCATCACCGGCTCCTGGGGCAGATATCCGATCTTCAAGCCCGGCATTGGCGTGGCTTCGCCCTCGATGTCTTTGTCGACGCCGGCCATGATCTTGAGCAGCGTTGATTTGCCCGAGCCGTTCAGGCCGAGCATGCCGATCTTGGCGCCCGGGAAAAAGCTCAGGGAGATGTTTTTGAGGATCTGCCGCTTCGGCGGCACGATCTTGCCGACGCGGTTCATGGTGAAGACGTACTGGGCCATGGGCTTGCTCTGGTAAAAGTTGGTGCGAACGCGCAGCCGATGATTATCCCGGACGCGCGGGCAGTTTGGGCGGCGGCGCAATCAACCTACATCTCTATGGCAGATTCGCCTACAGGCCGGGCTCGCTGCCTTTGATACCGTTACCGCATGCGGGGACGATCAACAACAACCATTCAACACGACAGCGCCTTGTTCCTCGACTTCGATGGAACGCTGGTCGATCTGGCCGATCGCCCGGACGCGGTGTCGGTGCCACCTGCGCTGATTCAAGCGCTGGGAGCCTTGTCGAATCAGCTTGACGGAGCGCTTGCCATTGTTTCTGGCCGCCCAATTGCGCAGCTCGATACCTACCTTGCGCCATTGCGTTTTGCTTCTTCCGGCGTGCATGGCGCCGAGCGCCGCAATGTCGCAGGCCAGCTGTTCGGCCTGCCGGTGCCCGATCTGGATCGCGTCATTGCCAGCCTGCAGGTGCTGGTGACGCGCCACCCCGGCCTGTTGCTCGAAAGTAAACCCGGTGCAGTGGCCGTGCATTACCGGCAGGCGCCTGAACTCGAAAACACCGTCGCGCAAGCGATGGAAGCCGCCGCGGCTCGCATGCCAGAGATGGCCTTGATGTTTGGCAAGATGGTTGTCGAACTCAAACCGGCTGCCGCCACCAAGGGCCGGGCCGTGGCGGCGTTCATGGCCGAGGCACCGTTCGCAGGCCGCCGCCCGCTGTTTGCTGGCGACGATGTCACCGACGAGAGCGCCTTCGACTTCGTTCAATCGCTCGACGGCATCGGCATCAAGGTCGGCGAAGGCGGATCGAGCGCGCGTTACCGCATTGACACACCCGGCGCTTTTCGCGCCTGGCTGCAAGCCGCGGCCTTGGAAGGCGCTGCGTTGGCGCGAGCGCCCTGAAGCTTCGCCGCCCGATCGTCGTCGCCCGCTTCTTCCACAACAACAAACGAGTGACCCCATGACCCGCATCCTCACTCCGCCTGCTGCCGAACATCAGGCCTCGCTCAATCTCGGCGTGATCGGCAACTGTGCCTACAACGCGCTGATCGACACCCGCGCCCGCATCGTCTGGTGCTGCCTGCCGCGTTTCGATGGCGATCCGGTGTTCAACGCACTGGTCGATCCGTCGAACGACGCCAGCGCCTGGAGCATCGAGATCGATTCGTTCTCGCACAGCGAGCAGTCGTACGAGCCGAACACCGCGATCCTGAAGACGCGCCTGTATGACACGCGCGGCCATGCCATCGAGATCACCGACTTCGCGCCACGCTTCTTCAACCGCGATCGCATGTTCCGCCCGGTCACGCTGGTGCGACGCGTTCAGCCGATCTCCGGCTCGCCACGCATCACGGTGCGCGTTCGCCCACGATTTGATTGGGGCCGCGAGGCACCGGTCATCAGCCAGGGTAGCCACCATGTGCGCTTCGTCGGTTCGCAGCAAACCTTGCGCCTGACCACCGACTGCCCGCTGTCTTATGTGATGGGCGAGACCTCGTTCCTCGCCGATCGGCCACTGCATTTCATCCTCGGCCCGGACGAAACGCTCTCCGGCGGCGTCGAAGAAACCGTGCACCTCTTCGAGCAGCAAACCGCCGCCTACTGGCGCAACTGGAGCCGCGCGCTCTCGCTGCCGCTGGAGTGGCAAGACGCGGTGATCCGCGCTGCGATCACGCTGAAGATGAGCCTGTTCGAAGACACTGGCGCGATCATCGCGGCGATGACCACGAGCATCCCCGAAGCCATGGGCAGTGGGCGCAACTGGGACTACCGCTATTGCTGGCTGCGTGACGCCTTCTTCGTGGTGCGGGCGCTGAACAGCATTTCTGAAGTCGCAACGATGGAGGAATACCTGCGCTGGCTCAGCAACATCGTTGCGCGCTCGCGAGACGGCCACATCCAGCCGCTGTACGGCATCGGCATGGAAGAACAGCTGACCGAAAACATCCTGCCGCACTTGCCGGGCTACCGCGGCAGCGGCCCGGTGCGGGTCGGCAACCAGGCCTTCGAGCATTTCCAGCATGACGTCTACGGCAACATCGTGCTCGGCGCGGCACAAGCCTTCCATGACCACCGGCTGCTGCGTCGCGCCGGGCTGGTCGAATTTCATGGGCTGGAAACGGTCGGCGAGCAGGCGATCCGCATCTATGACCAACCCGACGCCGGCATGTGGGAGCTGCGCACCCGCGCGCGCATCCACACCTCCTCAGCACTGATGAGCTGGGCTGCCTGCGACCGGCTGGCCAAGATCGCGATCAAGCTCGGCTTGACCGACCGCGCGAGCTACTGGCGCGGTCACGCTGACGTGATGCGCGAGCGCATCCTGCGTGAATCATGGAGCGACAAGCGCCAGGCCTTTGCAGAAAGCTTCGGCGGGCGCGAACTCGACGCGAGTGTGTTGCTGATGGCCGAGGTCAATTTCATCGACCCGAAAGACCCGCGCTTTGTCAGCACCGTCGACGCGCTCGAAAAGAGCCTGTGCGATGGCCCGTACATGAGGCGTTATGAAGCTCCCGATGATTTCGGCAAGCCGGAGACCGCGTTCAACATCTGCACCTTCTGGCGCATTGACGCCCTTGCCCGCATCGGCCGCAAGCAGCAGGCACGCGAGATTTTTGAGGCGATGCTGGCCGCGCGCAACCACGTCGGCTTGCTGTCGGAAGACACGCATCCGATCACGGGTGAGATGTGGGGCAACTACCCGCAGACCTATTCAATGGTCGGCCTGATCAACGGCGCGATGCGCCTGTCGGCGCCGTGGGATTCCGCGATCTGATCGCGTGGGGCGGCGCTGACGCGGCTCTCTTCACCGCATCAGCGCTCTCCGTTTCAATGTTCGCTCCCGCTTCAGATTGAATTTTCATCGTCGCGCTGTCTCCAGATGCACATCGCCCCTGTTCACCTTTCCTCGCGGCGCGCTGGCGCCCTTTCTCCATGAGCCGTCTCGTCGTTGTATCCAACCGGGTCGCCGACCCACGCAAAGCCGCTGCCGGCGGCTTGGCCGTGGCGCTCGGTGAAGCCCTTCAACAAACCGGTGGCCTGTGGTTCGGCTGGAGCGGCAAGATCGCCGAAGCCGCCGAAGGCGGCACGCCTGGCGAAGGCCAGTTGACCGAGCAGCGCGCCGGTGACGTCAAACTCGTGACTGTTGACCTCTGCCGTGAAGACCACGATGGCTACTACCTCGGCTACTCCAACCGCGTGCTATGGCCGGTATTCCATTACCGGCTCGACTTGGCCGAGTTCAACCCGTCGAGCCTGGCGACTTACCGGCGCGTCAACCGCATGTTCGCCCGCAAGCTGATGTCTCAACTCAAGGACGACGACATCATCTGGGTTCATGACTATCACCTGATCCCGCTGGCCGCCGAGCTTAGAGCGCTGGGCAGCAAGCACCGCATCGGCTTCTTCCTGCACATTCCGCTGCCGCCACAGCAAATCCTCGCGGCCATTCCCGGCCATGAGTGGTTCATGCGATCGCTGTTCTCTTATGACCTGATCGGCTTTCAGAGCGAAACTGACCTCACCCACTTCGAGCGCTATGTGATCGCCGAAGCCAGCGCTGAAGCGCTGCCGAATGGCCGCTACCGCGCGTTCAACCATACCGTGGCGGCCAAGGCCTTTCCGATCGGCATTGACGTCGATGAATATGTGGCACTCGGCCAGGGCAAGGAATCGATGGACAACCACGCGATGCTGGTCGAGCAATACGCCAAGCGCCGTCTGGTCATCGGCATCGACCGGCTCGATTACTCCAAAGGGCTACCTCACCGCGTACGCGCCTTCAAGGAGCTGCTGCAGAAATACCCGGAGAACCGCGACAGCGCGACGCTGATCCAGATCGCCTCGCCGTCGCGCGAAGACGTTGACGCTTACGGCGACATTCGCCGCGAGCTGGAAAGCCTTTGCGGCGAGATCAATGGTGACTACGGCGAACTCGACTGGATGCCGATCCGCTACATCCATCGCACCGTCGCGCGCAAGCGCCTGCCGGGGCTGTGCCGTGCCGGCTGCGTGGCGTTGATCACGCCCTTGCGCGATGGCATGAACCTGGTTGCGAAGGAGTTCATCGCCGCGCAAGACCCGGCCGACCCCGGTGTGCTCGTGCTGTCGCGCTTTGCCGGGGCGGCCGAGCAATTGAAGGATGCCTTGCTGGTCAACCCCTACGACATCCAGGGCACGGCCGACACCTTGCAACGCGCGCTGCAGATGCCGCTGGAGGAGCGCGTTTCACGGCACACACGGCTGCTGGCCCACGTCCGCACTTACGACGTTCACTGGTGGCACCGCGAGTTTGTGAAAAAGCTGCGCACCGTGGAAGTCGATTGAGCCCGAGGCGCATTCCGCGATGAGCGAGGAACTGCATCGGATGATGGACTTCATGACCGAGTCGCCCTGGTTCAGCCCGGCGGTGGCGGCCGTGGTGGCTGTTGCTGCCGCGCTGGTGGCACACGCCGTGGGACGGGCGGTGCTGTTGCGCGTCGTGCGTTTTTCGGTGCTGCTCGACAGTGTCGTTCATCGCATTGATCAGCCGGCACGGTTCGTCCTACCGGTGTTCGCATTGCAGGTGGTATGGCAAGGTGCCGACGACGAGCTGCGCGGCATCGGGGGCTTGCGCCACTGGAACGGGCTGCTGCTGATCGCGCTGATGACCTGGTTGGCGATCTCGGCCGTCAAAGGCCTGGCCGAAGGCGTCATCAAACTGCACCCCTACGAGGTCGAAGACAACCTGCAGGCGCGTCGCGTGCTCACGCAGACCCGCGTGCTGTCACGAACGGCGATCGGCGCGCTGCTCGTCACCGGCTTGTCGTTCATGCTGATGACCTTCCCTGGCGTGCGCCAGCTCGGCGCAAGCCTGCTCGCTTCGGCAGGCGTGATCGGGCTGATCGCCGGCATTGCTGCCAAGCCGGTGTTCGGCAACTTGATCGCCGGTTTGCAGATCGCGCTGTCGCAACCGATTCGCATCGACGACGTGCTGATCGTGAAGGGCGAGTGGGGCCGCGTCGAAGAAATCACCGGCTCTTACGTGGTGCTGCGGTTGTGGGATCAGCGCCGCCTCATCGTGCCGCTGCAATGGTTCATCGAAAACCCGTTCGAGAACTGGACGCGCCAGAGCGCCGAATTGCTCGGCACGGTGATGCTGTGGGTCGACTACACCTTGCCGATCGACCCGATCCGCGCCGAGGCCCGGCGCATCTGTGAAATCGCCAAGGAGTGGGACCGGCGCGTCTGCCATGTGCAAGTGACCGATGCCAGCGAGCGCAGCATGCAATTGCGCATACTCGTCAGCTCGGCTTCGGCCGCGCCGAACTTCGATTTGCGCTGCATCGTGCGCGAGGGGCTGATCGCCTTCATCGCCCGTGAACACCCGAGCGCCCTGCCCCGGTTGCGCGCCGATGTGGAGGCTGCGACGCCGACCGTGCCCGGCGAACCCGCGCCGCCGCGACCAACGCAGCCACCACCGCACCCGCCTCCCACGCCGCCGCAGGCAAACGCTGCGGCTTGAGTCAACGCGTTGCCTTCACCAACGGCATTCCTATGACAAAGGCCGCCCGAAGGCGGCCTTTGTGGTTCATCCATCCACCATCCACGCCAGCCCTGAACACGGGCCGGCATGAAGATCGATCAACGCTCGGTCTGCGTGCGCACCGTGTTCAAGCCATCCGACAGGCTGAACTCGAAGCTGCCTTTGCTGCCCACTTCGGTGACTGGCAGGGTGGCCGTGCCGCCTTCCAAGTCTTGCGCCAGGTTCGAGCGCTTGTCGCCAACGTGGGTGACGGTCAGGTACGGGTACTTGACGTTGTCCCAGGTCAGGTGCAGCAGGCCGCCCAGTTCGCTGACCTGAACTTGCGGACGCACACTGGCGGCATGCATGCTCGGGCCCGACGTGCTCGCAGCCGGCTTGGCCTGCGTGTGCAGCACCGAAGCGCCGCCCTTGACGATGGTCACGCTGACGATCGAGCCTGGGTTCGGGATCAGGAAGCCGAAGTGCTGCGAGTCGATCGAATGGTCGAGTTCATTCGTCGCAAAGCTGTATTCGCTCGTGCCCTGGGCCGTCACGATGCGCAGCGTGTAAGGACCGTCTTCCGGCAAGCGCGCGGTGCCGTAAGCCGACTTCAATGGCGACAGTTCCACCTTGCCCGAACGACCGACTTCACCGCTGATCAGCACCAGCTCTTGCGGGCCGGACGAGACCGACGCCACTGATGCGGCGCGGACCATGCGGTCTGCTGGCGTCAGGTAGGTCTGGATCTTGTGATAGTTGTAGTCGGAGAAGGTGTCTCCGCTGCAGTAACTCATCATGTCGTGGATGTCGGTACGGCGCGGGTCGGTGAACTTGGCCGTCTCGAAGTTGTAGCCCCAGATGTAGCGGCCACCAGCACCAAGCTGCGCGTTGGCGTACGGGAACTGCGGATCGGGGTTGGCCGGGCCGCCGCAAGGAGCATGCGGCAGGCTCAGGTTGTGGCCCAGTTCGTGGGTCAGCGTTTCCAGCACGGCACCGGCGTTCGACACATCGAAGCCCAGAGCGGCGTGGTTCGACAGGTAGCCCAGGCCAGCCAACCCAAACGTGCGCTTCGGCATGAAGCCGTAGTAATACGACTCGGGCGGGCCGTTTTCAAGCATGCGCAGATCGGCCAGCTCTTTCAGAACCTTGCCGAAGGCAGTGCCCCAGGCAGCTTCGGTCGTCGGCAGCTCAGGGACGGCCTTGGACACGAAGGTCGGATGATTTTGCACCGTCACGCTGGCCACAGGCACACGCGATTGCACGTAGCTGGCCGAAGGAATGACTTTGCCAACCGTGCCGCCGAGTTGCACCGGAACCGTCACCAGCTTCAGCGCGATGCCGCCACCGACGCGTGGGTTGATGGTCTTGGTTTGGCCGTTCGACAGGCGGGCCGTCAGACGCAGTCCTGACTTCACCAGATTGGCCGGCAACACGGCGCTGTAAGCGTTGGTCGCGGTTGGCGCATCAGGCACTGACGAGGTCAGGTTGCCGCTCGGAGCCGTCAATGCGAATTCCTGGACCAGTTGGCCACTGGAAGTTTCGACGCGCAGCGAGCCGGTGGGCTTGGCTTCTTGTGCATTGGTGGTCGTCGCGTTGACGCGCACCAGCACCGCCTTGTTGGAGACCAGCACAAGCGCGCTGTCGTCACTCGGGAAGACGAGTGACTGGGCCAAGTCAATGCGAGCGATCTTCGCTGCAGACGTCGGCGCAGGGGTCGGAGCGGGCGCGGGCGCGGGCGCGGGCGCGGGC
>CAXTCD010000202.1:0-8972 GCA_964242145.1 uncultured Rhizobacter sp.
CAGTCACTCAGCACGCATTGTCTGCGCGCGCGGTCGTCCGGGTCCAGTGGCACCCGTCCATGCCACAGCGTCAGCGGTGCGGGTTTGGGGGCGTGGTTTCAGGGATATTTCGATTGCGCTAGCAATAAATCCGGCACAGCCTTTACAGGACGGAACACAAAATCGAAATGAGGATTCAAGAAAACCCGTTCTGCATAAGGCGCCATCAGGGATTGCCCAGGTAATTTCAACCTGGTGAAACTCGTTTGAAAACGGGCGGATATTTGTAAGTGTGCGAATTTCGCCCTTGTATCCGCAAGGCCATGGTCATCCGGAAGCACGACTCGAATATATGCCGATGCCATTTGAATACCTGTTGAAACCATTGTTGCCAGCCCGCAGAAGAAATGGCACTCGTGCATGCTCGATCTGACGTATGTAGACACCTGCACACCGTTTTAGCCTTTGTTTAAGCCAATGTGATGCATCTTCACAATGCGTAGGAATTGAACAACGGCACATCAAGGAACAATTCAGTCGGCGATGGCTGATTTGGTCTACCCACGCCCATGAGGGGATCCAATCAGGTGGTTTTGAATAGGTATTATCACCATGATGATTTTTGCATTAATTCATCACATATTTCGGTTTCCCATTATTTGTTGGACCCATAGACAAGCTGGCTGTTGTTCGCGACGGCCTTATCAATGAGCCGGGCCCACGCCGGGTTTGGCCTTCAAAGGAGAAATCATGATCAGGAATATGGCTATTGGCCCATGGGGCTTGCTGAGTTTGCTGGCGCTCTCGGCATGCGGTGGTTCTGCTGACAATGTTCAATCCACGCCGGAGGTTTCGGTGGCCGCGGTGGATGAGTCCGCCGCAATGTTCGCGTCGCAGAATCCAACGGGTCAGGTTTTCGACGTCAAGCTGGCCGGTCGCACCGACACCACGCCAGCCGTGCTGAAGGGCGATGTTGCCTTCCTGGGTGACATCGCGATCGGCACTGCCCGTGGCAATCAGGTCGTCAACGCACAAGGTCAAGTGCTGGCCAGCCTGGCGGCCGGCACGGGTCAGGTCGATCGCATGAAGCCGATGGGCACAGGCATCATCAACTCGCCGAACCAACGCTGGCCTGGCGGCGTGATCCCTTATGAGATCGATGGCAATGCCAATGCGGCCACGCGCTCAGCCTTTGAAGGTGCCAAGAGAGACTACGACGCGAAGACCGTGTTGCGCTGGGTGCCTCGCACCAACCAGGCCAAATGGGTGCGAATCATCACCGGCGATGGCTGCTGGAGCTATCTCGGCACGATCGGTGGCCGCCAGGATCTTTCAATTGGCAATGGTTGCAATGTGAACGCGGCTCGCCATGAAATGGGGCACGCGCTGGGGCTGTCTCATGAGCAGGTTCGCCAAGATCGAGACAACTACGTCAAGGTCAACCTGGAGTTGACCGGCAATGGCCGTTCGCAATTCGAAATCGATACCGGAAGCGGCGGCACGCCGATCGGCAAATACGACTTCGAATCGATGATGCACTATTCAAACGCCAAGGTGAACGGCCGTTGGATCTTCGAGCCGAAGAACGGCTTCCCGCCCGAGCAGATCGGCAATGGCCGCTACAACACCTTCTCGCCGGACGACCTGTACGCCATCGAAGCCCTCTATGGCAAGCCGGGCGGCGGTGGCGGCGGCGGCGGTAACGGAAGCACGGTCAACCTGAGTGGTGTGGAATCGGGGCGCTGCCTGGATGCACCGAAGGATGCCGATGGCACGACCGTTCTGATCTGGGACTGCAACGGCGGTGCCAACCAGCAATGGGTGCGTCAATCGAATGGCACTTTGGTCTCCCATGGCAAATGCCTGGATGCCTTCGGAAGCGCTACCGCCAACGGCAGCCTGGTGGGCCTGTGGTCGTGCCACGGAGGCGCCAACCAACAATGGCGCTTCAATGGCGATGGCAGCGTCTCCAACGTGGCGTCAGGCTTGTGCCTGGACGTGACAGGCCATGCCACCGCCAATGACAGCCCGGTCGTGTTGTGGAGCTGCAATGGCGGCAACAATCAAAAGTGGACGGTGCGTTGAGCGCGAGTTGGTTCACTGCATGACTGTTTGCTTTTGATGGGGTGAGGGCAGCATCGCGGCAAAAACCGCTGCGATGCTGCTAACGCCACAGGCTCACTGCCTGAGGTTTGCCGATGTTCTTCATCTTGAGCGGCTCCATCGATCAGGCCTGTGGCCACTTCGGCAGCCACGCCTGCTGCTATATCAGCCGCTCGATGCGTTGCCTGCGCCAGCGCAGATGAAAGTAGCTTGACTGAAGCAGCAGCGTGGCCCCGAAGCCGGCGGCATAGGCCCACCAGATTCCGGAGATGCCGATCGCGCGGTGAAGCGCGTGGGCCAGCGGCAGTTCGATGCCCAGGACCGCAATCATCGTCAGTGCAGCGGGCCACAGCACGGTTCCGCTCGCGCGCATCGTGCCGACGACGACGTTCGCGGCCCCCAGCATCACGACACTCCAGGCCACGGTATGCAGCAGCTTGAGCGCAAGCGCGAAGGCCGGGCCGTCGGTCAAGAAGAGCCGCAGGATCACCGGCGATAGCCCATACACGACGCAAACGACGGCACCGGTCACAACGAGATTCATCCAGAGCCCGGTTTGGGCAATCTTCAGCACCCGTGAGGGGTTTCCGGCGCCGATCGCATGGGCCGAGAGCACCGTCGCCGTGATGCCCAACGACATGGCTGGCAATTGAACCCAGCTCATGACCTGATTCACTGCACCATAGGCCGCGGTCGCCTCGGAGCCATGGGGGTTGACCAGACCGAGCAAGACGATTTCGGCCAAGGCCATCGTGAGCATTTGCAGCGACGCTGGCATGCCGATGCGCAGCATGCGCTTCATGATCGGCCGGTCGAAACGGATCTGCCGCAGTAATGCCATGTTGGGCGCCAATGGATGCTCTGTGCGGCGCCAATGGCGAGCCATCCAGATCAGCGCGAGGGCGAAGGCCACCCAGGTCGAGATCGCCGCGCTGGCCACACCCAGTTGCGGCAGGCCGCCCCAGCCGCGAATCAAGGCGGGCGTGCACACCATGGCGATGAGGCTTGCCACCGCCAAGGCCCACAGGGGCGAGACGGCGTCACCGACACCACGGCTCATCGAGGTGCTGACCCAGAGCAGGAAGATCAACGGCGAGCCGACGAACATCAGGCGCGCATACAGCACGGCTTCGTGCATCACATCGGGTGGCGTGCCTAAGCCCGTCATCAGCGCCGGGGCCCCTGCGCCACCGGCCATGGCCACCCCGCCGCCGGCCACAAGCGACAGCGCGATGGCGGTACCGGCGATGGCGCGCACCTTCTGCAGATGGCCTTCGCCCCAGGCCTGGCCGATCAGCACCGTGGCGCCGGTGCTCAAGCCGATGATGAGTGCGAGCAGCATGAAGAAGGCCGGGAAAAAGGCCGACACGGCTGCAATTGCCCGAACACCGAGCATCTGCCCGAGATAGATGCCGTCGAGGGTTCCGGCCGCGACCTGCAGCGCGTTGGTCAGAACCATCGGCAGCAGGATGGTCAGGTAAGTTCGCCAGAGCGGGCGTGCTGGGGTGAATCCGGCTGAAACGGTAGCACCTGTGGAAGTCATTGGCTCGATCTCGGGCAAAGCGAGGCCCTGCCCGGTGCGGCAATGGCGGCCCGGGAAAGAGTGCTCGTGGGTTGTGGAAACTCGGCCTGTTTTCTGGCGTATTACGGCAACAGGCGGTGCCGGTCTGGGACGGAGTTAGCTGGGACTAGTCTTCGATCGCGGATATGCGATGACCTTTGCCGCAGGGAAGGGCGGGATGAAATTCAGGATGAGAGCGTGCGAACGCGTGGCAGGGCGTTCGCGTTGAATTTACTGTGTCAAGAGGGGTCGCCATGATCGGACCGTAGCGCATGGGGATCGACCTCGAAGCCGAGGCCGAGTGCGTGATCGCGGATGTCGGCAGGCCATGCGGACAGCAACTCGCGGAATCGGGTCGGATCATCCGCAAACAGAGCCCGCGTCGCTTCTTCGAAGCCGGGCAAATCGCCTGCGATCGCGGTCATGAAGTGGTAGGCGCGTTCGTGCCGCTGGCGCATGGCGTCTTTCTCGGCGCTGGCACGGCGGGCTTCTTCGACGAGTTTTCTCAGCGCGACGGACGCGCCGCCGGGCTGTGCACCCAGCCACTCCCAATGCCTGGGAAGGAGGGTGACTTCTCGCGGAACGACGCCCAGTTTGGGCCGGCCTCGCCCTCGCGCTTCGATTGCCGCGGGCTCGATGGGAGCACCCGGCGCCGCTGACTCCGTGTTGGCAGATGGGTGAGCTGCGCCAGGCCCGACGGGGGGAGCCAGGTGCGCCAACACCTCGTCGTCGCTGCCTCGGGTATCGATGTCGATCGTGCGGCCGGTCGCGTTATCGAAGACCAGGACCGGCCCCGTTGCTTCACGCAAGCGAAGCCCTTTCAAGCTCAGTGCGACCGCCTGCAGCGAGCCGGTCACGACGCGGCGATTGCCATCGAAACAGGTGAAGGCGTGGGAAGGAGAGGGTGGCATCGCGACAACTCGAAGTGGGTTGCGCGAATTATTGACCGGGTAAAAATTGGTGTCAATATTATCCGGGTAAATATTCTTTGAGCCGAGCCAACTGGAAAGCCTTGGCCCTTGACGATCTTTCCCAGAGCGTTCACGCCTCCGTGAATCTGCCATCGGCCGTGTCAGCCGCGCCGCGCGGGTGACTGTGAGGCAACACCGGTTTGACGGCCCAGCCCGAGCGCCTGCAGACCGGCGCTTTTCGTTTTCCAAAGCACGAAGGCCACGTCTCACGACGTGGCCTTCGATTTTCAGCCCGGGGCAGCACCGTTAAAGGTGCTGCGCCTGGCAGATAACGAACGAACGCTGCCGAATGAACTTCAGCGAGCGCTCATCGAATCCGCATTTCAGTGCGGAGTCAGGTTTTCCCACTGGCTTTGCAGGCGTGCCCATTTCTGGTTGTTGCCGCCGCCGCAGGTAAAGAGGCCCACCGGCGCGTTGTCTCCGGTGCCGTGGCCGGTCACGTCCAGGCACAGGCCGGTGCCGACATTAAGCACCGAGCCATCGCTGCCTGCGACCCATTGCTGAGCCGTGGAGGTATTGCAGTCGTTGATCTTGATGCCGGTGCCATTGGGTTCCAGGCACTTGTTGCCGTAGACCGAAAGCTGGCCCTTGGCGGTGTAGGTCCATTCCTGGTTGCCGCCGTTATTGCAGCTCCAAAGGAGAGGCGCAGTACCGTTTTCTGTGGCGTTGGCAGGAACGTCCAGGCACTTGCCCGACTCGACGCCCTTCAAGATGCCGGCAGCGTCGCTGCGGATGAATTTCTGGCTGTCCGCGCCAGAACAAGCCCAAACGCCCAGGGTCGCGTCATTGCGGACCGAATGGTCGACGACGTCGAGGCACTTGCCCGAAGCTTGGCTGATGACTTGGCCGTCCTTCGTCAGCGTCCATTTCTGGTTGCTGCTGCCCGTGCAGTCCCACAGCGATACGGCGGTGCTGTCCGGTGCATTGCCTTGAGCATTGACGTCCAGGCACTTGTCCAGGCCACGCAGTTCGCCTGCGGAGGTCAGCGTCCACTGCTGGTTCGTGCCGCCATTGCAGCTCCACAACGCGGGCTTCACGCCGTTCGTCGTGACGAAGCCGTTGATGTCCACGCAACGGCCGGATTGCAGCCCGTGCAGAACGCCGGCGATGTTGCCCGCAGCCTCTGGCGTGATGCTCAGGTTGTCGAACTGGTTGGTCTGGTAGCCGACCACGCCGATACCGATTTGCCCGTAGGTGAACGAGGAATCGGTGACCGTGGTGATCTGGTTGTTGTCGACCTTGGCCGTGATTTGGTTGCCCGAGAAGGTCAACTTCAGGTTGTGCCAGGTGTTCAGTCCCAGGCTGCCGATGGCGCCCGAGGTCAGCGTGGTCTTGTTACCACCCCGGTCTGCCTTCACGAGCGACCACTTGCCGCTTTGGTCGATGCGAAGTTGGTAAGCCGCTTGGCGGTTTTGCGGGCGGGTTTGCGTGTTGGCACGGCCCAGCAGCGTGACGGTGCCGTTTTGCTGCATGTTCACGTCGACCGAGACGGTGTAGTTGGACCAGTCCGGGTCACCGAGCAAGCCGAAGGCGTCGGAATCATCCTGCCAATTGATCGGGCGGATCGGCGCAACCTGTTGCAGGCACTTGCCGCTGTGGCCTGCCGAGCAGTTACGGACCTCGTAGGCGCCTTGCATGGTGGAGAAGTACTTCACCATGTCATTGACGTTATAGCCTTCGAAGTTGTCGTTGTACGGCAGCGCCATCGTGCTGCGCGGTGGGCTGGTGGCGGTGCCCTTGGCCTGGCCGGTCGTCGTGCTGACGGTGTAGATGTGGTTCGGTTGCAGCGTCAGCGAATACGAACCGTTGTTCACGGCGACATCGGCTTGCTTGATGAAGTAGTCTTTCGAGTTGGTCGAGCCGAGGTTCGACGACCACACATGAACGGTACCGGTGCTGAGGCCGTTCTGGACCTTCACGTTGACCGTCTGTGATGCGTTGGCACCTGAGGTTTCATAGATCGTCGTGTAGTCACCCGAGGTGGGCGAGCGCAGCGAGATGTACGACCCGTTGGCGCGGTTGCCGCCGAGGTAAGCCGATGCAGAGCTGTTCAGGAACTTCCAGCCGACCTTGGTGAACTGGGCGACGTGGGCATTGGCCCAGGTGTTCTTGCCGATCACGTAGTTGCCCGACCAGGGCTGGTTGGCAGACGCCACACCGACCGTGGAGTAGGGCAGGTTGTCATAAAGGGCAGCAACGAGCGGCCAGTTCATGAAGCCGGAGATCTTCGCGTCGAGGTAGCCGCGGGTGATTGTGCGGATGAACGGCACGACACCGGCATCCTGATCCTGCGAGCCGAACTCGGAAGCCCACAGCGGTTTGCCGCTGTTCTTTGCGTTGTCCGAGGAGCCGCACGAAGTGGCGTCCGACAGGTAGCCGCAGACATAGTGGTTGCCGAAGACTTGAACCGCGTTGTTCAACGCGCTGTTGTTCCGGGTCTCGTCGGCCATGCCCCAGCCGGAATCGTCACCGACGATCTTGACGTTGCTGAAGCCGGCGCTGTTGAGCGACGAGCGCAGGTTGATGTACCAGTTGCTGTCATGGCCGCGTTCGTTCCAGCCACCGATGTAGCTGATGTTCAACCCATGACCGCGAGCGCATTTCAGCCACTCGATGTCGTAGTTGATCATGTCTTGCGACCAGAAATTACCGTTGCCGATCCAGCCCGGTGCAGTCCAGGGCAGGGCGGCCAGCTTGATGTCGGGGTTGCGCTTGACCGCTTCGACGCCGAGCCAGAATTCATAACCGACATTGCAGTTGATCTGGCCGCGCACGTGCTGGTGGCTGGGCTCGGCACCGTCGGTGGAATTGGCGTCACCGCCGATTTCGAGCTTCAGCAGCTGGATGTTGGCGCCGTAGTTCGGCTTGAACAGGTAGTCCAGGATCTGGCTTTGTTGAGCCGCTGGGTAGTCATAGAGCAGGCGGGTGTTGCCGCCGCCGCCGCTGATGGCACCGACGCCGTCAAAGACGGGGCCCAGCACATTGCCATCGATCGTGACGCTGGTCGTCGTCGCGGCTTGGGCAGCCGTCGGAACCACGCTCACTGCGCTGACGACCAGCGCAAAAAGGGTGGCTAGAAAAGGTACAGCGCGCCATTGGCGCGCGGAGGATGATCTCATGGTGTCTCCTATGATGACTTTGGGAAAGCAAAAAACCCACGGGCAGCAAGTGACCACCCTCAGTCATCATAGTGAGCAATATTGCACAACGGTACTATCGTACTATTGTAATATGTGTTGCCGCCGCGTTAGGCGAGCTGCGCAGTTGGCAAGGAGTTGCTTGCTGTTGACCGCACATGCGGTCACACCGGCCCGCTCGGCGCCCTGTTAGGCAGCGATGATGATGCGGTGTCTTTACAGTCATCGCGCAGGTCGCATCAACGGGCGGCATGGCGCCAGCTGATGGCAACTCTCTTGCCTCTGGCGAACTGCCAGATGAGAAAGTTTCGGTCGACCAGGCCCCGGCTTGTCGCTGAAGCCGCCCGGGCGCCCCGGGTCGATGAGCCGCTGAGAACGCCTGGCGCTGTCGGGCCTTCGCAAACCCCGCATCGATGCCCGTCCCCGGATGACGCAAGCCTGCGAACCCGCCATGCCTTTACGTCATTTGCGGAACTGGCGAATTCCCGCATGGCCGGGCAGGGGCCGTGCTGAATCACAATGCACTCGGCTACCCAGTTACGTGAGCGCATGATCCAGCGACATGGGCTTCGGCGTAAAGTCGGCGGCAGCACGCAACCTGAGGTCTTCTCTGGAGGTGAAGTGGCGGTCGACGAAGCTCAACGAATCGATGCACTGCACCGCCTGGCGGTTCTGGACAGCGCGCCGGAGCCGGCGTTCGATGCCATTGCCGCGTTGGCCGCTCAAGTGTGTGGGGTGCCGATCGCGTTGATCTCGCTGGTCGATTCAGACCGGCAGTGGTTCAAGGCCAACATCGGCTTGCCGGAGGTTGCGCAAACCTCGCGCACCCATGCGTTTTGCGACCATTCGATCCGCTCCGATGAACTGCTACAGGTGACTGACGCCACGCGCGACCCGCGCTTTGCCGGCAATCCGTACGTCGTCGGCGAGCCCTCGATCCGCTTCTATGCCGGCGCACCGCTGGTGATGCCCGGCGGCGAGCGCATGGGCACCTTGTGCGTCATCGACAGGCAGCCCCGCAAGCTCGATGCGAATCAGCTGAGCACGCTGAAAAGTTTGGCCCACATCGCCAGCATCTCCTTGCTTGAGCGGGCCAAGCGCGTGGAAACCACCGCCCGGCTGGCGGCCAGCGAAGCGCAATACCGTGGCATCGTCGAAGACCAGAGCGAGCTCATTTCGGTTTCGGATGCCGAAGGCCGGCTGACCTTCGTCAATGGCGCG
>CAXTCD010000203.1:0-8895 GCA_964242145.1 uncultured Rhizobacter sp.
GGTAGAGCAGCGGATTGAAAATCCGCGTGTCGGTGGTTCGATTCCGCCCTTGGCCACCAGATCGCAACGCCCAACCGAATTCGGTTGGGCGTTTTGCTTTGTGCGCTGGCTTTCTGATGAGCAATGCTTTCGCTTGAGCGATGGTGTGTTGCTCTCGTGAGAAGCCTTGAACGTCGTTATCGACAGCCGCCTCATTTCAAGGCCGCCACCCATGCCCTTGTCATTGCTCTTGCCATTTGTGGTGCTTGCCCTAGCGATCATCACCGTTTGGTTGCCGCCGCTACCGATGGCTCGCGACATCCGTGCGCCAGCTTGGCCGATGGTTTTTCTTGTGGCGGTGTACCTGGCCTGGAGCGAGCAGCTGGTGCAATTGACAGCGTTGCTGATGCTGGCCGGGTTGGCCGGTGTGGTGTGGAGTTCACTGAAAGCACCGTGGCCCGCAATGCGTGCCGGCTCGACGGCCATCGCAGCGGTGATCAGCCTGGCCTTCGCGCTTCATTGGGTTCCGGGCTTTGCGAAGCCCGCCGTGTTCGCGGGCCTTCGGGTATCACCGGATGCGCTGCCGTTCACGCAATACCTGAACTTTGATAAAGGCACCGGCGGATTGCTGTTGCTCGCGGCTTATGCGCCGCGGGTGGCGCGCTGGCGCGAGGCCGGTCGGGTGGCGGCTCGCACAGGGCTTGTTCTCGGTCTGACAGCCGGGGTGGTGTTCGGTGTCGCCATGCTGATCGGCCATGTCCGCGTTGATTTGAAATTTCCGCCCGAGGCCTGGGCCTTTTTGCTGCCTAACTTTTTCTTTACCTGCATTGCCGAAGAAGCCTTCTTTCGCGGCTTGCTGCAGGAGCGCCTGCACCGCTTGTTCGACGCAGGTGCATCGAGCAAGCGTTCTGAACTGAACAGGACGCAACGTGTGATTCGCCTTGGCTTGCCCGTGCTCGTTTCCGCATCGGTCTTTGGCTTGGCTCATTTCGCCGGCGGACCACGATTTGTCGAGATGGCGTTCCTGGCGGGCCTCGGCTATTCGGCGGTCTACGCCTGGACGCGGCGCATCGAGGCTGCGATCGGAGTGCATTTCGCGATCAATGCGATCCACTTCGTGGCGTTCACCTATCCGTCGATCGCTGGATAGGCTGGCGCGAAGTTCTAAAGCGGCCTATCGCATCGTCGTTGGATGCGCTGATAGCATCCGCCGATGCTTGCTCGACTCCAACAGTTCATCACGATTTCTTTGCTGATCGCGGCAGCCGCCTGGGCAGCATGGGGGGCGGCGCACGGCAATTGGCTCTTCGCCGCAGCAGGTGCCTTGCTGATCGTTTTCAGTTATGCAGTGATCCTGGCGATCGAGTTCGTGCTGGTCGCCTGGGTGCATCGTGGTGATGCGGCGCCGGCGGCAAGCGCTTCACAACTGTTCAAGGCCTGGTTCGCCGAAGCGGTGACGGCGCCGCGCATTTTCTGCTGGCAGCAACCCTTTCGATCACGGCGTTATCCGGATCATCTGCCAGTGCAGACCGGCCGCCGCGGTGTGGTGCTGGTACATGGCTTCGTCTGCAATCGGGGTTTCTGGAACCGCTGGATGCCGAAGTTATTGGATCAAGGCGTGCCGTTTGTGGCCGTCAACCTCGAACCCGTCTTTGGTTCGATCAGCAACTATGACGTGATCATTGAAGCGGCGGTTCGGCGCATCGAGCAGGCGACCGGCCAGGCGCCGGTGATCGTCGGGCACAGCATGGGCGGCCTGGCAATTCGTGCATGGATGTCGACCCACCGCGGTAGCCATCGCATTCACCGCGCCATCACGATCGGCAGCCCGCACCATGGCACCTGGCTCGCGCGGTTTGGCATGTCGCGCAATTCCCGCGAGATGGCGCAGGCGACGGTCTGGCAGACCGCGCTGCATGCGAAAGAAGCTGCGCCGCTGTTCGAGCGTTACACCTGCTTCTACAGCAACTGCGACAACGTCGTGTTCCCTGCCTCGACCGCGACCTTGCCGGGTGCCGACAACCGCCACATTCCCGGTATTGCCCACGTGCAATTGGCCGACCATGCGGCGGTGTTCGACGAAGTGCTTGTTTGGACCCGGGAAGGCAAGCTGGCGTAACTGCTACCTGCTACCTGCTGCCTTGGGCTGAGGCGCGGGGCTTTCGTTGGTTGCGCTAATGCGTCAGGCGTCAGGCGTTCTGCCCAAGCCCGATCACCCGATCCGAAGCCATGAATTGGTCCGCTGCGATCTCGCTTTGCGTGGCAGCCTGTGCATAGAGCGGCGCGAAGTCCGGGGCGGTTGCGTCGAACAACTGCTCGAAGCTGTCGATGACGAAGTAGGTGCCTTGGAAGGTGTCGATGCGGTACTGGGTGCGCATGATGCGGCCGACATCGAAGCCCAGGCGCTGCGGTTCGGGGCTTGTCACGCTGTAGCGCAATTCACCTGCCGACGACAGGATGCCGGCGCCATAAGCGCGCAGGCCGGCCGGGGTGGCGATCAGGCCGAATTCGACGGTGTGCCAATAGAGGCGAGCCAGGTAATGGCAGGCCTGCAGCCGGGTCGCTTTCAGGCCGCCGGCGCCATAGGCTTGCATGTAGTCGGCAAACACCGGGTTGAACAGCAAGGGCACATGGCCGAAGAGATCGTGGAACACGTCGGGCTCGACCACATAGTCGAATTCTTCCGGCGACCTGAGCCAGTGAGTCACCGGGAAGCGGCGCTGTGCCAGCAGCGCGAAGAAGGCTTCTTCGGGGATCAGGCCCGGCACGGCCACGACTTCCCAGCCGGTGGCGCGATGCAGCCGCTCCGACAAGGCCTCAAAACGCGGTATCGCATCGGGTGCGCCGAGTTGTTGAACGGCCGCAATGAACTCGTCGCAGGCCAGGCCATGCATCTGTGCCGCTTGCCGTTCGTAGAGGCGCTGATAGAGCGCATGGTCCTGCGGTGTGTACTGCTCCCAGGGTTGCTCGCAGGTGTAGTCATTGCGGGCCGACGAATAGTCACCGCGTGGCGGGCGATCGCCTTGCCCGTAAGTCACGGGCGTTGCGCCCTGGTTCACTGCTTTGTCTGGAGCAAGCATGTCATGGCCTTGGTTGTGCAGGCTTCGCGCTGAGCGCAGGGACTGCGAGCGCGAATTGTCAGAGGAGTTGGCGCAGTCTGGCGAAAGGAAATGTCAGAACGGTATAGCACGCGGCCGCACGTTGCATGCGGCGATGGGGATGGCCCTTGCACGACAGTGCTTCAACTGACAGTACAGCGCGGGCCGATCTGAAGCGATCGGCGTGAGCGGGCTCTCAGCGATCTCAGCGCTCGCAGTCACGCACGAAGCGCAGCGTGGCTTCCGGCGACAGGTTGAGAAGCAGCGCCAGCTCGGCGATGTCATCGGGAATCGCCGGGTTGTCCCAGCCGTCAGCGGTGTGGCGGGCCAGGCGGATCGCCAGCACGACATTGCGCACATTGGCGTGTTCGGCATGGCGATCGTCGGAGATGCGGATCAACAATTCAGGCAGCGACCAGGCATGCATCAGCGCCTGCTGCAGATCGAAAAGCTGTACGTTGAGTTCGGTTTGCTGGGCCGCCGCCGAGCGCAGGCTGGAGTCCACTTTCAGCGTTTCGCGCAGGCGCAAAGCCAATGACGGCGCGTGGCACCACAGCAGCATCTCGGAAAAATCGTGCAGTAGCGCAGCTTCGTGGATCACCGCGGCATCGTGGTCCATGCGGTGCACGGCGAACGCGAGCGCGAAATGCGAGGCGCGATGGGCGCGGCGCAGCACGTCGCTCAGACCCTCCAGCGCATCCGGCATGTGGATGAGCCGGTCTTCCACGGTCGGCTGAGGGCCGAAGGCGTTGAAGAACGGCGAGATGCCCATCAACACGACCGCCGCCGTCACCGTTTCGACATCGGTCAGCAGGCGCGGCGGGCGGTGCGTCGTGGCGTAGGCCAGCACCTTCAGTGTCATCAGCGGGTCGTCGGCGACCATCTCGCCGATCAGATTGGCGTCAACGCTGTCTTCGTTCGCACGCATCGCCTCGAGCGCATCGGCGGTGTTGCCCAGCACAGGGATTTCCGCTTGCTGGAAATACGCCGTCCAGGCGGCCAAGTCTGGCAGCGGCTGCGTGATCGGTTCGAAGGCGGGCAGGGTGGCGTGGGCGGGCGTGGAGGGCATCTGGGGGCTCACGGTGCAATCCAATGACAGTCGTGGGTACCGTGCATATCGGCGAGGCTGGCGTTGAACTTGAACGGTGCCGGTGGCTGGCTATTTGGCGCCTGCCGTGGCCTTGGCGTCCAGCCCGACTTTCTTGTTGACGAACTGCAGTGTGGCCACCTTCGCGATGTCGACTTCGCCGGCCTTGTACAGGCCCGCCTTGACCATCTGCGCATAGAAGTCCTGGATGCGCGCGAGGTTCATCGCGCCGATGCCGTTCTGCTGCGCCTCGCCTGAATCGACGATGCCTTGCTGCTTCATCAAAGCCACCGAGGCTTCCATTTCGGCCTCGGTCATTTCGGGGTTGTCCTTGATCATCAGCGCCGCTGCCGCCTTGCGGTCACCCGTGAGGTAATGCGCCCAGCCGATGGCCGAGGCATCGACGAAGCGCTGAACCAGATCGGGCTTGTTCTTGACGGTCTCGGTGCGGGCCTCGATCAAAGTCGAATAGGTACTGAAGCCGTGGTCGGCCAACAGGTGCACGACCGGCTTGAACTTGCCCTGGTTCTCGATGTAGATCGGCTCGGCCATCGAGTAGCCTTGTTGAATGGCTTTCGGGTTGGAGAGGAAGGGCCCGAGGTTGTAGTTGTAGGGCTTGAGCGCTTCGTCCTTGAAGCCATGCGTCACCTTCAGCCAGGCCCACCAACTGTATTGCGCATCTTTGGCAATCAGCGCCTGAGGCGCATTTTTCAGGTTCTCGAACTTTTCATAGCCTTGGCCGGGGTGGGCCACCAGCGCCTGCGGGTCTTTCTGGAAGATGGCCGACACCACGACGGTGGGCACGCCGTTCTTCACGTTGTCGAAGCTGTGCAGAAGGTTGCCCGTCATCAGGAAGTCGATGCGGCCGGCCGGCAGCAAGGGCCGGTTGTTGACCTGCGGGCCGCCTTGCAGCAATGTGACGTCAAGCCCGTATTTCTTGTAGGTGCCGTCGGCGATGGCTTGATAGAAGCCGCCGTGCGCGGCTTGCGCTTTCCAGTTGGTCGCAAAGGTGACCTTGTCTTGCGCATGAGCGGTGCCGGCCAGCATCAGCATGCCGCCTGAGATCAGGGCAAGGCGCAGCGCAGAGGTCATCGGAAAAGTCCGCGAAAAAAGCATGGGAAGTCCTTGATGTGCTTGGAAGGAAAGGTGGATATCAATCGATGCTGGCGGTGGCGTGCCAGCGGTGGAGCAGCCACCGTGAAAGCTGGTTGAAGCCCCAGAAAATCAGGACGCCGGTCAACACCAGCAGGGTCAGCGCGGCAAACATTTTCGGCGTTTCGGTGCGGAAGCTGGCCTCCAGGATGCGCGAAGCCAGCCCGGTTTCGCGGCCCGCCGCACCGGCCACCATCTCGGCCGTCACGGCGCCGATCAGGCTCAGCCCGCCGGAGATCTTCAGCCCCGCGATGAAGTAAGGCAATGCGCTGGGCACCAGCAACAAGCTCAAGCGCTGCAGCGGCGTGGCGCGGTACAGGCGGAACAGGTCTTGCAGATGCGGATCGGCCGCGCGCAGGCCGGTCACGGTGTTGGAGAGGATCGGAAAGAACGCAACGATCCAGGCGCACAGCAGCAGCGCGGCCGAGGTGCTCTCGACATAGATCAGGATCAATGGCGCCACGGCAACGACCGGCGTCACTTGCAGCATCACTGCGACCGGGAACAGCGCGCGCTCGATCGGCCGCGAGAGCGCGAACACCGCGGCGATCGACACGCCTCCTGCGCAGGCCAGCAGCAACGCGCCGAAGGTGATCTCGAGCGTGAACCACCAACTGCCGGCCAGCGAGCCGAAGTTGTTCCACAAGGTCTGCAGCACCAGGCTGGGCGCGGGCAAGGTGTAGTGTGGAATGTGGGCCAGGCGCACCAGCGCTTCCCAGGCGGCGGCCAAAGCCAGCAGCGTCAGCGCGGGAACCAGGCGCGACAGCCAGCCTCGCGATGCTTTCGATGAGGTCTCCGCCGTCTTCATCGGGCGTGGTCCGATGCGGTGCTTTCCAGTGCCTGCGACAAGGTGCGGCAAAGCTGGGCATGGCGGGTCGAAGTGCGGAACTCCGAGCTGCGCGGATAAGGCTCGTCGATCACCACTTCTGCGATCACCCGGCCCGGCCGCGCCGCCATTACCAGCACCCGCTGGCTCAGGAAGACCGATTCGAAGACGCTGTGCGTCACGAACAGCACGGCGAGCTGTTGCGCCTGCCACCAGCTCAGCAGGTCGGTGTTCAGCTTCTGGCGGGTGATTTCATCGAGCGCGGCAAAGGGCTCGTCCATCAACAAGACCTGCGGACGGGTGACCAGCGCACGGGCGATCGATGCACGCATCTTCATGCCGCCCGACAGCTCGGCCGGAAAGGCGCCGCTGAAATCGGTCAGGCCGACGGCGCCCAATGCCGAATCGATGCGCTGCTGTGCATCGGCTCGCGGCACGCCGCTCAGGCGAAGCGGTAGCCAGACGTTGTCGCGCACCGAAGCCCAGGGCATCAGCGTCGGGTCCTGGAAGACGAAGGCGGTCTGCGCCGCATCGGCATGACTCGCCTCCGATGGGCGGGCTGCCACACGGGCGGGCGAATGAATCTGCCCGGCGCTCGGTTCTTCCAGGCCGGCGATGAGACGCAGCACGGTGCTCTTGCCGCAGCCGGACGGCCCGAGCAGCGAGACGAACTCGGTGGCGCCGGTGTGCAGCGAGACGTCTTGCAAGGCCAGCAGGCCGCTGGCGAAACGTTTGTCGATGTGTTGAAGCGAAATCAGGGGCAAGGGGGGCGGCAGAGGCATCCGGCGAGTGTGCCGCGTTTCATCGGCCGCTTCGCCGGGCGCTCGGGTCGCTGTGGCAGCAAGCCCTCGCCAATCGCTCTGGGCCGCGGTCAACAACCCATTGCCGACCCGTGCCCAGCGGCGCACACTGCACTTCGCAAGGGGAGTAGCCCCCCGATCAATCCGCCGTCAGCACGGGCGCTGTGTCATCACACAACGCCCCGGCGCTTGAGCAGCCAGGCGTCTTTGGAGATGCAAGGCTGTGGGCAAGACCTTCACCGGGCGTGGCGGTAACGCCATGGATCTCTGGAACGGCGCGCGTGTCGCGCTTCTGAGCAAGGTGAAGACGCCATGGACATTCTTTCTCCCGAATTCTTCTCGGCCTTGATGGCCATCGTGTTGCTCGACCTCGTGCTGGCCGGCGATAACGCACTGGTCATCGGCCTGGCGGCGCGGCAGGTGCCTGCGCCCATGCAGCGGCGCGTGATCTTGTGGGGCACCGCCGGCGCGATCGTGATCCGCTGTCTTTTGACGTTAGGTGTGGTCTGGCTGCTGAAAATTCCTGGCTTCCTGCTTGTGGGTGGGCTGGCCTTGATCTGGATCGCCTGGAAGCTGACGCAAGACCCGGGCGAGACTCACGGCTCGCACATCCAGCAGGCCGTCACGGTGCGCGGCGCGATCATGACCATCGTGATCGCCGACGCGGTGATGGGCATCGACAACGTGCTCGCCATCGGCGGTGCGGCGCGAGGCAGCCAGATGCTGGTGATCCTCGGTTTGCTGATCAGCATTCCGATCATGGTCTGGGGCAGTCAGCTGATCCTGAAACTCGTGGACCGCTTTCCGCTGATCATCGTGATCGGTGCCGGCGTGCTCGGCTGGACGGCCGCCCGCATGATCAGCAGCGAGCCGTTGCTCGGCGCCTTGTTCGCGCGTGAACATGCGGCTGACATGGCGCTTCACGTCGTGCTGTATGCGGGAATCGTCGGCGCCGTCACGCTGCCGCCCTTGTGGCGCAAAGCCGGGCCGCACCAGCAAGAGCGAGGCCTGCTGGTCGGCTTGCTGGTGTTGTGGCTCGGCGTGTTCGACTTCATCGAAGAGTCGCTCGGCTGGGAGAACGAGCCTTTCGAGCGCTGGCGTTGGTGGCACGAAGGCCTGGACCTGCTGATGTGGGCGGGCTGGGTGCCGTTCGCGCTGCTGATCCACCGCCAATTCGTGCGCGCACATGCCGCCAGGCGCTTCGGTGAGGCCGAGGCCCCGGCGGCATGGCCACCGCGGCGCGAGCACGACGCGGCGGGCCGCCCTCGCTAACGAGACAAAGCAGGTTCACAGGCGCCTCACTCCATCGATCCAGCCCACCAGGCGGCCGTTGACATAGAGCGCGCCGTCGCTGGCGCCGACATCGGCATGAAACTCCATCGTGGCGATGGTCTGGGCGCTGCTGGGTGCCGATTGCGCCAGGCGGTGGGCCAGGCGGGCGAGCACGGCACTGAGTCGCCGCAGTGCGATCGCCAGCAAGCGGCGCAGCGGTAAGGTCCAGGGGGCTGGGGCCGATATCGGGCGCCAGGTTGCGGGTCTAAAGCTGGTCATGGGAATGTCCTTCAGCACGCTGCGCTTGGGCGCTGCGATGGATTCATGGGCTGTCTTTGCGGTGAGTGAGCCGGTCAAGCTCACGGCGCAGCTGGTGGCGTTGTTGCTGGCGCTGGGCGCCGCCTTGCGACTGATGCGTGCCGGCACGCCGGAAATGCGCTGCGGCGACCAGGGGGTTGCGGGGCTTGAGGGCGGTGGTCGTGATCTTCATCAAACGTCTCCTGGGCACGGGGTGCCGATTCATGGGGCAGAGCGGGGCCGCAAAAGCGCAGCGGCCGAAAGCGGGGGCCAGAAACACAAAGGCCCGGGGCAGTGACGCAACCCGGGCCTTGGCATGAGCGTGTGAAACGCTTGTATGTTCAGTCCAGACCAGCGCGGTAGAGTTTGAACGCCGATGAGGTG
>CAXTCD010000204.1:0-8615 GCA_964242145.1 uncultured Rhizobacter sp.
GATCGACCTCGCCGGCATCGTCGGCCACGTCACGCTGGTCGAATTCGCCGAGCATTTGAAGGCCGACGCGGTGCTGGTGAAGAAGCTGCAAAGCCTGGCCAACGCCACGGTCGTGACGAACGCGCAGACGACCGAGATCAGCGGCGACGGCAGCAAGGTCACCGGCCTCGCCTACCGCGACCGCGCCAGCGGTGCCGAGGCACGCGTCGAGCTCGCGGGGGTGTTCGTCCAGATCGGGCTCGTGCCGAACACCGAGTTCATGAAGGGCTCGATCGAGCTCAACCGGTTCGGCGAGATCATCGTCGACGCCAAGGGCGCGACCAGCATGCCGGGCGTGTTCGCCGCCGGCGACGCGACGACGGTGCCGTACAAGCAGATCGTGATCGCTGCGGGCGAAGGCGCGAAGGCGGCGCTGTCGGCGTTTGATCACCTGATCCGCAGCTGATCAAGCGAGGCTGAAGACCGGCGATCGTTTGATAGACTGCCGGCTCTCCGTGGGGGGGTAGCTCAGCTGGGAGAGCGTCGCGTTCGCAATGCGAAGGTCGGGAGTTCGATCCTCCTCCTCTCCACCAGAATTTTCTAACGGCACGAATGGCGTTGATGTCTTCAAGTTCATGCATGCCGGTTCAATGACAGTTCAAGCCGGGCAGGAAGTTGCTGGCGAGGCTTCTTCACGATTGTCTTGCCGGAGCCTGCGCCGTTGCTCGCATACATGACTGTTTGAGAAGTTATCGTTCAGAAGCTCCAGCGAGCTTCTTCTACTGCGGCATGCTCAACCAGCATTCTGTTCTATGACCTTGGTCACACGACCATTGCGCAAGTAGCTTCAACAATGGGTGTCCAAAGTACGGCATCCGAGCATGAAACACCCTGAAACAGCATCGTGCCAAACACAGCCCTCTGCCTGTTCGTTCGGTGGAGAAACGGGAGCGGTGGAGGATGTTTCAGGGCCGCAGTCGGCCAACTCAGCGACCATGGAACTGATGCGCGCCATGATCGGGCCGCCACGTCCCGCAGCGGTGCCTGAAGTCGAGCTGGCTTCTCCTGCAATCGTATTGGGTGAACTCGCCGGCTTTGCCGACGATGGCGTTGCGTTGGTCCGCCTGCCAGCGCATCCAGACTTGGTGCGCGTGCGTTCCATCGTTGAACTCACCAGCAAGTTGATCGGACGTGAGGTGCTGGTCGTCCACGATAGCGCTCAAGCAGGAACTCCGATTGTGATGGGCGTTTTGTGGCAGGCGCAAGCTCGTCCGGAGACCGTTTCGGCGCCAAGCACAACACCCTTTGAATTCGAGCTTGATGGTGAGAAGGTCATCTTGTCGGGAAGGCAGCAACTTGTCCTGCGCTGTGGCGATGCAAGCATTACGCTGACGAAGGAGGGCAAGATCCTGCTTCGAGGCAAGTACGTGTCGAGCAAGTCAAGCGGCGTGCATCGCATCCTCGGCGCAGTGGTTGAAATCAACTGAGCGGCCTTACTGAGCCACTGAACCTTTGCCGACTGCATTGACCTGAGCCATGGGCTGCACAGTCTTCGCCGAAAACATGGGCTTGTTTCACCGCGGTAGCGGCGGCAAGGGTATAGCGCCTGGCGACGTCTGTCTCACGCCTCCGCCTCCGCCGGGTGGCCCTGTCCCCGTTCCGTACGTCAATATGCTGCAGGCGTCCGATCTCACCAAAGGCAGCAAGACCGTCATCGTCGACGGCGAGCCCACCGCGCTGGAAGATGCTTCCGAGGTATCCACCAGTTCAGGTAACGAAGCTGGAACCCAGGGTGGCGGAGTTGTCACGCACAAGACAAAGGGCAAGGGCTCTTTCAAATCCTGGTGTCACTCGGTGAAAATCGAGGGCAAGGGTGTCGCGTGTCACGGGCACACGATGGCGCAAAACACGGCCTCGGACCCGCCGAATTGCGTTGATGCTGCGGCCATCGTGACGTTCAAGGCTTTCTTGGGTGACGGCGCCAAACCATGTCCGCCCTACGACTCCAAAACCAACCGTCCTGAAATCACACCAGAGCAGAATGCCGCAGTCAAAGGCAAACTGTGCTGGGAGTGCGAGCGACAAGAAGCGGCGGGCGAGACACCGTTAACCGTTGATCCTGAGAACCCGGCTCATTTTGGCCGGTGGCTGAACAACCCCAAGGAATACGCCACCCGAAGCGGTGGAAAGTACAAAGCCAGAGATCAGGAAGCCATGACGGCCGATCACCAGCCACCGCTTTGTGTTGCGTGGGCCTTGGGTGGATGCCATATAGAAAAGCCCCCCGAAGGGTTTCATGAGCACATGTCCAAGAAGGACATGGTCAAGCCTCACTGCCGCCGCCACTCGAATTCCCAAGGCTCGACCGCTGGCGCTTTCGGTCGCCGTGTTGCCAACGCAAGTTTCTAATTCGTACCTACAACATGCATGAGACCTACGAGAAATTACAGCAAGCCTATATCGCCGCATTGAGGCCAGTGGTTGCGGATGCTTTAAGTTGGTGGGATGCGCACTGCCCTTACTCTCACACCGAGCCAAGGTCATGGGAGGAAATGCACCCATTTCATCAACGGTGGATTGCCGGGCCTGCTGCGCATCCCCGTGTGATCGCTGTATTTCGCGACTACTTTTTTCACGTGCTCCAACTCAATGATCAATCGATCGCTTCAGCTTCCAGTGCATCTTCCATTCCGGAAGATGAGCAGTGGGGCCATGACAAAGTCAAGAACGACGATTGGATCCCTTACCAGCGCCCGATCGACGTGCTGGTGAATGACCTCTTGTCCATCGAACCGGAACTGCATGACGTGATGCAGGGGCTGCGCTTTATCCCGATCGGCTCCGACCCCCAGAGCCATGAGGAGTGCTGATTTGACTGACCCTGACGTTCTTCACAACATCAACAAAGGTTTGCTCCGGCTGCTGGAAGGACCCCGCGATATCGAAGGCGGCACGCCGGTTCCGGCTGTCTCTGATTCCGAGGCTTCCGCAGACCCTGAGTTGAAGAAGCTGTTTGACCACTATCTGGAGGGTTATCAGTTCATGCAGCCTCACTGCATGAGGTGGTGGCGAGGCTTGATCGCCGCAGCGCAGCAGGGCGGAATCTCTCGTGAAGACGCCGTCTTGAATGCCTATGACTCCAGAAGTGCTGGCCCCGCGAGCGCGCCGGAATTCGTATGGTTCATTCGGCACCATTGGCTGCTTTGTGACGAGATCAATCAGCGTCTTCAGATCGAACGTCGCGTTGCTCCGCAGGATTTGTTGCTGAAATGGCTGTTGGAGAGGGAGCACACCGAGGCGGTTCACTTGGCAACAGCCATGACCTATTGGCCCATCGGCTTGGATGATCAAGGACGATGGTGCTGAATGTTCGATGTCGAGCTGATCAACAGGACTCCATTTTCTGCTGCGACCCATGTGCAGATGGACCCTGCGGGCCAAGAGGTGCTGGTCGTCGTTATCTGCGCCACATTCCAGGCACCTGACCCGTCAGGGCCAGTGTGCCTCGCCAAGGACCAGGAGCCCATCCGGCCGATCGATCAGCATCGCGGCAACCCGGCCAGTTCGAGCATTGCCTTCGAGTCGGATATCTCTCCGATCAAGACGCGGGTCGACGTGCTTGTCGAAGCCACGGCGCAGGCGCCAGGCGGAGCGCTTGCAACCGATCTCAGGGTCGAGCTACGCGTCGCCGATATTCACAAGCGGCTCAGGGTGGTCGGCAATCGAAGCTCTCTGCGGGATACCCATGTGTTGCCTTTCAGCGCCATGCCAATCATCTATGAGAGATCGTTGGGCGGACATAACAAAAAAGGCGAGTGGTGTAGAGAAAACCCCGTCGGTTTGGGTTGGAAAGGCGCTTCCTCAGCTGATCCGGCAATGAATTCGCTCACGCCTAACATCGAATACGCTGACCTGCATGATGCCCGCCGAGGCAAGTTCACATTGGCTGCCGGCCTGGGGCCTATCGCAAGAAGCTGGTTTCCACGATTGTCGTTTGCGGGTACGTACGACAAAGAATGGCTGGAGTCGACCTGGCCCTTATCTCCCATAGACTTCGACCCATTGTTTTACCAAGCGGCGCCTTTAGATCAGCAAACCGAACGTGTCTTGGGTGGGGAGCTGGTCGAACTCAACCATGTCACGTCTGACGGCCTCTGGCGCTTTCGCTTGCCGACGCTGGATGTGCCCATGCATGCGGTCTATGAAGATCGAGTTGAATCACTGCCAGTGAGGGTCGATACCGTGGCCATTGATGCGAATCGAGGCATCGTCAACTTGAAGTTCCGGCTGTCGTTTCGCCATGTGCGCAACGCACCTCGGCTTCGCTTCATCGTTGTCGGGCATGCCACGCCCGCATGGTTGTCGGCCAAGCGAAATGGGAAAACGTGGTTGTCGCGTGGTCACCCGCCAGTGACGGGAGCTCCGCTCTTCCAGGCAGCGCCGGTATGAGTCTGCCCCTTTTGCTGATCGGTGGAGGCGCTGTGAGCCCAATCGGATTGGATCGAGCTCAAACCTGCGCGGGCATTCGGGCGCGCATGGCGCGTTTTGAAGACGCACGGCGCAACAAGCCGTTCGGTGAGACACAAGCTGTCGCCAGGGTGCCAGCACACTGGCAGCTGCGAATCACGCACATGGATTGGCTCGTCAACATGGCTGCGCGCGCGGTGCGGGAGGTTGTTGATCGACAGTCTTTGCAAACGGATCGGGCCGCGTTGGTTCTCATCCCGCCGGAATCGTTTCGCCAAAACGCGTTCGCCGAGGCGGGAGATTCGCCTGCCGAAGGAGCGCTGCTTGGATTGGCCGGGCGCGTGGTGAAAAAATTGGGGTTGCCGTTTGTCGCTGTAGAGCAAACGATCCAAGGAGGTGCCGCCGCGCTAGCGCTTGCGCTTGATCTGGCTCATCAGTTCATCAGCCGGCGTGAGGCAACGCATGTTCTGGTCCTATCTGCCGACAGCTACGTCATGGACAGCGAGTTCAACCGCCTTGATGCAGCAGGTCGACTGCGCACCAACAAAACGGCTCAAGGGCTCACGCCGGGCGAAGGGGCAGCCTGCGCACTTCTCACGTCAGCGGACAGTGCAACCGCGCTTGAACCTTCCGCGTTGATCCTCGGTTGGTCAACCGCTGAAGAGTCATGCAGCGCGCTTTCCCCAGACCACTCTCAGGGAAAGGCGCTTGTGGCATCGCTTCGTGAGGCTGCGGCAAAGGCGGGCATTGATGAGGCCGAACTCGGCTGGTCTTTGTCTAACAACAACGGAGAGCGGTATGCCGCCTGGGAGTCAATCTTGGCTCACACGCGGTACTACCGAACCCGTCGCGAACGCCTGATCAGCGTGTTGCCAGCCATGTCGGTGGGTGAGGCCGGGGCGTCTGCAGGACCGCTCGCTTTGCTCGCATGTGCCCATCGCTATTCATATCTCGACCGCAAGCCGAGATCTGCTTGCGCCATGATTGAACTTGCATCCGAGGCGGGTGGACGTACAGCATGTGTGGTGGCGCCAACTGGAGTGGCGCGATGATCGCCGTGATCGAGGATCTGGTGGGCCAATATGCCGAACAGGCTGCGTTCGCATGGACGCAGCGGGCGCGGGCGGTTTGTTCGGCCCCGTTCAAATTGAGTGAATTGGCCGAGGTCGATGAACGCCTTGCCGCCTATATCGAGTGTCTTCATGCATCCAGTTCCTCGGGGTGGCGGCATGCCCGGGAAGCCTTGGTGGACTGCCCCGGTCCGGGTGAAGCCTTCGTCGCGGGAGTGCTCGCGCTTGAGACTTGCGATGCTGCTGCGCTCGACTTGGTGATCACGGTTGCCGAGGCGTCGCCCCAAGCGCTACCCGGCGTTGTTTCGGCCTTTGGTTGGGTTCAGCCCACGCTGCTTCGTGGCATTGTTTCCAATCTGATCGGTTCGTCATCGGCGTCGCAAACGTTCATCGGCGTGGCAGCCTGCGTGCTGCACGGCGTCTCACCCTACAACGCGTCCACGCACCTGATCAACCATCCAGTCGACATGGTCCGAGCTCGTGCGCTTCGGGCGGCGGGTGAGCTTGGAGAAGTTGCTCGGTTGAACGAATGTCTCGACCACCTCCGTGACACGAGTGAGCTCTGCCGAACTTGGGCCGCATGGTCTGCCGTGCTGTTGGGCGATCGGCGTGTTGGCCTCGATTCCCTCGCAAGTGAGGCGGTGACTCGGCCTGGCGGCGTGGCCTTTGATTTGTTGCTGCAGGTACTTCCACCAGCCGATGCCCATGCATGGCTGCGATCCCTTGCTTCAAAAGGTGTCAGCCTGCGAACATTGCTGCGCGGCAGCGGGCGCATCGGTGACGCGGCTTATGTACCTTGGTTGTTGGACAGGATGACCGAGCCCGACTCAGCCCAGGCTGCAGGTGAAGCATTCGCCCTGATCACCGGCGCCGATCTGTGCGAAGCACCTCTTTGCGGTCAACGGCTTGAAGGCGCGCGTTCAGGTCCCACGGACGATCCAGACGACCCTGATGTTGAACTGGATTCAGACGGTGAACTACCTTGGCCAAACCATGCTGCAGTGACGGCTTGGTGGCAGGAACATCGAACCGATTTTTCTCCTGGTTCTCGGCGATTTCTGGGGCAGGAATTTTCGCGCGAAGCTCTGGAGCTGGTGCTGATCGATGGCTATCAGATGCATCGCCTACTGGCTGCCCAGGCGCTCGCGGTTCTTCAGCCTGGCAGGCCGCTGTTCAATGTGGCTGCGCCATCGCGCAGACAGTTTGATTCGATTGAGACGATGAAATAAGAGCGTTTGATCAGCCTGCCAGAGGTAATCAGGCCGCTCTTGATATCCAGCGGAAGGGCGCAAGTGCGGTAGACGCGTTCTCTCATCGCAGCCTCCGGCATAACCTGATGTGATCATGGAGGAGGCAACCTCTCTCGAACTGGGGAAGGCTGGCGGTGTACCAGCACCCTCTATCGGCTTGACGCGTTTCGGCAGAGTGTTCTTGACTGCTTCATGCTGCCGGGTCCATTGAGAGGTCATGTTCATCTGAATGAGTGGTAATTGAGTGCGCTACGTTATGAAGTTAGTCTAATGATGGAAATTCGTAGTCAACTCAGAGGAGCACTCACCAGTTTTGAGGAGGCTTGGCGTGCCAGCTCCTCATAGCATTTTCGAATGCTTAACTGAGGGCTCATCCATGAACTTATCTCGTTTGTTTCGCTGGGGTCGCACGGTCGCCTGGGTTTCCATCACAGCGGTGCTGGTGGCCTGCGGAGGGGGTGAAGATGAAGAAGCGGTTTCAGCCGCACCTTCCGAAGTACCCAATGAAGTCATGCGCAGCGATTTGAAAGCCAATGCACGCGATCCCTTGGCGATTCAGGTTGGCGGTGATGCGACAGCCTTGAAGGGGGTCACCATCGAAGTGCCGGTCGGTGCGGTCATTGAAGATGCGCAGATTCAGATCGGATACGAAGATTCGCTGCCCATTCTGCTGAGCAAGGAGGCTTTGGATGCTGGTGGCACGCAGGTGTCCAAGGTATTGATGCTGAAAGTGGCCGGCGGCAAGGACCACACCTTCAACCAACCCGTCGTGGTGACCATGCCCTACGACGTCAAGACCGCAGGCGACATGCCACCTGCGGTGTTCTATGTCGATGAGGCGGCCCAGCGTTATCAGGCCGTCTCGGTGATCGCAGTCGACCGGGCTGCGGGCACGGTGAGTTTCCGCACCTCGCACTTCAGCAGCTTCGTAGCGCTGGTGTTGCTCAAGATGAACATCGAGCCTGAAGTGAAGACCGGTTTTGCACTCGGCTCGGATTCCATCTTGCATCCCAACTTTGGTTCGTACCAATACGGTGGGCACTGTGCCGCCTTTGCCTCGCTGTCCACTTACTACTTTCGGAACCAAGGAACGCAGCGTCTCTACGCCTTTGCGCAGGAAGATGCCGTGGAGCAGCCTGCCGATGACGAGATCACCCGTTCGGCGCTGGCTTTGGCGTATGGAGTGATCAGCAGCAAGTGGGCCAGCGTGGCCGGCAGCATCGTGATTCCCGCTGCGGTAGATACCGGCCGGCTGATGCTGCAGTCAATGATCATGACCGGCCAGCCATTGCACCTGGTGATGCACTCTAACGACCCAGCCGCTGGCGGCCATTCCGTGACCGTTTACGGCTATGACGCTGCGGCCAAAGCATTCCGCATCTATGACTCCAACTTCCCCAAGACAGAGGTGAGTTTTCCTTGGAAATTGACAGGGGGCTTCGGTACCTATTCGCGTGCTGCGAGCTATCCCGCGAAGATGTTCGACTATGTGGGCTACGCCACTGACGATACCTTTGCCGCGCCTGCGCAGTTTGCCAAGATCCTTGCCGACTGGAAGGACGGCAAGCTGGCCGATTACTTCAAGAACCTGAGCATCATTGATCCGAAGGAGGGGGCGGCGAAGGTTCTCGACATCAAGGCCGAACTATCGGTGGTGATTCCCTATGAGGATTCACAAACCCTGCAAGGCCAGTTCACGCGCCCGCCCGGCAGCACCCACCCGGTGTTCCTGCACGTGTACAAGGACGGCGTCAATCAAGGTGATGGCACGCCGATCGGCGCCGATGGCAAGTTCACGATCAGCTTCCCTACAAAGTTAGAAAACAAAGTCGAATTGATGTTGCTCGTG
>CAXTCD010000205.1:0-8495 GCA_964242145.1 uncultured Rhizobacter sp.
AGCCAAGTGGTGGCGCACCACAGCGGCCCACGCACAGGCCCCAGCCACTCTGCACGTTCAAACTCAACGTAATCCATGTTCTCGCGCGAGGCACAGGCGCACCAGGCCGCTTCGGCAATTTGTTGTGGGATTGGATCGTCCGACACCGCGCTGAAGCGAAAGACGATCCATTCATACAGACCAATACCCAGCACGATGCGAGCACGCAGTGTCAGCTTGCTTGCAAGCTCCAACACATCATCCGCACGCGACCGGAAATCCTCGCTCGCGCGCGTGTCGTCCCACAGGTAGCGAAGGATTGGATCGTCAGCGCCTGAAGTCGCAATGGCCGGGATGGGATCTAAGGACACCGCTCAGGTCACCAGGTAAGGGTTGGCCTTGATGTCCAGGTTCTGGGTGAAAGTGGCATGGGCAGCACGCGTAGCGTCGTCTTCCACATAGGTCGCATCAAACGAGGCCCGTGATACGGATGCTTCGTGCGCGTAGTCAAAGACTTCCAAATCTGGGTCATAGGTCGCATTGCGGGGGCGGGCCGCAGCGAGCGAGCGAAGCACTGAAGCCAACCAAGCCTCAAAAGCCTTGGGGTCTGGCGCAACATGCCTAGCCAACTCAGCCTGACGTTCGACGGTTTCAGCGAGATAGATGTTGCCATCTGCGTACTGCCGAGCGAGGTCGCCGAGCGTCATCAAAGATTGCTCTAAGGGCCGCAGTACCGGTTCCAGCACATGGTCATCAGGTAAGTCATAGTCGAGCGAAGGTGATAGTTCCGGGCGGTCGATGGTTACCCAGCCGGCTTCCACACGCTGCAAAGCGTCCGATACATCGGTCAGCCCTGAAAGTCGCCACACAACCCACTCGACCAGCGCCAAACCGAGGCCCATCTTTGCGCGGAAATCTGCTTCATTGATGGCGCGGAAAAGGCGGGTGTTGTCGCCCTCGGTCTCAACCAACTTCAAGCCAATCTTCTTGTTCCAGGCGTAGGTAACAGGTGCGTTGGCGATACCGGCGGCGGCAATGTAGGGTGGCATGAATAACGTCATAGGTGTCCTGAGTTGGTTTCGCGGAAAAGGTTAACCGTCGATAGCCTTCAATAGCTTCATGCGTGCAGAGTCCGATCCATCGCAGTGCTCCGGAGACAGTACGACAGGTTTCCCCTTCTTGTTGCACAGAGTGATCTCGTGCCCGCATTCCTTGACCTTGCACATCATTCCTTGACCTTGCACATCATTCCTTGACAGGCCTTGCACGGCATTTTGGATCGTTTGCCGTTGCCTTTGCGCCAGTCAATGCTAAAGGTCATTCGGCGTGGTGCGGCGTTCAAAAGCTCATCGAGCAATCTTGCTTCGGCATGCCCCGATTTTTGCATCGATGGAGCGCCGTGCACATGGCCACAGGGGCCCGGTGCACCTCGACGCACGGCCTTGCTGCCCCCCGGAGACAGCGTCTGGGGACATTTTTCGAAAGCCTTCATGTTGTTGTGAGCGCTGCGCACCTTGGTGCTGCCTCCGCCAATCGGTGTACGTTTGACCGAAGAGATCGTCGTGCCGTTGCCAGTGCCGTTTGCGCCGACCAAAGTCTTATCCTTGGTTTTGCCGGACAGCTCCTGTCGGCGGTCGGTGTTGGCCTGCTGCAGCTCCTGGCAATCGCTTGCTACGCCGGCCGGCTGCATGCTTGCTTGATTGACGGTGCTTGTGCCCGGGTTGCCAGTGGCCATCGTCGCTCAGGCGTTGTTGTGCAAGGTGAGGTCGAGGTGGCGCACTGCATTGGCGCCTTCGAACTTCACGTCGAAGGACCAGGCGGCGAACACTGTCTTGCCCTCCAGCGTGTGACTGACCACGCCCATCCCAAAGGAGCGAGTCGCGGCCTTGTCGCCCTCGCTCTTCTTGTAGACCGAACTGTTTTTCATTCCGACCTCTTCTCCGCCGACCTTCACCGTGCGGGTTCCATCGTGGGTATCCGAGGCCTTCGAGAAGTTCGGATAAGGGATCGGGAGAGGTCCGGCGGGAGGGCCAGGAGGTGACAGGCAGATGTCCGGCATCGCGGCCATTGATTCGTTAGCGTCTTTACCGGCAGAGACTTCGCGGCCGTTGGCGAACACGTTCTTGCTCATCGCATGCTCAGCGGGCCTGCAACCACGAGTGCCGCGCGGGCACCATCGTCATTGCCGACATGAATCAGGCCAAGCCGGCCAGGTGCATAGCCTTCAAGGCAAGCATGGCGTGCCTGCTGCAGCAGACAGGGAATGATGGCAGCGCCGATCTCACCCAAGAATTCAATCGGATGCCACATCTCCATCGCACGCGCTCTGGAGTCTTGATCAAGGCGCGCTGCCACAAAGAGGGCTTCCTTGAACTTGTAGTGCTCTCCAGACACGTCGGTCAGGCGATAGCCGATGTCGGCCATGTTCACCCCGGCCGCATCGAGTGCTTCGCGTACTGCGGCTGTCATGCCTTCGCCTCGCAATGGCTGGGTACTTCCAATGGCGGCGACTTCATGAGCCAAGCCGATGCCGAGCAATTGCAAAGCATCTGCGGACGCATCCAGCACGCCGCCGACCAGGACAGCGCAACCTGCTTCGCCAGGAAAGAACCCATTGGAGTTCGACGCAGTCATGAGACGACGGCGCTCGACGTAGTCGTCAAGCATGGGCTGGTAAAGAAAGCTGTCGACGCCCGCCACGATCACGTGCTGCACGGTGCCTGCGGCAATCAGGTCGCGAGCTGCAACCAGACACTGCGCGCCACCTACCTGGTCACCGGCAATTGCACGCGATTTCGGATGACGAGGAAGCTCAAGGCGAGCTTCGATGCCCTCCATCAGTTCCCGGTCCATGTTGGCAAAGCGACCCGCGCGCGTGGTCGACGGTATCGCAATCAGCAGCGGAATGTTGGCGGTTTGGCTGCCCGCCGCAGCAAGGCATTCAGAGATGGCCGGTGCCACGAGTTCCACCAGCTTCCCAGTGCCCTCCCACCAGTGCGGAAGGCTCACCTTGGCGCCGGCGAGCCTTTTGCCCGATTCCGGGTCGACCCACGGTGTCTCCTCGACTGCGCTGATGCCAGCACGCAGAGCCGCGAGAGATGCCTCCGCGTTGTAGCCGAGGCCGGTCACCATGCCGCCCGCCAGGATTTTCAATCCGGTCATGGGCTGGTCTTTCGGGCACGCACCGCATCGCCGAGACTGCGGTAATAGGTTTTGCCTGGAAAGCGCTGGCTGCGCTCGCGCGTCGGCGTATCTCCAACAAGCGTCTCTCTGACGTCGAAGATGTCGCGACCCAGCGGCAGAACCACCCGCCATGTCAGCGTGAAACGCTCTTCGTCCGGCTCCAGCACGATGGTGTCCAAGTTGCCATGCCGTACAACTTCCCGTCCCCGATGGGGGATGAAGGTCACCGGCATCGAGACCTGAGGCAGAAGGAAGGAGCGATTGCCGTCCGGCGTCAGATTGCGCAGAACAATTTCTTCACCGCCCACCGGATAAGGAATGATCTGCTCTGAAGGCGCCGCCTGAAAGTAGCGCTCGTCGAAGTCCGAGGGCCACAGGGGAGCCACGGTCTTTTGCCATGCCTCATCGTAGGTGCCGACCCAAGCCCGCCGTGGCATCCAGTTGCGTCCGATGGGTGACAGTGCCATCGGACAATAAGTGCCTGCGTGGTGACGCACCGGGTTGTCGGCCTCTTCGGTATTTGATAAGGGTTGTCCATCAATGTCGTGGGTTCTGTGCCGATAGCCGCGTCCCACCGGATTGGCTTCAAAGGTGTGGATCGCGCCGTCGGCCTCCTGCGTCCGATCTGTGCCGCCAAACGCTCGGTCGTAGGTGAGAGGCATCGACGCAAAGGGCTGCGGCTCGCTCGCGCGGACCATGGTCAGTCGTTTTTGCCAATGTCGATCACCGACGACTACAAAGTGTTTGACCATCGTTCCTACACGCAGGCCCACCGCGACTCGGCTGGTCAGGCGTTGCGGTGGAGCCCAAGCGCTGCCAATCAAGAGAACATCGCAAGCCGGCTTGATGTGCGCATAGTCGGTTTCGAACAGCGGGGCTGCCGCGTCGGCCAATTCCGATGTGAACTGGTCAGCTTTCACGAGGGCGACTTGGCCACCTTCCAGGATGCGCGGCTTCTCTCCCGTTCGGGGCAAGGTGTAAGTCGCCTTGACGATCACCACCATGCGCTCTCGACCGTCCTTTTGGTAGCCCATGGCCCAACCAGCGGGGTGATCGGTAAGGTTCGTGAATCTCATGCGTTGCTCAACCAACGGGACTGCCAGTCCGCCCGAGCATGGCTCGGAAACAGCATGGCAGATGGGGCATGGCGCATTCGTTCGTAAGCGGCACCGAAGCGCTGGCGCTGGTAGCCGGTGCAAAGCACCTGCAGTGCAGCGGCGGCTGACGCGGGCAGGCCGCCCAGACAGCGCTCGCGCCTTCCCGCTACAGCACATTGGGCCCAGTGCGCTCGTACCGCATCGGGATCCGGCCAGGGAAGGTCATCATCGGCCGGATGTTGCTCGGTGGCATCCTCCGGCCGATCTCGGATCAAGTCGAGCAACGCCAGATCGGCACCGGTGATGGCTGTATAAGCTTCTCCGGCAATGCCAGCGTGCGGCCCATCCATCTGGTCAATGAGCCAAGGTACCGAGACAGGATCACCGAGAGTGCCAATGGCCTGGATTGCTTCCCGCTTTGACCCTGGACTGCGGAGCAGCTCGCGGATTGCCTCAGACGCCCATGTGCGGTCTGCAAATCGGAAGGCAACTTCGCGAGCGGCCTCAAGGCTGCTGCCGGGCTGGGAGCGAAGCTCCCATGTTCGCTTGGCATGGTCCTGCGAACCCAGGAGCGCGCAGGCATAGGCAGCCCAGAAGCGGCATGCGCCATCCTCATCCGCGTCGGCGGCCTGTGCCGTCGCAGCGAAGGCGGTCAACTGAAGCTCGCCAATGGTGCGCAGTGCCAGGGCGCGCAGCGCCGGGACATCATCCCCAAGCGCATCCGAGATCTGCACATTGCTGGCCCGACGATGGAAGCTGCACACCTTCAGCGCGAGCCGGCGATGCGCTGCCAGCCTGGAAGTCGCCAGGCGCGCTAGTGGTTCAATCAACTGCGGAGCGTCTAACCAGCAGAGTGCGTCGACGAAGCCCTCTTCGACCTCGGGCTGGGCAAGCACGAGTTGAAGTGTTGACAACATCGACTCACGGTGTTGCTGGGCATAGGCGAGGAAGCTTGCGACGAAGACACTGCCGGCAGACAGGTTCGCAAGTTCCGCGCGAGCCGTCGTCCATCCGATGGTGCCGGCCACCTGGAGACCGCGCAGATGAGCATTGAGTCTTTGGTCGACCCGGGCAAGATGCTTGAGAGCATGGTTCGACGACTTGATCGCCGCATTCCGTTGATGCCAAAGAAAAGCAGCTTCGCTGGCATGGATGCCAACAATGCGGTGATGAACCAAGCGCGAGATGTCGGACGGTGCGAAGCCAAGTCGCGGCCACAGCGCTTCCACGGTGGGCACGAGTCAGTTCAACTGCACGGAGCCGCCACGAATGCGATTGGCTCCTTGTGCATGGGTCAGGATCGATGTCCCTCTTAATTCGATGCACCCGTCTTCATGCAGCGTCAATGATGCTTGGCCGCAACGAAGCACAACCTCACGCTGCGCGCTCACAACCAAGCGCTGCCCGTTGGCCAAGACCTCGACGCCCTGAGGCGGCTTGTCGAGCGGCCATCCGGATGGGCTTACCACGCCGATGACGACACCCCGCTGGGCAGGAGCGGATGGCAGCAGGACCACGACACGCTGCCCAATGTGATGCGCATGAAGATCGACCGTTGTTTCGGCCGCCACTGCCGCCTGATCTGGAATGTCTGGCTGACCGACGTAGGCTGTTTTGCCATCCTGACTGAGCGCCAGAAGCTGACCCACCACAAATGCTGAATTCGTCAGGGGCGTTTGAAGGCCGGGGTCAGCCACCGCGTTGAGGTCTTTAGGATTCATGGCGGGCTCTCTTCTAACCAAGTCGGGCATCTCATACTGGGTATGTCTCGCAACGTTATCCGAGCTGGCAGCATCGTTAAACTGACCAAGGTAATCCCCAGGCGTTAAACAACATGCTGCCGAATGTGGGGTTCAACTGAAAGCTGTGACGAGAAGCGCCATGTTCAGGCCCTGGATCTGGCATGGCATTTCAAGCCGCCACGGGCTCTGAAGCGCAGGAAGAGCTTCCAAATTCTGCAAATCGCAGCAGATAGCCATCGGGGTCTTGAGCGATGAACTGACGGTTGGTGGAAATCTTGCTGCCACACAGATAGTCTTTGTCTTCGAGGGGAAGATAGACAGCGCCGGGCGAGCGTTCTTGAACACGGGCATACAGCGTTACCACGTTGTCGACTTCAATCTGGAAATTGACGCCCCTGCCAAGTGGCCGGCTCAATTCACCGGTAATCCAACGCCTGCCAGGGCCATCCAACTGCTCAAGCATGAAGTCCACTCCCGCCAGAGACAGGTAGGCAAATGCTTCTGCGGGGCGCTCATACAGAAGAGAGAAGCCCAGCGTCTCGGTATAGAAAGCCAACGACGCTTTGATGTTCAGGCAAAGAAGTTCGGGAACAACCTTTTTGGTGGTCATGGGTAGTGATGGGTGCGTTGAGATCTCATCAGCGATGCCACTGCGCGCAGCTCAACGCAAAGCGGCGAACGACGCGTGAATGTCGCGTGCCAGCGCCACGGGCTGCTCCAGTGCTGCGAAATGGCCGCCGGCCCGGCATCTGCGTCCAGCGGGCGACGTCGAACACGCGCTCGACCCACTCGCGTGGCGGCGTGACGATCTCCTTCGGGAACTGCGCATAGGAAAGTGGCGGTGCGATGCGTTCGCCCGGCGCAAAACGAAGCGGCTCAGCCGAGTTTTCCTTGTAGATGCGCAGGGTTGAAGCGACTTGGCCCGAGAACCAGTACACCGACAGGTTGGTCAGCAACTCGTCGATCGTAAAGCGGTCGAGCAGATCGCCGGGGCTGTCGCTCCAGGTCTGGAATTTCTCCAGGATCCAGCCGGCCAGCCCGGCGGGCGAGTCGGTCAGGCCGTAGGCCAACGATTGCGGCTTGGTGGCCTGAACGTGGCTGTAGCCGCCTTCGCGTTCTGCCCACAGGCCACGCTGCGCGAGCCAGGCCGACTCGGCTTGCGACAGCGGGCGTTGCCCATCGCCCAAGGGCGGCTGGTAGCTGCCGGACACGAAGTTCAGATGCAGTCCCCGCACGGCTTGCGGAAAGAGGCGGGCCAGCCAGGTGCTGACGCCGGAGCCGATGTCGCCGCCTTGCGCGAAGTAGCGCGTGTGGCCCAACGCGCCCATCAATTGATGCCACAGGCCGGCGATCGCACGGCTGTTGATGCCGCGCCGCACCGGCGCGGCCGAGAAGCCGAAGCCGGGCAACGAGGGCACGATCACGTCGAAGCTGCGCGTATCTGGCAGGCCATGCGCGGCCGGGTCGATCAGCAGCGGCAGCAAGCCCAGCATCTCGACAAAAGAGCCTGGCCAACCGTGTGTGATGACCAGTGGCGCTGAATCGGCATCGACGCCGCGTGCATGAAGATAGTGAATGCGCTGGCCATCGATCTCGATCTGGAATTGCGGTATCCGGTTCAGGTGGCGCTCCACGGCACGCCAGTCATAGCGTTCATGCCAGTGCGCGACGATGCGTTGCAGCAGCGCGGCCGGTGTGCCATCGGCCCAGGGCTCAGCGCAAAGGTCATCGGGCCAGCGTGTGGCGGCGAGGCGTTGCTTCAGGTCGGCGAGTGCGGCGTCGGGGACGGCGATGGTGTAAAGCGTGGGCGTCATCGGAGAGGGCAGGGGGTGGGTGTGCTTCAGGTGCGGTGAGACCGGGCGCCGATGGCGGCCCATCGTTTTGACATGGGCGTTGTCTGATGCGCGGAGATGGCTTACGGCTCAACCTCGAAGCTTCGCTGGGCACCAGGCCCGACTTTACGGCACGAGCTAACGATGGACTGTCAGCCCGCCCTCTCTCGATCGAAGATCAGGCAACGAGGCCTTGGGTGCGAAGCAGCTTCTTCCAAGCTCGGATCTTTTCCGGAAGCTCATCGGTGTCTTCCTCTGTGATGAGCTCGCCGATTCCGCCGCAGAGCTTGATCAATGCAGAGGATGCCAGGAACGGGTGCTGCCCTGAGATGAGCTGATCCAGCAGTAACGAAGCGTCTGATTTGCTGGGAAACTGCTCGAGGTATTCAAGGACCTCTTCTCGTACATGGGCAGCGGGGTCATGGGCCAACGCGAAGACGAGATCGTGTGCCTCGGCATCGTTGGCTTCATTCATCACAGCGACTGCAGCGGATCTGCACTCCGCATTGAGCGAATGGAGGGCTTCAATGACAAGCGATCGCATGTCCTGGTAGCGATGAGTCGCCTCCATGACCCCAAGGCTCCAGTTGTTTTCCACGGCTTGCTCGAACCCGTTCGGTGTTTCATTCGGCGACAACGGCGGCACCAGCACGATTGCGTTG
>CAXTCD010000206.1:0-8453 GCA_964242145.1 uncultured Rhizobacter sp.
CGGGTGGAAGCCAATGTATTTCGGCTCGATCGTGTACTTGTATATGCACCCGGGACCCGGGTCACAGTTCTGCTCGGTGACGAGCACGTTGACCGTGAACTCCTTCGGTGTTGGCACCGACGGCGGCAGCGGGGGCGGCAATGCCGCCTGCACCGGCGCTGCTTCGGCCTGGCGGGCGCGCAGCGCGGGCACAGCGCGCCCACTGAAACGTTCCCAGCGCTGCTGCCAGGCCGGCAGCAACATCAAACCCCCACCCAGCAGCGCGAGCGCGAGCACCAGGAACACCAGCGCCGGAAAGCCCGGTACGCCAGCGAACAGCAGACACACACCACCCGCCACGATCAGCACCCGCGGCTTGGCGCCGAGCTGGCGGCGGATCGCATCGCCGAGATGGCGCTCGTCTTCATCTGCGGTACGGGTGACGATCAGGCCGGCCGCCATCGCGCCCAGCAACGCCGGGATCTGCGCCACCATGCCCTCGCCGATCGACAGGATCGAATAGCTGTGCAGCGATTGCGACAGCGACAGGCCTTGCTGCAGCACGCCGATGGCCAGGCCGCCGACGAGGTTGATCGCGATGATCACGATGCCGGCGATCGCGTCGCCTTTGACGAACTTCATCGCGCCGTCGAGGTTGCCGTGCAGCTTCGACTCCAGCTCCAGCACACGGCGCTTGCGGCGCGCTTCATCTTTGTCGATCAGGCCGGAGCGCAGGTCGGAATCGATCGACATCTGCTTGCCCGGCATCGCATCCAGCGTGAAGCGCGCTGCCACCTCGGCGACCCGCTCGGCGCCCTTGGCGATGACGATGAACTGCACCACCGTGATGATCAGGAACACGACCAGGCCGACCACCAGATTGCCGCCGGCCACCAGCTTGCCGAAGGTGTCGATGATGTGGCCGCCATTGGCATGCAGCAGGATCTGCCGCGTGGTGGCGATCGACAGCGAGAGCCGGAACAGCGTGGTGATCAGCAGCACGCTTGGGAACACGGCGAATTCGAGCGGGCTCGCGATGTACAGCGCCACCAGCAGCAGCACGACGCCAGAAGCCATGTTGGCAGCCACCAGCAGGTCCAGCAGCCACATCGGGATCGGCAACACCATCAGCGCGATGATGGCGATCACGCCGGCCACCAGCACCAGGTCGACGTAGCGGGCCAGCATGCCCTCGTTCTGCATCGAGGCGCTTCGGAAATAGTCGCGCAGGCTCATCGCGATGCAACACCCCTCGTCAGCTGCCGCAACGCATCGTAGGCATCGAGCACCTGCCGCACGTAGGCACGTGTCTCGGCATAGGGCGGAATCTGCCGCCCATTGCGCTCGACCGCGCCTTCACCGGCGTTGTAAGCGGCCAGCACCAGCGGCAGGTCGTTGCCGAAGCGCGCCTGCAGGGTCTTCAGGTAAGCGGCGCTGACCTCGACATTCAACGGCGCCTGCATCAGCTCGCGCACCGGGTCGGTCAGGCCGAAGCGGCGCGCGGTGGCCGGCATCACCTGCATCAGCCCGCGCGCACCCGCTGGCGAGATGGCTTCGGCCTGATGGCGCGACTCCACATGCGCGATCGCATGCAGCAGCAGCGGGTCGATGCCATAGCGCTGCGCTGCGTTGCCCAGCACCGGCGCCAGTCCGATGATGCGCTGCGTCTGCGAGCTGGTGGGATAAGCGGTCCGTACCGATGCGCCCGGCAGCGAGAGCCCCGCTGATGGGGAGGTTTCAGTGCCGCTTGAAGCTGCGGCCAGCGTGCCGCTGATGGAGCCGGTGCCGTAGACGGCCAGCATCGCGGCGCGATCGGGCCGAGTGCTTGATGGGCTAACGGCGGCTGAGCCAGGAACGGCCGAGGCCGGGCTGACACAGTAGCGGCTGACCAGCGAGAACTTCGGCGGTGCTGGCGCATCGCCATGGGAATCAAGGCCATCGAGGCGCTGCGGCTCAGGATCGACAGCCGTCGCCGCGTCCGATGGCAATTGGCACTGCATCGCAGCAGCTTCGGGCGAGAGCCTGCCCAGCGAGGCGATCACGATAAAAGCGAAAACATATCCGTGAGCGCGATGGCACGCCGGGCGCTCGCTGGGGCACTCAGCTCTCAGGTGGATCGGATTTCGCATGGGACGGACCTCGTAGAAGCCCGACTATCCCGGCGCAAAACGCAATTTCAAAGGTGTGAAGTGCTTCATTGTAAAAATTTGTGTGTCATTTCCGCACGGGTATGCATTTACTTTCGGATTGCAAACTGTGTTTTAAGTGCATTGTTAAGAAACACAAACTCACAATTTCAAATTTCATGCATTGATTTCCCGACATTTTCTGATAGAAGCATCACGAAATTCACGCTTTGTGGTGTTCAGCTGCTTGCATTAATGCAGCCGAAGATTCGTAAGAGCAGTCAGGACGCAGGCGATGGCCGAAAGCAGTGCAGATAAAACCGAGAAACCGACACCCAAGCGCTTGCTGGATGCGCGCAAAAAAGGGGACATACCGAAAAGTCGCGATCTGGTCGCCACGATGACTCTCATCTTGTGGCTGGCGCTGTTCGCAGCACTCGGCCGCTCGGCCATTGATCGCTTGAACGGTCTCAGCGAGCAGCTGTTCACCGCACTCAACATAGGCTGGGATGCTGGCGGCTTCGGTGGAGTCGTTCGCCACATCGGCGGCGCGGCGTTCGAGTGCCTGGTGTGGCTCAGCCTGATGCTGCTGCTCCCCGTGGTGGTCGTCGGGTTGTTGGTCGACTTTCTGCAGGTGGGTGCGCTGTGGTCGCTGGACAAGGTCTTGCCCAAGATGGAGCACCTGAACCCTGCCGCGGGCATCAAGCGCATGTTTTCGATGGACAGCCTGATGGAGCTGTTGAAGAACATCGTCAAGTCGATGCTGCTGCTGTTCCTCGCTGGCTTGCTGGTGCACAGCGTGCTGCCGCAGTGGTTGGGGCTTGCTCAGCAGGGCGAAGCGGATGCGAGGCCGTTGTCGGCCCTGCTGTGGGATGTGAGCTGGCGCCTGATGGCATGGTCGGCCGCCGCCTTTGTCGGCGTGGCCCTGCTGGACACCGTCTGGCAGCGCCATACCTTCATGAAGAAGCTGCGCATGAGCCTGCGCGACATCAAGCAGGAACACAAAGACAACGAGGGCGACCCCCTCATCAAACAGCAGCGCCGGCAGGCCCATGCGGAGTGGTCACAGCAGAATTCGGCGCAGGCGGCGCGCCAGGCCAATGCGCTGGTGGTCAATCCGACGCATGTGGCCATTGCGATCGATTACGACCGCGAACGTTGCCCGGTGCCGCTGATCTCGGCCAAAGGCGAGGGCCCGGTGGCTGCGGCGATGCGAGCGGCCGCGGAAGAAGCTGGCGTGCCGATCGTGCGCAACGTGCCGCTGGCGCGCGACCTGCTGGCGCGGGCCGAGACCGGCGCGGCGATCCCGCCCGACCTGTTCGACATCATTGCTGAAGTGGTGCTGTGGGCCGCTGAGGTGCGCGAAGACCTGGCGCGAGAACGCGACGGCTCAAGCCTCACCGCCCGCCCCCTGGCACGGCCCGACGCCCCGACGCAGCCGCGCCAGCCCGTGCCCGGCGAGGACGTGACGCGCTACCGCAGCGAGCGCCCAGCGGCGCCAGAGGCCACACCACCGGAGATGTCACCCGAGATGTCACCGGGGACGTCGCGATGAACGAGTCGACCTTGTTGGGAAGTGTCGTCACGACCGTCGGCGCGTTGGGCTTGGTGCTGGCCCTGGCCTGGCTGGTGCTGCGGGCCTTGCGTGGCCGGCTGACCGGCCGTGGCCCGGCCGAGGCGGCGCCGCTGTTGCGGGTGATGCGGCAATGGTCGATCGGGCCGCGAGAGAGGCTCGTGATGATCGAGGTGCGTGGCGAACAGTGCCTGCTGGGCGTGACGGCCGGCAGCGTGCAACTGCTGGCCCGTTGGCCGCAGGCAGAGGTCGATACAAACCCCGGCACCGTGCCGGTGACACCTGAACCCAGCCCGGGTTCGTTGGCATAGCGCGCATCCGGTGTTACGCGATTGCGGACGACCCTAGCTGCGGCTCGCCCTGACTGCCGATGCTCCTGACTTACGCGCCGGCCGCGAAAAGCGTGAAATTCGTTCTGTCGGCGCGGTAGTGGGTCCAGAGGATTTCGAAATGAAGAATCAAAGACCCGACAAGCGCAGGCTTCACCGGAAATCATCGCTCCATGAGGGTGATGGTGCTTGTCCACAAATCCGTCGACCGGCCCTTTGTGCCGGCGGCATCGAACTCAGGAGTGAGAAATGTCTGGAGCATTGAACAGCGTAGTCGGGGGCGGCAATGGCGGCCTTTTGGGCGCCATCGGCGGCTTGGTCGGCAACAGCTTTGCCGGCCCGCTGGGCGCCATGGTCGGTCAGGCCGTTGGCAACCTGCTGCAGCAGGGCCTGTGTGACGGCACCAAGCAGGCCATCGACACCCTGCAAAAGGAACAAGGCATGCCGAAGTTCCTGGCCGATGACGCCAAGAGCAAGATTGACAGCACCGTTGCCGGCCTGCTGAACAAGAGCGTCACGCCTGAAGCGCAAGAGCAAGCGCAGGCCCTGACGGGTGACGTCATGAAGAGCTTCGTCGACGACGTTTCCAAGAACATCGTCGACAGCGTGACGAAGGACCTGAAGGAAAGCGGCGAGAGCGGCGGCAGCGGCAAGGCCAGCGCTGACAGCTGGATGGTTGCCATTGCCAAAGCCATGGGCAAGATGATGGGCCAGCGTGCCGAGAAGCTGGTGGGCCTGTCCAAGGCGATGAGCGAGACGCAGACCGGCACCGACACCGCATCGCAGCAAGCGTCTGCGAAGGAAATGCAGGTCAACAACGCCAACTTCCAGGCCACCTCACAAGAGTTCTCGCTGCTGCAGAACACCTTCTCGACGGCCATCAAGTCCATCGGTGAAGCGATGTCTTCGGTCGCTCGCAAGCAGTAATTCCCGCGCGCAAAAAACCCCGGGGTGCGCCCGCGCTCCGGGCTGCGCTCTCGGTTTTTCATGGAAGCGGATTTCAGGATGACGCCTTCTCCCAACCCCTGCGCTCGCATCGGTTTCCCGACCCAGGGCAACGCGACGAAGATCATCGATCTGCCGCGGCGGCTCGCGGCCCACGCTTCGGCGCTGGCGATGGCCGTGCTGCTGTGCAATGCGAATACCGCTTCTGCGCAGGGTTATGTCATGGAGTTCGGGCAGACCTACAACGCGCCGATGTCCAACTTCATCAGCAACTCGGCGTTGAACAATCTGTCGATGATCAACGCGACGGTGCCCGACGCGAAGTCCAAGAAAACGCCTCAGGCCGCGCAGCACCTGGATGCACCGCGTGCCAATGCCGCCGCCCAGCTGCAGCGCAATGCGACCGAGCTGGCGCAGCGCTTCCCGTCCGCACAGCGCGACCCGATGGCGCAGGCGTATCTGCAGAGTTTCGACGTCTATCGCAAGCTCGAAGCCAAATTCGGTTGGTCACCGAACGATGTGGCCGGCGCGCTGGCGGCTTTCGTCGTCGGCAATTACATGGTGTTGAACGGCAGTGACGTGCCCGACGCCGAATTCGCCGCGGTGGCCGACCAACTGCGCCGCGACCCCAAGATCAACACCACCTTCAGCGGCCAGCCGTCGCAGACGCTGCGCACGATGTACGAGCAAAGCGCCATGGTGGGCACCTTCATGGCCTTGGCGCAGATGTCACAAAAGACGACGCCGCAGCCACCGGCCCAACAGGCGAATCTGCGCGACTCGGCACGCGCCAACTTGAAGCAGGTGCTGGGAACCGACCCCGAGCGGCTGCAAATCAGTGCGCAAGGCATGCGCCTGCGCTAAGCGCAGACCCCTGCCGCGGAGGCGATCGCCATGAACAGCTCGTCATTCATCCGTCCCCTCGGCCTGGCCGGTACGGCCGGGCCCATCGGCAGCAGCGATACCGCCGCGCTGTCGTCGCCGGCCATGGGCCACCTCGATGGCGCGCAGGAGGCGCTTCGCGCCGATGTGGAGCCAAACGCACGTGGCTTGAGCGTCCAGGCGCATGCGGACCGCGTGCTGGATGCGTTGCGGGCTGCTGCGGCCGAGCGCGCATGAGCCTCGCCGACGCAAATCTTTTGCCCAATGCCGCGCCTGGCGCCGTGCATTGGACACGCGCAGCCCGGGCCTTGCTGTCGGGCTGTGTGGACCTGAGCCATGCCGATCTGCGGCTCGATTTGCTGGAGCGCATCTGTCGCGGCCTCGGTGATGCGCTATACCCGGACTTCCTCACCTTGCTCGCCTTGATCGGCGAATGCGGCGATGCGCAGGCCCGTGCCGTGCTGGCGGACACATTGCTCGAAGGCCTGCGTTCAGGCCGCGTGCCCAGTGGCCGCCGCCAGGCCTGGGGTGCGGCCGGCAGCAGCGATACGCCGACCGCTGGCAGCTCGTTCGGATCCTGGCGCACGCTCGGCCCGATCGAATACCTGTGTGCGGCGCATGAAGCCGGCAGGGCCTCACCGCATGCGGCCGGCAGCGCACCGTCTAACGAGACCTTCCTGCGCCAAGGCCAATCCCTGCTGCGCCTGGTGGACAGCAGCGCCGATGCGCGGCGCCTGTATGTGATGCGCCTGCAATCGATGGCACTGGACCCGGTCGAGGGTGGGCTGTCGCGATCGGTGCGCCATGGCCTGCAGGCGATGGCGCAAGCCTGGACCGAAGGCCTGGCGCCTGACGTCGTCTGCCAACGTTATCTGAATGCCATGCCGCAAGGCATGGGCCAGTCCTTGAATCTGCTGGCACACCGTGCGACAGCGCCTTCTTCGATCTCCTCAGCCCTTCAGGACGCTTATGTCTTCCTCCATCACCCAAAATGATCCGTCGGCCCGCAGCGCTTCGGCCTCCTTGTTGTCTGCTGTTGCACTGACACCGCGCGCCGACTATGACGCTGCGCACGTCAACAAGACCTTCCAGCAGATTCGGCATACCTTCGAGGACGGCAACGTCTGGAAGAGTGAGCTCGAACACGACGCGCAAGCGGTCGGCCAGTTGTCACCCGACGAGCGCAACTCGTTGGTCAATTTGATGGCCAAAGACCAGAGCGGATCTCAGTCACTGTTGATGCGCTGGATGGGCGAGGTCACGACCGGTGGCATCGGCCCCTGGGGCGGCCTGGACCATCCTCAGATCCAGACACTGTGGGAAAACCTGGTGCAAGGCCAGGACCCGGCGAACCTGGAGAGGCTGTTCCATGCGGCCAAGCAGGGTGAATCGCCCAAAAGTATTTATCCCAACGCCACGGGCCTGGACATCGAGCAGCCCTACCAGAAGCTGATGGCCGAGTCGGTCGCGAAGTACGGTACAGGCGAGCAGCGCGTCGGCTTCATCGGCCAATTGGCCGACAACGCGGAGAAGGGCAATCTTTCGGCCGCGCGCAGCATCGGCATCGTGCTCGGCTCGCTGCACGAGCCGAAGCAGGTCGACCAGGCGCTAAGTGGGCTGAACCGCGCGGCGACCGATGCAGTCGTGTCTCGGCTGATCACGGTCAACGGGAACATCGGCACCAACATGTTCGGCGGGACAACCGTGCACGAACAGGTCGATGCAAGGATGTTCAACGACGTGGCGCGCAGCGTGGCGAGCGCCACCAATGCGCGCGAGAAAGGCGGCTTCGTGGCGTCTGCCGGCCAGCTGATGAAAGACTTCGACAAGACGATGTACGGCAAAGAAGCCATCGGCCAGATTAAATCGACGATCGCCTCGGGCATGTCGGCCGTGATCGGCAGCGACATCAACGGCGTCATCGACAACACGCTGCTGCAGAACAGCCGTGAAGGCCATTCGAATGGTCGCGGCGCGCTGAAGGAATATGCGTCCACGCTGCTCGACTCCGGCAAAGGCACGCACCTGGGCGCCATCGTGCTGTCGCTTCAGCGTGGCAATTCGCTCGACCAGGACCCGATGCAGTTCCTGTCGCAGCGGCAGGCGCGCACCGACGACGGCCCCGGCTACCAGCATGCGCGGGTGCTCGGCGACTGGCTCGGCGTGGTGGGTTCGGCGGTGCAGTCGCGCATCAGCAGCCGGGAGCAGAACGCCAACGTCGCCAACATGCTGTTTGGCGTGGGCTACGACTCCTTGAAGGAACTCGTCGGTGCCGTTTTCCCACCCGCCAAGCCGCCGTTGGGCCTGGTGTCCATCGTCGCCAAGCCCATCGTCAGCACGGCAATCACCAACTGGCGCACAGAGCTGGCGCGCGACGACCGCAGCTTCACGCAAAGCCTCTACGAAGCTGCCTTGCCGCATCACGCCAATGGCGTGGAAGCCACCGCGGATTGGGTGTCGACGCTGAACTCGCAATACAGGGCGAGCCTGGATCGGCAATAGGGTGCTGCCGAGCTGGGGCCGGCGGCGCCATCGCTGATTCAGCTCGGCAAATTCAACTCGGCAAGATAAGCCCGCCGCAGCGCTGCCCGCTGCGGCGGGAAGCTCGTGCTGGTGGCT